>DASQIW010000072.1:0-65144 GCA_035631375.1 Streptosporangiaceae bacterium
TGCGCCTTGGACACCCCGGCTGCGACCGTGCCGACGCCCATCTCGGCCACCAGCTTCACGTGCACCCGGGCGAGCGGGTTGGCGTTCTTCAGGTCGTGGATGAGCTGGGCCAGGTCCTCGA
Source organism: Streptosporangiaceae bacterium (assembly GCA_035631375.1). Classification (GTDB taxonomy): domain Bacteria; phylum Actinomycetota; class Actinomycetes; order Streptosporangiales; family Streptosporangiaceae; genus JAJYUU01. The sequence continues at coordinate 122 of DASQIW010000072.1, forward strand.
TCGAGTAGATGTCGTGGTGCGGCGGCGGCGAGATCAGCCCGACACCGGGCGTGGAGTACCTCGTCCTGGCGATCCAGGGATACACCTTGTGACCCGGCAGCTGGCCGCCCTCGCCGGGCTTGGCACCCTGGGCCATCTTGATCTGCAGGTCGTCCGCGTTCACGAGGTACTCGCTGGTGACACCGAACCGCCCGCTCGCGACCTGCTTGACCGCCGAGCGACGCAGATCTCCGTTGTCGTCGGCCACGTATCGCCGGGCGTCCTCGCCGCCCTCGCCGGTGTTGGACCGGCCGCCGATCCGGTTCATCGCGATGGCGATCGTCTCGTGCGCCTCGGCGGAGATCGATCCGTAGGACATGGCGCCGGTGGCGAACCGGGTCACGATGCTGGCAACCGGCTCGACCTCGTCCAGGGGCACGGGCGCCCGATCGCCGGTTACATCCAGCCCGCGGATGCGCAGCAGGCCGCGCAGCGTCATGAGCTTCGCGGACTGGTCGTCCACGAGCTGCGTGTATTCCCGGAATACCTTGTCCTGACCAGTCCGGGTCGCGTGCTGCAGCTTGAACACGGCCTCCGGGCTGAACAGGTGCGGCTCGCCTTCGCGGCGCCACTGGTACTCGCCGCCGATCTCGAGCCGGCGGTGTGGCCGGCCGCCGCGGGCCGGGTACGCGATCGCGTGCCGGCGCCCCACCTCATCAGCTAGCTCGGCGAATCCGATACCGCCGAGCGGAGAGGACGTGCCGACGAAGCAGGAGTCAACCACCTCCGGGCCCAGCCCGACCGTCTCGAACAGCTGGGCACCGGTATAGGACGCGACCGTGGAGACGCCCATCTTCGACATGATCTTCAGCACGCCCTTGCCCAGTGCCTTGACCAGGTTCGCCGCGGCCCGGCTCTCGGAGACCTCCCGCAGCGTGCCACGCCGCACCATCTCCTCGACCGACTCGATCGCCAGGTACGGGCACACCGCGGCCGCGCCGTAGCCGAGCAGGAGCGCGATGTGGTGGCACTCGCGGGCGTCACCCGTTTCAACGATCAGCCCGACCGCGGTCCTGGTCTGCTCGGCGATGAGGTGGTGGTGCACCGCGCCGGTCAGCAGCAGCGACGGAATGGGCGCAAGGAACTCGTCCGCCAGCCCGGCTGTCTCCTGATGCCCGCCCTGAGGCCCGCCCTGATGACCGCCGGGCTGGCCACCCCCGGCCGCGGCGCCCCGGTCGGACAGCACGATCATCCGGGCGCCAGCGGCAATCGCCGCCGACACCTCGGCTCTGATCGCCGCCAGCCGGGCCTGCAGCGCAACGCCGCCGCCTGAAGCCTCGTACCGGCCGTCGATCACGCACGAGGCAAAGCCGGGCAGGTCCCCGTCATCGTTGATGTGCACGATCTTGGCCAGGTCGTTGTCGCTGATGACCGGGTACGGCAGCACGATCTGGCGGCACGATGCCGGGCCGGGGTCGAGCAGGTTGTGCTCAGGTCCCGCCGAGCTACCGAGCGCGGTCACCAGCTCTTCCCTGATCGCGTCCAGTGGCGGATTGGTGACCTGGGCGAACAGCTGGCTGAAGTAGTCGTACAGCATCCGGGGACGGTCCGACAGCACGGCCAGCGGCGTGTCGGTGCCCATCGAGCCGAGCGGCTCGGCGCCGGTGCGCGCCATCGGCGCGAGCAGCACGCGCAGGTCCTCCTCGGTGTACCCGAACTGCTGCTGCTGGGTGAGGAGGACCCGGCTGTCGGGCAGCTCCCTGGTGCGCTCGGGCAGGTCGCGCAGATGGATCATGCCAGCGTGCAGCCACTCCGCATACGGGTGCTCGGCGGCGAGCGCCGCCTTGACCTCCTCGTCCTCGATGATCCGACCGGCCGCGGTGTCGGCCAGGAAGATCCGCCCCGGCTGCAGCCGGCCCTTGCGAATCACGTGGTCGGGCTCGATGTCGAGGACGCCGACCTCACTGGCCAGCACGACCAGCCCGTCGTCGGTTACCCAGTACCGGCCCGGGCGCAGCCCGTTGCGGTCCAGCACGGCGCCGATTACCGAGCCGTCGGTGAAGGCAATGAGGGCCGGACCGTCCCACGGCTCCATCAGTGAGGCGTGGAACCGGTAGAACTCACGCCTCGCGGTGTCCATGTGCGGGTTGTTCTCCCACGGCTCCGGGATCATCATGAGCACGGCGTGCGGAAGCGACCGGCCGCCGAGGTGCAGCAGCTCCAGACAGGCATCGAAGCTCGCCGAGTCGCTCACGGTGTCGTCGGTGAGCGGCAGCAGTCGCTCGATACCGCGCCCGGCTGTGTCAGTGCCGAAGGCGTCGCTCTCCAGCTGCGCCTCACGAGCCCGCATCCAATTCCGGTTGCCGCGCACCGTGTTGATCTCGCCGTTATGCGCGATCAGCCGGTACGGGTGCGCCAGCGGCCAGGACGGGAAGGTGTTGGTGGAGAACCTGGCGTGCACCAGAGCGATGGCCGAGGCGTACAGCGGGTCGGACAGGTCGGTGAAGAAGGGCTCGAGCTGCAGCGCCGTCAGCATGCCCTTGTACACGATCGTCGCGCTGGACAGGCTGGCTAGATACAGGCCCGCCTCGTGTTCCGCACGCTTGCGCAGGCAGTAGGCCATGCGGTCCAGGACGAGGCCAGCCTGTCCGCGCAGGCCCGAGACCACCAGCTGGACGAGCTGGGGCATGACCTCGCGGGCCCCGGCACCGCAGTGGGCAGAGTCGTACGGCACGTCCCGCCAGCCGACGACGGCCAGTCCTTCCTCGGCGGCTATCCGCGCTACCGCCGCGCGCACCGCGGCGTCGTCCTCGGGTGCGGACGGCAGGAAGGCAAGCCCGGCCGCGTACGCGCCAGCCGGAGGAAGATCAAATTCACAGCGGGAACGAAGCAGCTTGTCCGGAATCTGGGTGAGAATGCCGGCCCCGTCGCCCGACTCCGGATCGGCGCCCTTCGCGCCGCGGTGGTCGAGGTTCCGCAGGACGGTCAGCGCGCTCGCGATCGTCTGATGCTTGCGCTCGCCGGTGAGATCGGCCACGAAGCCGACACCGCACGCATCGTGCTCATTCCGAGGGTCGTAGAGACCCTGACCCCCCGCGGTCCGAGCCGTGCCTGACTGTGGGGCGGCAGATGCCATCCATGCGCTCCTGTCGTCTCGTCCGCTATCGGCTTTACAGCGGTAGTGCGGTCGGGACGACTCTGGCCCTGGTCACGATCACGCGGGACGACACTGGCCCAGCCGTATGCTTATGCGCCGGCACATTGCGTACGTGTTTCACAATGATAAACCACGACGTCTGGCCGGGGTCGGCTCCTGCGAGTCCAGCCTGCCCATTATGAGCAAGATCACCCGTCAGCGACCGGAGCGGACGCCCTCGGCCAGCTCACCAGTCAGCTCGCGAACGCGCGCGAGCCCTTCCGCCGGGCTACTCGCCGCCAGCAGCCGCTGGACGAACGCCGAGCCGACAATGACCCCGTCCGCGAAGGCGGCAACCTGCGCGGCCTGGGCGCCATTGCTGACCCCGAGGCCGACCGCCACCGGCAGCTTGGTGTGGTCTCGAACCCGGCTTACCAGGCCGGCCGCCTGGCCGCTGACCGAATCACGCGCACCTGTGATGCCCATCAGCGACGCGGCATAGACGAATCCACCGCAGACGGACGTGATGAGCTTGATGCGCTCATCGGACGAGCTGGGCGCTACCAGGAAGACCGGGTCCAGGTGATTGTCGGCCGCCGCGGCCAGCCACGGACCGGCTTCCTCTGGGGGCAGATCGGGGGTGATGAGGCCGCTGCCGCCCGCCAGGGCCAGGTCGGCGGCGAACCGTGCGACGCCGTGCTGTTCGATCGGATTCCAGTAAGTCATGATCAGCGTCGGCGCTCCGGCGGCAGCGACGGCAGCGACCGTGTGCAGCACGTCGGCGACCTGGGTGCCCCCGGTCAGTGCCCGGTGCACGGCCTCCTGGATAACCGGCCCGTCCATGAGCGGGTCGGAGTAGGGCAGACCGATCTCGATGACGTCGGCCCCCGCCTCGGTGATCGCGATCGCGGCTTCGATCGCGCCCTCGACCGACGGGAAGCCGGCCGGCAGGTACGCGACCAGGGCGGCCCGGCGTTCCGCGGCAGCCCGCTCGAACGCGGCACCTACCGCGCTGGCCCGGGCCGGGCTCACAGGCCGAACCACTTCGCGGCGATGTCCACGTCCTTGTCGCCACGGCCGGACAGGTTCACGAGTAGCACGGCGTCCCGCCCCAGCTGGTGGCCGACCTTCAGCGCCCCGGCCAGGGCGTGCGACGACTCGATCGCCGGAATGATGCCCTCAGTCCGGCACAGCAGGAGGAATGCCTCCATCGCCTCGGTGTCGGTGATCGACTGGTAGGACGCCCGGCCCGTCTCCTGCAGCCAGGCGTGCTCCGGGCCGACCCCTGGGTAGTCCAGGCCGGCCGAAATCGAATGCGTGGCCAGCGTCTGCCCGTCAGCGTCCTGCAGGACGAACGTTCGCATGCCGTGCAGGACGCCCGGCGAGCCGAAGGACAGCGTCGCCGCGTTCCGCCCGGTCTCGAGGCCGTCGCCGCCTGCCTCGCAGCCGATCAGCGCGACGCTTGCGTCGGGGATGAAAGCGTGGAACACGCCGATCGCGTTCGAGCCACCGCCGACGCAGGCCAGCACCGCGTCCGGCAGTCGACCCGTGGCCTGATGGATCTGCTCGCGCGCCTCAACCCCGATGACGCGCTGGAAATCACGGACCATCATCGGGAAGGGGTGCGGGCCACCCACTGAGCCAATGCAGTAGTGCGTGTATTCCACCGTCGAGACCCAGTTCCTGAACGCCTCGTTCATCGCGTCCTTGAGCGTCCGACTGCCGACGGTCACCGGAATGACCTCGGCACCGAGCATGCGCATACGGGACACATTCAGCGCTTGCCGCTGCGTGTCCTCCTCACCCATGTAGACGGTGCAGTCCAGGCCGAGCAGGGCTGCGGCGGTGGCGGTGGCGACCCCGTGCTGGCCCGCCCCGGTCTCGGCGATAACCCGCTTCTTGCCCAGTCGCCTGGTCAGCAGGGCCTGGCCGAGCACGTTGTTGATCTTGTGGGAACCGGTGTGGCAGAGGTCCTCACGCTTGAGGAACACCCGGCAGCTCCCCGCGTGGGCCGCGAACCTGGGCACCTCGGTCAGCAGCGTCGGACGGCCCGCGTAGCCGCGCAGCAGCGCGGTCAGCTCACTCTGGAACGCTGCGTCGGACTTGGCCGCCAGGTAAGCGTTGGTCAGTTCGTCGAGGGCTGACATCAGCGCCTCTGGAGCCAGCCGTCCACCGAAATGCCCGAAATAGCCCGCTACATCAGGTACTGGCCCCGCCCTCAGGTCCTGGCCACTCACGCCCTGCCCCCAGGCCCCTGCTCGCGGCCGCGCCCCGATCGCAGCGCCGGATGCAGCCCGGCAGCCACCAGGTCGGCCACCGCGCTCTTCGGGTCGCGGCCGGTCACGAGGCTCTCGCCGACCAGGACCGCATCCGCGCCCGCCGCGGCATAGGCCAGCAGGTCGTGCGTCCCCCGCACCCCCGATTCGGCGATCTTGACGACGCCGTCGGGCACCAGCGGCGCGAGGCTGGCGAACACCCGGCGGTCGACCTCCAGCGTGGCCAGGTTCCTGGCGTTGATGCCGAGCACTCTGGCTCCGGCGTCGATGCCCCGGTCTAGCTCCGCCCTGGTGTGCACCTCCACCAACGGCACCAGGCCGATGGAGACTGCCCGCTCCACCAGCGAGACCAGCGCATTCTGCTCCAGCGCCGCGACGATCAGCAGGGCCATGTCAGCCCCGTGTGCCCTGGCCTCCCAGAGCTGGTAGGAGCTGACGATGAAGTCCTTGCGCAGCACCGGGACCGACACCGCCTCCCGGACAGCCGCGAGGTCGTCCATGCTGCCGCCGAACTTACGCTGCTCCGTCAGCACGCTGATGACCGCGGCGCCGCCGGCCTCGTAGTCGACCGCGAGCGCCGCCGGGTCAGCGATAGCGGCGAGCGCGCCCTTGGACGGGCTGGCGCGCTTGACCTCGGCGATGACCGACACCTCCGGTCCAGCGAAGGCCGCCATCACGTCCCTGGGCGACGGGGCCTTGCCGGCCAGCTCCTTGAGCCGTTCGAGAGGCATCGCGCGCTGACGGTCAGCAAGGTCGGCACGCACTCCATCGAGGATCTCGTCGAGCACGCTCACGCGAATCTGCCGTCCCCTCGGGTGGGATGCCTTGACTCAAAATCGTAGCGACGGTGTCGCCTCCCGGCCGGCCGCCCCCTGGTCTGCCCCGGCATGCTGCACCGGCGGAGGCGGCTCATGGGCCGGCCGCGCTGCCCTGGAGCTCGGCTGCGCCCTCGGCCAGTCCTGGCTGGCCGACGGCCTTCTCGACCGTGGCCGTTCCGGCGCTGAATGCCCTGGACACAGCCGGGTGGAGGAGCGTACCGAGGGCGATGATCGCGAGCAGCGTACCGCCCAGGTACCTCGTGTAGGCGAACCGGAACAGCCCGATCGCGACCAGCGCAGATTCGACGGTGATCGCGGTCAGCCAGGCGGTGTGGGTACCCGACCTGACCAGGGCTGCCAGGCCGCACAGCGCAACCGCGACGGCGACGGTCACCAGCAGCCACGGCAGGTTGCGCCGGTTGTAGCCGACGCCGATCGCGGCCGATGCGCCGGCTTCAGCCACAAGAAGCCGGCTGACGAGACTGACGAGGGCATGCAACCGCGGGCCTGAGCTCGGCACGAGCCGGTGGCGCCGTCTGGCGGGCGACCATCCGGCCACCGTCCGGTGCACTGGCATGCAGACCTCCTGTCAGGCTCGCGGTGTCTGACGCTGTGACGCCAGGCGGGGCGGCTTCCGCCCGCCACGCGATAGTACCTAGTTAGGACAGAGTGATAAATTCCGCACCTGTTAGCCGATGTGGTGACCTGGCGTCACGTGCCGGATCGGCTGGAGGGGGCCGTCGGATCGTGCCCGCGGCTCAGTGCCTCCCACATCGAGGCCGAGTCCGCCGCGGGCTCGCGGGCGCTGCGGATCTCGCCACCAGAGCCGTCAGCTGCGGCCGTCGCGGGCATGCTGGCACCCGGCGCCTCGTAGCGGCTCGACATCACAGCAAGCTGACGGGCCCGCCACACCACGAGCGCTCCCGCGCAGATCATGGCGAGGGCCCCGACCACCAGCATCGCCTGCCATCCGCCGGCAGAGAAGGTCACCTGGGGCGGTATCCCGGCAACGTTCGGCACTCCCGATGCGGCCGCATTGCCGCCGTCCGTGACCGAGCCAGCCGGGGCCGCCGCCGGGCTGAGCCCTGCCGCCGCGGCGGCGATGGCGCCCGCGGCGCTGACAGTGAATGCCGCGGCCGCCAGGGCCGCTCCGATTGCCGCCAGCAGAACCCCGGCGGCCCTGCGGAGCGCACCGCGCGTCGCCAGCACCGCACCGAGCGTCGCCAGACCCGCTAGCACGAGCGCGCCGGCGTAGGGCACGAGCTGAGCGCCGGTGACCGTGACGTTGCTGGCAGGCAGCGGACGGGGCGGGACGGTACGAACGTGCGCCCAGCCAGGACGGCTCGCCAGGAATACGAGCCCCGCACCGAGCGCACCAAGCAGCAGGGTCGCGGCGAGCTCGCGTGCCGCGGATCCAGCCAGCAGGCCTGCACGCCTGGGTCGCGTCGCGGCGCTGGTCATGGAACTCTGCCTTTCTGGTGACCGGTCGTGCTGACACCTTGCAGGCTAGCGGCACAGGGCCGGCCGCTCCGCCTGCCGGGTCAGCCGATTTCCGGCACTTCCGCTTCTACCGGGTCCGCTACGATCGGTTCAGCCCGGTCGGAGAGGAGCCAAGGTGACGCACGCCAGGGACGAGCGCGCCGGCCTGTGCGACCTGCTAGCCAAACTCGGACCCGATCAGCCCACTCTGTGCGCGGGCTGGCAGACCGGCGATCTCGCCGCGCACCTGGTGCTGCGGGAGCGGCGCCCGGACGCCGGCGCCGGTGTCATGGGCGGCCCGCTCGCCGGCTATACCCGCCGGGTACAAGACCGGCTGGTCGCCAGGACACCGTTCGCGCAGCTGGTGGAGATGATCAGGACCGGTCCGCCGCGGATGTCGATGTTTGCCCTGCCTGGCATGGACGAGCGGGCCAATCTCGTCGAGTACTTCGTTCACCACGAGGACGTCCGCCGCGCCCAGCCAGGCTGGCAGCCGCGCGACCTCAGCGTCGAGGAGGCCGACGACCTGTGGCGCCGGCTCCGGCTGGCCCGGCTGATGCTGCGCGGCGCGCCGGTCGGCGTCGAACTGGTGCGCGCCGACGCAGGCGAACGGCCTGGGCGGGTCAGGATCACCGCCCGGGCGCGGACACCCGTGGTCACGGTGACCGGCGACCCGGCTGAGCTGACCCTGTGGACCATGGGCCGGGTCAGCGCCGCCGACGTGCGCCTGGACGGCAGTGACGCCGACGTCACCGCGCTGCGGGCCTGGCATCACTAGACCAGGCTCACCTCACCGGGCAAGTCGGCCCCGCAGCCAGGCGCTGAGCAGGTCGAGCGCGATCACCATCACCATCACCATGAGGACGTAGGTCATCATCACGTTGAACTGGAACTCCTGGATGGCCTGGGTGAGGTAGAAGCCGATGCCGCCGGCGCCGACCACGCCGAGGACGAGGGAGTCGCGCACGTTCACGTCGACGCGATACAGGAACAAGCTGGTGAACTGCGGGATCACCGACGGCAGCACCACGTGGGTGGCCGTCTGGGCCGAGGAGGCACCGGCGGAGCGAAGCGCCTCGACAGGTCCGTGATCGGTTTCTTCCATCGCCTCGGACCAGAGCTTCCCCATGACCCCCATGTTGTGAACGGTGATCGCGAGGACACCGGGGAAGGCACCGAGACCGACCGCGGTCACGAAGACGAGCCCCCAGATCAAGCTCGGGACGGCCCGGAAGAACGACATCAGCGACCGGGCTAGCTGGTAGACCACTACGTTCTTCGAGGTGGTCCGTGCGCCGAGGAGCGCGAGGATCAGGGCGAACGGGATCGAGAGCGTAGTTCCCAGCAGGCCCATGGAGAAGGTCACCACGCACTGGCTCAGGGCCGGACCGACGATCTTCCAGTGCAGGTCGGGTGGCAGCGCGCCGGCTGTCTTGACATCGCCGAACAGGAACGACCAGATGCCGTGCCAGCCGGTGATCAGCTCGGGCAGCGAGAACTGTGTTTTGCGCACAGCGACGACGTGCAGCCCGACAACCACGGCGATCACCACGGCCAGCATCGTCATCGACCTGGCGCTGCGCGGACGCGGCGGCACCGGGAGGCGCCGGGCCGGCCTGGAGTTCAGGGTCACACTCACGTGAGAGCTCCCTCTGCGGCATAGTCGGAGGCGTACAAGGCGTCCACGTCGGCGTCGGTCAGCGGGGACTGCCTGGTGTCGAGGGTGGTCCGGCCGCTGGTCAGGCCGACGATCCGGTCGCAGTGGCGCCGCGCGAGATCAGGCTGGTGCAGGACGGCAGCCACCGCGATCCCGTCATCGTCGGCCAGCGAGCGCAGCAATCGCATCACCTGCTCGGCTGCGGCCGGGTCCAGGGCGGAGACCGGCTCGTCCGCGAGCAACACCTTCGCGCGCTGGCATAGGGCGCGGGCAACGGCGACGCGCTGCTGCTGCCCGCCGGAGAGCCTGCTCGCGCGATCGTGTGCGCGGCCGGCCAGCCCGACCCGGTCGAGGCAGGCCATCGCCTCCTCGCGCACATCGGCGGCGAACGCGCGCGGCACCCACGCCTGCCAGAAGGACAGCCGGCCGAGCGCACCCGCGCAGACGTTCTCGAGCGCGGTCAGCCGAGGAACGAGGTGAATCTTCTGAAAGACCATCGCGATCTCGGGAACGTGCTCACCGCTCCGGACGTCCCGGCCGACGACGCTCACATGCCCGCTGTCGAACTTGGTCAGACCGCTGATACAGCGCAGCGAGGTCGACTTGCCGGAGCCGTTAGCCCCGAGGATGCTGACCACCTCCCCGGCGCGGACGTCGAGGTCGAAGCCCTCCAGGACGACCCGGTCGCCGTAGCGCTTGGTCAGGCCGCGCACCGACAGAGCCGGGGAGGTGGTCAGCGCGGACATTACAGATCCTTCGAGCTGAGGCCTAGCGCCGTGGCAAGGCTGAAGAGCTGCGAGTACATGGCCTTGGTAACCGGGACCATCACCTTGCCATTAGCGGGCGGGGTGAAGTCGAGCTCGGAGGAAATGCTTGTCTTGCCGCTGGTGAAGTCACCGGCCTTGGCGTTGAGCAGCGCGTTCTTGATAGCAGCCCTGGCGGCCGGCGACAGCGTCCCTGACACGCACACCGGATCGTTGGGGATCGGCTGTGACTTCCAGATCTCGGTGTACTGCGACGGGTCGAACTTGTGAGCAGCCGTCGCGGACGCCTCTTCCTGGCTATTGATCTCGGCCGCGTCGACCTTGCCGTTCAGTAGCGCCTGGAGCGACTCCGGGTGGCCGCCGGCATACTCGGTCTTGACGGAGTTCTGGACGCCTGCCTGGATGAGCGCGTAGCGCGGTACCCAGTCACCGGACGTTGACCCCGTGGAGGACAGCGCGAGAGTGTGGCCGGCGAGCTGCTGCAGGTTCGTAATCGGGCTGCCCTTCTTCACCCAGATGCCGGCGGTATACGACGACAGCTGGCCGTTCGAGTCGGCGAAGGATGCTAGCGGTACGGCGCCCGCCTGCTGCGAGGCGAAGACGAAGCCCGCCGGGCCGAACTCGCCCATGTCGAGCTTGCCGTTCTTCATCGCCAGGATCTCGGCGACGTAGGACTCGGTGATCTGCAGGTTGACCTTGCAGCCGAGCTGGTGACCCAGGTCAGTCGCGAGCGCCTGGTAGGCCGGGATCAGCGTCGAGGCGTTGTCGTACGGCTCGACGCCGAAGGTCAGCGTGCCCGTGGGGCAGGCAGCGGGCTTGGAGCCGCCCGAGGCTGAGTTGTTGCTGGAGCCGCACGCGGCGAGTCCGAGGCCCAGCGTGACGACGCCGGCCACTGCGGCGACGCGGTAGTGGTTCTTCATCGCTATCTCTCCTGAATAAGCGTGTGCGTGGATGCTGGCGGGGTCAGAGGAGCTGATCGAGGACGGCTGGAGCGAGACCCAGGGCCGTGGTCATGCCGACCCCCGACGTGACGCAGACGACCTTTGCGCCCGGGTGCGGCTGCGCGATCAGGAAATCCGTCGTCGGCGACTCGGCATACATGCCTCGCCACCGGCGACGGACGGTGAGGCGTGTACCGAGCAGCCGAGAGCCCTCGTGAAGCAAGAGCTCTGCGACGCATTCGTCGTCGAATGGCTGATGTGTGCGGTCGTAGTGGTGGGTATCGCCGAGAACCACTGAGCCCTCGGGACGCTGTGTCAGCATCAGGTTGACGAGATGGTCGAGCAGCTCCGGCTGCTGCTCTTCGATTTCGGAGCGGACGGCGGCCACCGACGGCATCTCCGCGAATGCCGGGTATCGGAGCATGCCGGTAGCCGTCAGGATCGCGGGGCCGATCCGCGCGCCGCCAGGCGGTGCGATCTCGAGCATCTGCAGCAGGCAGCGCTGTACCCGGAAAACCTCGGCGATGTCGGGGAAGAGCCGATCGAGGTTGTGACCCGCGGCGTACACGATCCGCGCGCCGTGGAACTCGCCACGCGAAGTGTGCACGACTCCTTCCGCGACGGATCCGACGTTGGTGTTCCAGGCGAACCGGACGCCTATGGACTCCAGCCACGCAGCGAGGGACGGAATGGCTTCCCGGGGATCGAGACGCAGGTCCTGCGGAAGGTGCGCGCCACCGACGACATCGGTGGTGGCGAACGGGAAAAGGTCGCGCACCTGCCCGGACCCGAGCAGGCGAGTCGAGTCGGGATGCCCAGCCGCGAACTCCTCCAGGACCGCCAGCTGGGCCGCGCTCCGCGCGACCACGAGGGTGCCGACCTCGAGAAGCTCGAATCCGGCCTTCCGAGCGAGCGTGAGCCAGCGTTCCCTTGCTGCCGCAGCGTACGACGCCGCATCGCCGCCCTGCAGCGTGGTACCGACGTGGCCGAAGTTGCGCACTGACGCACCGACGGCGCGAGCGTCGCGCTCGACGACGATCACGCTGAGGCCGCGCTCGTGAGCCTCGATGGCGTGCGCAAGGCCGACGACGCCAGCGCCGACGACCACGAGGTCGGCGGAAAGGGCAGCGGTGCGGTTGGGCACGACCCAGACGCTACTGGGATCGGACCGATGACCCCACCCTCACCACGACACTTGTTTAGACAAGTTCATCTTCGGTTCACCTGGAAGTGACGCTGGTGACGCCCGATCAACTCGATGTTGCCAGCAACTTGTCCAATCAAGTTGTACCGTCGTCACTATGAACCTGCCGATACACGCCCGGGTCGCCGACGAGCTTCGCGCGCGCATCGGCCGCGGAGAGCTCGTCCCCGGCGCGGCGCTCCCGTCCGAGGCGCGGCTCTGCGAGGAGTTCGGCGCATCCCGCGGAACAATCCGGTCGGCGCTCGCAACCCTCCGGCGCGAAGGGCTCATCGACGGTAGCCAGGGCCGGCCGCCAGTAGTCCGCGACGCGGCGGCCAGCCAGCCATTCGAGAACCTGCTCTCCTTCACCGCCTGGGCGGAGCAACTGGGTCGCACACCCGGGCAGCGCACCGTGGAGGTAGCACGACGCGCGGTCGGCGGCCCAGCTGCCCATGAGCTCGGCCTGGAGCCGGGCACCGTGGGCGTCGACGTGCTGCGCGTTCGCCTGCTGGACGGCGAGCCGGTCATGGTCGAGCGGGCAACGTTCGTGGAGCCCGTTGGCCGGCTGCTCTTCGACTTTGACATGGACTCCGGCTCGATCTATGCCCATCTCACCGCACAGGGCATCGATCTGCGCTCGGCGCGCCACACCTTTGACGCTGTACTCGCCAGCGAAGTCGACGCCGAACTGCTCAGCATCCCGGTGGGCGCACCGCTGCTGCGCGAGCGGCGCCGCGCCACTGCAGCCGACGGCACGCCGCTGGAGTACGGCGACGACCGTTACCGCCCCGACCGGGTGACGTTCACGATCGACAACTCCCGGCCCGCTTCGGCCGGGCTCACCAGCGACCTGCGCATCCTCAAGGAGACTTCGTGACCGCCTTCCTGCTGGCTGCCCTCGACATGGCCGGGACGACCATTGATGAGGGCGGCCTCGTCTACCGGGCGGTCGGGGACGCTGTTGCCGAGACCATCGGCGACCCGGTTCCCGCCGAGCTGCTGTCGCGGTGGAAGGGCACCTCGAAAGAGGAGGCGATCGCCGGCCTGTTGCGGGACCTTGGCGCGGACGACTCTCACGCCCGTGTGCTTGCGGTTTACGAGATCTTCGCCGCGAAGCTTCAGGAGGCTTACGACACAAAGCCACCGGCGCCCGTCCCTGGCGTGCCGCAGGTGTTCGAGACGCTGCGCCGAGCCGGCGTCAAGGTCGCGCTGCAGACCGGCTACGCCGCGCCGGTCGCGAGCTCGATCATGGCGGGGCTCGGCTGGACGGTAGGCGAGACGATCGACGCGCTCGTCACCAGCGATACGGTGGCGGCCTCCCGGCCCGCGCCCTACCTTGTCTTCCACGCCATGGAGGCCACCGGCGTCCAGGACGTACGGCGCGTCTTGACCGCGGGTGACACGCCGAACGACCTTGGCGCCGGCATGAACGCCGGGGCAGGCTTCGTGGTCGGCGTGACGACGGGGTCGTTCACGCGGTCCCAGCTCGAGGCCGAGCCGCACACGCACATCCTCGACAGCGTCGCCGAGCTGCCTGCGCTGCTCTAGCAGAACGACCCGCCGACCTGGCGCTGCGCAGGCAGCGACCCCCGTGCCCGCTGGGCTCAGGTGTCATTGACAATCTGGTGCAGGATGAAGTCCTGCCATCGGCCGGCGATCCTCAGGTAGCGGGGCGCGTGGCCGATCCGGACAAACCCGTTGCGCTCAAGGACACGTCGCGAGGCCACGTTGTGCTCAAGGGTGTCGGCCTGGACCCGGTGCAGGCCAAGCTCGGTGAAGGCGATCCGGATGACGTCACGTACCGCGGCCGTCGTGATGCCCTGGCCGGCTGCGCCCTCCGCGATCCAGTAGCCAAGGCTGGCCGACTGGAACGCGCCGCGGACGATGTTGTTGAGGTTGACCCGGCCGACAACGGTCCCGTCGCGGTCGAGAATCACATACGGCAGGCCGCGGCCGCGCTCGTGCTCTGCAAGCGAGGCTCCGATGGACGCGCGCTGGCCTGCCTCGGTGAAGTACGACTCGTCGCGGAGCGGTTCCCAGGGCGCCAGGAACTCTCGGTTGGTCCTGACCAGCTCGGCCAGGGCCGCCGCATCGTCCAGCGTTATCAGCCGGCAGGTAGGCACCGGGCCATTGTTCCCGTCCCGAAGCGGCACCAGCCCTCGGGGGCGGCCTCGCCCACTGGCTAGTTCGCCCAGACGCCCAGCTTGTCGGGCTCAGCCGTGGTGGCCACACTGGCCAGGAAAACCCGGGCCCTGCCGAAGGCCTCGCCGACAGGGTGGTCGGCCAGCCGCTGCTGGTACGCGCTATACCGTTGCATCTCCCACTCCTGAGCGCGCGGCGACAGCGCGCTGAGGCAGGGCTCAGGGAGCGGCCGCCAGGTCCAGTTCGCGATCCGGTCCGGGGCCCGGCCCCGCGAGCGCGGTGCGCCCTGGACGAAGTCGACGTGGTCGATGTGGTGGCCCATGTTGTTCCGCACATAACGGAGACCGCCCAGCGACTCCTCGATCGTCACCCGATCGGCACCCGATGCTTCGGCGAGGATCCGGTCGTAGGTCTCCGGGTGATAGCGGACCATCGTTGCATCCACGATGGTGACCCACCAGACGGCCTCCCCGATCACCGCCATGGCGCGGGCTCCGTCCCAGGCCTTCACCCGCGGGAGGCGGTCAATCGTCTCGACCATGGCGGAGATGGACCAGTCGAGCGCGCTCGCCTCACCCGGCGGGTAGTGCATCGTGCCGCGATTCCATGCCACGCGGCATCGCGTCGAGCAAAACCGGCCGTGCTCACGCCGCGGCAGGAACTGCTCGCCGCAGTTCTCGCAGGCCCTGGGCTCTCCCACTCGATCAGGTTACGCGTAACCGACAGAGCTGCTGCAACCGCTGAGGTAACGCTTTGCCATCGAGCGCTTTCAATTCGTGATGGATCGAGTAAGACGGCCGACATTCATTTTCTGTTCACACTGCGGTAGCCCGCGAGTCGTGCGTAACCTGACCTGACATGTCTTTAGCACCGCTGACATATCACCTCATGTCCGATCAGGCGGTCTCCTTGCACTGCACGCTGACCAGTCCGTGTGCGCAAGCTCGACAGGACCGGTCGTGACCCGAGCCGACTCTGCGGACCTGATTCTGTCGCTCGACGAGGCGCCACTGGGCCGGTCCCATCGACGCCCCGTGCTGGTCTCTGGCATGGGATTCTTCACCGATGCCTACGACCTGTTCGTGATCGGCGTGGCGTCAACTCTGGTCAGGCAGGACTGGCACCTCAGCTCCGCCAGGCTGGCGATGCTCAACGCAACGATGCTCGCGGCGGCGGTTCTGGGCGCGCTGATCTTCGGACGACTGGCGGACGCGCTCGGACGCAAGCGGGTCTACTGGCTGGTTGCCGCGATCATGGCGGTCGCTGCGCTGGGCTCTGCGGTAGCACCCTCGTTCTGGGTCCTTGTCGGCTGCCGGTTCCTCCTCGGCCTTGGTGTCGGCGGCGACTACCCGGTCAGCGCCGTCCTCATGACGGAGTACGCCAACCGCAAGGACCGGGGCCGACTCGTCGGCCTGGTGTTCTCGACCCAGGCGCTGGGCCTCATCATCGGGCCGCTCGTCGCGCTCGCCTGTCTCGGCGCAGGCGCTGGCCCGGGCATCACGTGGCGGGTCCTGCTCGCGCTCGGTGCCGTCCCGGCGGCCGCCGTTGTCTACCTGCGCCGGAAGCTGCCCGAGTCGCCCCGCTATCGAGCGCACGCGGTGATCAGGAGTCAGCGGCAGGCGACGGGGCGGGTGAGCGCGCCGGGCGCGCTGCGCGCGTTCACGGCCGACCGCAGGCTGCTCGTCACACTCGCGGGCACGGCGGGGTGCTGGTTCCTCCTTGATTACGCGTATTACGGCAACACCATCTCCACACCGCAGATCATCGGCATGATCTCGCCACGCTCGTCCACCATGACCACGATCGCGATCCAGCTCGCGATCTTCATCGTGGCGGCCGTACCCGGTTACGGGCTGGCGATCACGCGGATCGACCGCGTGGGGCACCGTAAACTCCAGTTGCTGGGCTTCGCCTTGATGGCGTTCTGCTTCGCCACGATCGGGCTCGTCCCCGGCATGACCACGGCTGTGGCGCCGTTCCTGATCGCGTACGGCATCAGCTACTTCTTCACGGAGTTCGGACCGAACGTGACGACCTTCGTGTTGCCAGGCGAGGTGTTCCCCGTGTCGGTCCGGGCAACCGGGCACGGTATCTCGGCGGGCGTCGGCAAGCTGGGTGCCTTCATCGGCGTCTTCCTGTTCCCGGTCCTCCAGGCAACTCTGGGCCTGCGCGGCACGCTGCTCCTCACGGCGGGTGTGGCGGTTCTGGGCAGCCTGCTGACGCTGGTGCTGCCTGAGCCGGCGATGCGCAGCCTGCACGATGTCTCGACTCACTACACGCTCGCAGACTCGACCGTTCCGCTACCCCCGGAGGCGCACAGCGGCCGTGCGGCGGTAGCGAGCTAGCCGGAATCGGACTACTGCAGGCTCGGCAGCCCATGGGCTCCAGCGGCGATCCCGACGAGCTGGAGCAGGCCCGCGATGGACTCCAGGATGTACGGCGCGCTGGCAGCGCCCAGCGTCTCGCTGCTCGCTGAGCCTGTGGTGACGCCAGCGACCACACCCGCGCCGGCGCGAAGGCCTGATTCCACGTCGGCTGCGGTGTCCCCCACCACGGCAAGCTCACTGACCGCGCCGCCACGCAGCCGGACAAGTGCGGTCAGCGGCATGTCCGGCCACGGTCGGCCGCGGCCCGCGTCGGCCGGCGACAGCGCGAGATCGATGAGGGGCCGCCAGCCGAGGGCATCCAGGATCGCGTCGCGCGTCGCTGGCGCGAAACCGGTGCACAGGCACACCTTGATGCCCGCTGCCCGCAGCGCGGTGATCGTCTCGAGCGCTCCCGGCAGCGGGGTCACCAGCCCGGCTCGCACCGACTCGGCGTAGTTGGCCTCGAAGAGCCGGTTCGCTTCCTGCGCCGTGTCCTCGCCATCCAGCAATCTGCGGAAAACATCGATCTTGGACTGGCCCATGGTGTCCTGTACTACGGTGATCGCCTCGTCGTACCCGGCCGCACCAGGCACGAGCCCGAACTCGGCGACGGCAGCTGTGAAGGCGGCCAGCACGCTGCCGTCGTCCGACACCGTTGTCCCCGCCATGTCCAGGCAGGCGACCGTGATCTGCCGCATAGCCAGCTCTCTGCGCAGTTACGTGACGAATGTTCCTTTAGCCGGGAGCGTGACCACCATCCCGCGCTGCCGCAGTTCCTCGACCGCCCGCCGGGCAGTCCCGACCGCTACCTGGTAATCCGCGGCCAGATCGCGCTCGGCGGGCAGCCGCGATCCGGACGGCAACTCGCCCGCCTCGATCCGCGCGGCGATGTGGTCGGCAACGCCGACGTAGACGTACACCGGTCCGAGAGAATTCGCGTCGAACTTCGGCACCCTGGCCACGAAGATCACTCTAGAACGCCGCTGAACTGCGCAAAGATTCAGAGTACGCTCTACTGCGTCATGCCGCTTTATGCCGCGCTATGCTAGTGAGCATGCCAGAGAGTGATGCACAGCCCGCTCAAGCACATCCCGATCATCCACAGCCCAGTCAGCCCGCGGTCCGGCCGATGGAAAGCACCGGCTTCGCCCTCAGCGACGCCGCCGCTCTCTACGACCTTCAGATGCACTGGGGCAGCGCCTACCTGATCGGCCTCGACGGCGACATCTGGACGGCCACCTTCCGCGGCACGGCTGACGAGCTCCGGGCGCTCACGTGCCTGGAACTCCGCACACTGATCCGCGCGGATTACGCCTACCGGCAGCAGGCTGGCCAGCCGACCACCCGCGATGACCGGATGTCCATGTAAGGCCGTCCGGCCACGCTGGGCCGTAGGCTTGTCGTGAGCCCAGTGAACCGGAGGCAGGCAGTGGCGCACGTCCTTGGCATCGATATCGGTGGAACGGGCATCAAGGCCGCCCCCGTGGACACGGAGACGGGCCAGCTCAGCGCCGAGCGGCAGAAGATCCAGACGCCCCACCCCGCCACCCCCGACGCGGTTATGGACGTATCGGCCCACCTCGTGCAGGACTTCGGCTGGACGGGCCCGGTCGGCCTCACCTTTCCCGGTGTCGTCGTGGACGGTGTCGTCCACACTGCAGCCAACGTGGACCACAGCTGGATCGGCGTCGATGCCGCGAAGGCATTCGAAGGGGTCACCAAGCTGACCGCCACCGTGCTGAACGACGCCGATGCGGCAGGAGCCGCCGAAATGCGATTCGGCGCTGGCAAGGGAGTGGGCGGCACTGTTCTGCTGCTGACATTCGGCACCGGCATCGGCAGCGCCCTGTTTACCGACGGCGTGCTGGTACCCAACACCGAGTTCGGGCACATCGAGGTCCGCGGGAAGGACGCGGAGAAGCGTGCCTCCGAACTGGCCCGCGAGGAACACAACCTCAGCTGGGACGCCTGGGCCGAGCGGGTAGACGAATATCTGGCCCACATGGAGGCGCTGCTGTCGCCCCGCCTGATCATCATCGGCGGTGGTGTCAGCCGGAAATCCGACAAGTTCGTTCCCCTGCTGACAGAACTTCGGGCCACAGTGGTGCCTGCCACCCTGCACAACGACGCTGGAATCGTCGGCGCCGCGCTAGCGGCCGAGGCCGCCAGCGCCACCCTGCACCTCTAGGGCGCGGCGCGGCCCGGGTCGCCGCCGCGGTGGTCTGGTCCGCCGGACTGGCCCCGCGGATCCTCAGCTGGTCGACTCGACCGCAGGCTCTGGCCGGGCCGGTGCCTGAGGTCCGGCCCTTGCCCATCCGGCGAACTGCCTGGCCGGTCTGCCGGCTCCGGGTGACTTTGGCCCGGTTGCGAATCGGGCGAGGCAAGGGAGGGCCGCTGGCCGAGGGCGTCCATGCCCGGAATCGGCGCCGCGTTGTAGCCTGCCTGGTGCCGGCCTCGTAGCACGCCGAGCAGCACAATGCCGCCCGCCACGGCAGCCGCCGCGACAGGCCAGAACGCCAGGGCCCCCTGCGACCCAAGCGAGATCGGCGCGTGCAGAAGCGCGCCGGGCTTGCTCGTCGCGAGCACATGGTTAAAGCCGGCCCCACCGGACTGGCGGTGCCCGAGCCACCTGCAGATGAACGCCGCCGCGGTCGCCCCGGTGACGATCCCGGCCATGGGCACTGGCCCGTACCGCCGGACGCCAACGAGGTAGCCGAGCAGCCCGATGACCGCGCCGCCCACGACGGCGATCAGGCAAAACCAGCCGTCCGCGGCGATGAAGGCGCTGGTCTCGGGGTTCGTGGCGTACGCAGTCGGCGGGTTCAGCGTGTACACCTGGTACAGGACGCGCGGCGAGATCGCCGCCCAGATGAATCCGCTCGCTACCCCGATCACAACGCTGGCCACCACGATGAGGACGGCAGCGACCGCGGCGCGGCCGTGCGCCGGGCTCTCAGACTGGTGGGGACTGTTAGTCATGGCTGCGTAGCAGGGTACGGGAGCCGGCCGGGACACCGGACGGCGGCCGGATCAGCGTCATCACTCCTACTCCTACCCGCTTGGCCGCCAGCGTGCCAATTTGCTGTCACGGGCGGCCTGCGCGATGACCTGCCTCTGATACCCTCGCGACGCGACAGAACTCAATGGCCGGCACGCAGGACGAGAGAGGCCGATGATCGAGGTCAGAGATCTCACCAAGCGGTTCGGGAACAAGGTGGCCGTCGATCACCTGTCGTTCAGCGTCCAGCCCGGACAAGTAACGGGTTTCCTCGGGCCGAACGGCGCCGGGAAGTCCACTACGATGCGGGTCATCCTCGGGCTGGACCATGCCACGAGCGGCTCAGCGACCATCTTCGGCAAGCCCTACGCCGAGATTGCCAGCCCGCTCCGCACCGTGGGTGCCCTGCTCGAGGCCAAGTCGGTACACCCCGGTCGCAGCGCGCGCAACCACCTGCTCTTCCTGGCGCAGACGCAGGGTCTGCCGACCCGCCGGGTTGACGAGATGCTCGACCTGGTCGGCCTGCGCGACGTCGCGGGCAGGCGGGCGCGGAGTTATTCGCTGGGCATGAGCCAGCGCCTCGGCGTCGCCGCGGCGCTCCTCGGTGACCCACAGGTTCTGCTGCTGGACGAGCCGGTCAACGGGCTCGACCCCGAGGGCGTCCTGTGGATCAGGAACCTGATGAAGCACCTGGCGAGCCAGGGCAAGACGGTGCTGGTGTCCAGCCATCTGATGAATGAGATGGCAGTCACGGCAGATCATCTCGTCGTCATCGGCCGTGGCCGGCTGCTCGCCGCTGCCCCGACCGCGGAGGTTGTCGCCCGCGGGTCCGGCCAGTCGGTCCGGGTCCGGACGCCGGATGCTGACCGGCTCAGCGCTCTCATTGCCGATGCCGGCGGCAGCGTTGTGCCCGGCAGCAACGGCGGCCCGGTCGGCGATCCCGACGACACGACCCCGGTACTGACGGTGTCCGGGCTGTCCGCCGCGAGGATCGGTCAGCTCGCCGCGTCCGCGGCGATCGTCCTGCACGAGCTGACGCCGCAACTCGCCACCCTCGAGGACGCGTTCCTCGAGCTCACCTCCGACAGCCTTGAGTTCGGTCACCGCCCTGCTGACGTGCCGGTCCAGGCCACCGATGGGAGCTCCCGATGAGCGTCACAGCTGCTACGACAGAAGCCTCCCCGGTCTCGGCTCGGCAGGGTCGCCGCGCCGGGTTCGGCCACCTGCTGCTGTCCGAGTGGACCAAGATCCGCTCGGTCCGGTCCACCACCTGGACCCTCCTCGCCTTCGTGGTCGTCACGATCGGGTTTACTGCGCTCATCACCTGGGTGACCGAGGCCAACTGGAATGGCCCGCACGCCGCCGACAGGAACGCGCAGGCCATTGCAGACCCGACGTCGATCATCTTCGGAATCTCCGTCTATCTTGGCCAGCTCACCCTCAGCGTGCTCGGCGTGCTGGTCATCACAACTGAGTACTCGACCGGGGTCATTCGCGCCTCGCTGCTGGCCGTGCCGAAGCGGCTGCCGATGCTGGCGGCGAAGATCGTGGTTGCCGCAGTCCTGATCGGCGTCCTAGCCGAGATCGTGGCGTTTGGCTCCTTCTTTGTCGGATCAGCGATCCTCCACCCGCACATATCGGTGTCCCTGAGTGACCCGGGGATACTCCGCGCGACTATCGGGGCCGGGCTCTACCTGACGGCGTTCGGTCTGTTCGCCATGGGCATCGGCACGCTGATCCGGCACTCGGCCGGTGCCATTGCCACCGCTGTCGGCGTCGCGTTCGTGCTGCCCATCATTGGCGCGCTGCTGCCGGACACATCGTTCTGGAACCATCTCGTTGGCTACCTGCCCGAGCAGGCCGGATCGATGGTCTACCTGGTGCATGAGACCGGCAGCCACATCGTGCTGTCGGCCTGGGAGGGCTTCGGCGTGCTGTGCGCCTGGACCGCCGTGCTGCTCGGCATCGGCGGCTACCTGCTCACGCGCCGGGACGCCTGAGGTCAATCCGCCCGGGCGGCGGTGACCACGAGCGCATAGGCACGGGTAATGTCAGCGCGATCGGCCGCCTCACCCACGGTGGCGCCGGACAGGCGCTCGATCATGTCCGCCTGGTCGAGAAGTACCTGCCGCTCGCGGCCGGCCGGAGTCCGCTCGACGACCTTGGCCAGCGCGCCCAGCTGCCTGATCATGACGGCGGGCATGCCGGCGGAGCTCTGGCGCACCTTGTCGCAGGCACGCTGGACCAGCCGCTCCCAGGTGGCCTCGGTGGTGATGACCCGGACCGCCCCGGTGGTGTCCCGGTAGACCCGGGTCGGCTGCCATCTGCCAGCGACTTTGCACAGGCTGTCCCCGATCCAGTCGATGCAGGTCAGCGCTGTGAAGGTGTCGTTGACCGCGGCGGACAGGGCCCGGAGGCAGATTTCCACGAGCTGGTCGACGCCGAACGAAACATCCTGCGTGAGCGTCCGGTAGGGGCCGGTGACATGGGCCGCCGCGAGCTCGCGCACGACGACGTCGGCCGCCTCAGCAGGCCATACCGACGCATACTGCTGGCCGGCCACGATGAAATGACCAGGCCGGAACAGCACATGGATGACCGCGTTTGCCTCGGTCGCGATGCCGACCAGCGTCCCGTGCTCGATGTACTGCAGGTAGCCGCTACGGGGTGCGGCGACGATACCGCTTCCGCCCCCTAGGCCGGCGATCATCGCGGACGCCTCCGCGGCGTCGGCGCGGCCCTCGGCGCTGTCCCCCGCCTGCAGCTCGATCGCCTGCTGCAGGTCTCTGGCGATGCTGGCGATCACCTCCGGCAGCTGGATCTGGCGGGCGATGTGGTGCAGGAAGTAGATGAGGACCGCGAGGTCAGCCAGCATCAGAGCCAGCGTTACGGTCACGCTGATATGCGGCACGAAGGGACCGTGCGATCCCTGCCCGACCGACCCGAGAGCGAGCACGGCGTACACGAAGGTCGCCACGAACGTGCCCAGCGTCAGCTGGGTCCCCCGGTCCCTGATGAAGTTACGCAGCATGCGCGGCCCGAACTGGGTCGACGTCAGCGTCATCGCCACGATGACGATCGAGAACACGACGCCCACCACGGTGATGACCGCCGCGGCGATCGCGGTGAGGACGGTCCTGGCTACGTCCGGCCCGCCGCTGATCGCCCAGCCAGGCACCGCGAAGACGCCGTCGTAAGCGGCCCGGTCCAGCGCGTAGGTGCAGCCAAACAAGATCGCCGCGATCGCGACCTCAATCGCCGGCACCAGCCACAGGTTTGTGCGCAGCTTCTCCCTGCGCCACTCCGATCCGCCCAGCAGACGCCGGAGCACTGAGCGTCCAGGGCGCAAGAGCTGCACAGACGGTCAGGCTACACAGCCGGGTCCGAGTAGCTGCTTCAGGTCCGCCAGCAGCGACGGCGACGGCTTGACCCGGAGCTTGTCATCGAGCCGCAGTACCTTAACTCGCCCCCCAGAGATCAGCCGGAGGTGAACCTCCGACGGGCCTGGATGCGTGCGCAGGGCCTCCTTTAGCCGCTCGACGACCGGCGGAATGCACCGCGCTTCCGGCATCGATACCACGAAAGGGCCGGTATCGCCGACCGTGATGTCCGGCGTGCTCACCTCCATGGCGACCAGCTTCGGCACGTCCTCCCGGCGATCCAGCCTGCCCCGGACGACCACGATGGCGTCCTCGAGGACCTGGCTCATGCACTGGGCGTAGGTGGCCGGGAAGAACAGCACCTCGATCGCGCCTTCCAGGTCCTCCAGAGTCGCAGTAGCCCAGGTGCTCCCCTGCCTGGTCACCTTGCGCTGGACACCCGACAGGATGCCGCCCACGGTCACCACCTGGGCATCGCGATCCGGGCGTGAGCCGCGGTCGAGCTCATCCTCCGCGGAGCCGACCAGCTGGGCGAGCGAGCAGTCGGTGGCGGCAGCGAGGATGTGCTCGACGCCGAGGAGGGGATGGTCGGACACGTACAATCCGAGCATCTCCCGCTCGAAGCCCAGCAGTGTGGTCTTGTCCCACTCTCCGTCCGGGATCGGCACGTCGAAGCTCACATCCTCGGCCGGGTCGTCGCCGAACAGCGAGTCCTGTCCGATGGCCTCGTTTCGCTTCACGTCGATGATCGCGTCCACGGCCTGCTCGTGGACGAGCATCAGGCCGCGGCGCGGATGCCCGAACGTGTCGAAGGCCCCGGACTTGATGAGAGACTCGATCACCCGCTTGTTGCAGACGTTGACGGGCACCTTGCGAAGAAAGTCAGAGAAGCTGATGAACGCACCCTTCGCCGTCCGCGCCGCAACGATCGACTCCACCACCGCCGTGCCGACGTTGCGGACTGCGGCGAGACCGAACCTGATATCGGCACCGACCGCCGTGAAGATGGCATTCGACGCATTCACGTCCGGGGGCAGGACCCTCATGCCCATCCGGCGGCACTCGTTCAGGTACAGGGCCGACTTGTCCTTGTCGCCGGCCACTGAGGTCAGCAGCCCGGCCATGAACTCCGCCGGGTAGTTCGCCTTCAGGTACGCCGTCCAGTAGGCCACCAGGGCGTAGCCGGCCGCGTGCGCCTTGTTGAACGCGTAGCCGGAGAACGGGACCATGACGTCCCAGATCGTCTTGATCGCGCCGTCGGAGTACCCGTTCGCCTTCATCCCTGCCGCGAACGGCTCGTACTCGGCGTCCAGGATCTCTTTCTTCTTCTTGCCCATGGCGCGGCGCAGCAGGTCGGCCTTGCCAGCTGAATAACCGGCCAGCCGCTGCGCGGCGAACATCACGTCTTCCTGGTAGACCAGCAGGCCGTAGCTCTCGCCGAGAA
Source organism: Streptosporangiaceae bacterium (assembly GCA_035631375.1). GTDB lineage: Bacteria > Actinomycetota > Actinomycetes > Streptosporangiales > Streptosporangiaceae > JAJYUU01. Next base: position 24,685 of record DASQIW010000072.1, read on the forward strand.
TGTCAGCCAGCGCGTCCGCCAGCTCGGGATGTATCGGAGTGACGGGGGCGCGACCGGTCTTGCGGTCCGCGTAAACCGGGGCACTGGCCATCGGGCCGGGCCGATAGAGGGCGTTGACCGCGGAGATGTCGCCGAACTTGTCCGCCCGCATCGCCCGCAGCAGCGCCCGCATCGGGCCGCCCTCCATCTGGAACACGCCGAGCGTGTCGCCGCGGGCGAATAGCTCGTAGGTCAGCTTGTCGTCCAGCGGCAGCGTATCGAGGTCGATTTCGGTGCCGCGGTTTGCCCTGATCCCGGCCACCGCGTCCTCGAGGATCGTGAGATTGCGCAGCCCGAGGAAGTCCATCTTGAGCAGGCCGATGTCTTCGCACGCCGGGTAGTCGAACTGGGTGATGATCGCTCCGTCTGCCTCCCGCCGCCAGACTGGGATGTGGTCGAGCAGCGGCTCGCTGCTCATGATGACGCCTGCGGCGTGCACGCCAGGCTGTCGGATCAGTCCCTCGAGGCCGCGCGCGGTGTCGATGACCTGGCGCACCTCGGCCTCGGCCTCGTACATCGTGCGCAACTCGGCCGCCTCGCCGTACCGCGGATACTCCTGGTCGAAGATGCCCGCGAGCGGGATGTCCTTGCCCAGCACCGCGGGCGGGAAGGCCTTGGTGATCCGGTCGCCCAGCGCGTAGGGGAACCCCAGCACCCGCGCCGCGTCCTTGACCGCGGCTTTGGCCTTGATGGTTCCGTAGGTGATGATCTGAGCCACCCGGTCGTCGCCGTATTTCTCGGTGACATACCGGATGACGTCACCGCGCCGACGCTCGTCGAAGTCGATGTCGATATCCGGCATGGACACGCGCTCGGGGTTGAGGAATCGCTCGAATACCAGCCCGTGCACAATCGGATCGAGGTCGGTAATTCCGAGGGCGTAGGACACGATCGAGCCGCCAGCCGAGCCGCGGCACGGTCCCACCCGGATTCCGTTGCGCTTGGCCCACATGATGAAGTCGGCGACAACCAGGAAGTACGAGCAGAATCCCATCGTCTCGATGACGCTGATCTCGTACTCGGCCTGCTGGCGGCGCCGCTCGTCGTAGCCGTCTGGATAGCGCCGGTCCATCCCGCGCCAGACTTCGCTGCGCAGCCAGCTCTGCTCCGTCTCGCCGGCCGGGAGCGGGAACCTCGGCATCAGGTTGGACTTGGTGAACCGGGCGTCGCAGCGCTCGGCGACCAGCAGGGTGTTGTCGCAGCCGGACTGCCAGTCCTCGTCAGCGCGCAGCGCGCGCATCTGCTCCGGGCCCTTGATGTAGTAGTCGGGCCCGCCATCGAGCCGGAACCGGTTCGGGTCTGCCAGGCTTGTCGCGGTCTGCACGCACAGCAGCGCCTCGTGCGCTTCGGCGTCCGATTCGCGGCTGTAGTGCGAGTCGTTCGTGACCAGGTAGGGCAGCGTGAGATCGGCAGCGATCCGGCGCAGCCCGTCTGCTGAGCGCTGCTCGACGGCCAGGTCGTGGTGCATCAGCTCGACGAAGAAGTTGTGCCGACCGAAGATGTCCCGAAACTCAGCCGCGGCAGCCAGCGCCTGCTTGTACTGACCGAGCCGCAGCCTGGTCTGCACCTCGCCGCCCGGGCACCCGGTGGTGGCGATAATGCCTTTCGCGTACCGGGACAGCAGTTCGCGGTCCATCCGCGGCTTACGGAAGTAGCCTTCGAGCGACGCCAGCGAGGACAGCCGGAACAGGTTGTGCATGCCCTCCGTGGTCTCGGCAAGCAGCGTCATGTGCGTGTAGGCGCCGGAGCCGGACACGTCGTCATCCCGCTGGGTCGGGGTACCCCAGAGCACGGGCTGCTTATGGCGGCGGTGCTCGGGTGCGACGTAGGCCTCGATCCCGATGATCGGCTTGACGCCGGCTGCCTCCGCTTTCGCCCAGAAGTCGAAGGCGCCGTAGACGTTGCCGTGGTCGGTCATCGCGATCGCCGGCATCCCCATGCGGGCGCACTCGGCGAACAGGTCCGTCAGCCGGGCCGCCCCGTCGAGCATGGAGTACTCGGTGTGGACGTGCAGGTGCACGAATGAGTTCGTGCGCCCCGTAGCACCGCCCCGAGTCACATCGCTGCGGGTGGTCCGGCTCGATGGCATGGGGCACCGCCTCCTTCAGGCATGCTGCCACACGCCTAGCCGACGCGCCTGCGGCTCAGGCCGCTCGGCGACGCTGCTGGCTGCGGGCACGTGGGATGGGTGTCACCGACTCTATCGCCGGGCTGCGACAGCCGCCGGGGACGACACGCCCGTGGCCGGCCCGGTCGTGCCCGGTCCGGCAGGGCCGCGAACGGTCAGCTGCAATTCACTTGCGCAAGGCGAAAAGTTCGCTGAATGGATTCCGCCGAATTCAACACTGCCTTTATTCCAGCTCCTAGCATCGGCCGGGCAGCCTGTCGGCGCCCCGGCTCTCACGCGCTGAGGGGCCGGAACCTGATCTCACATCGAAAGGACGCGCGGATGCGACCACCAGCCAGGGTCTGGGCGCTGACCGCCGCCGCCGGGATCTTCACGGCGATGGCGTTCGGGGTCACGGGCGCCGCGATCGCCAGCGGAAACCAGAACGCGAGCGGTGGCACGACCACACCCATCAAGCACCTTGTGGTGATCTTCGACGAGAACATCTCGTTCGATCACTATTTCGGCACCTACCCGAACGCGGCTAACCCGGCGGGCGAGCCGTCGTTCACGGCCAAGCCGGGCACGCCGACAGTGGACGGCTTGTACACCGGCCTCGACGCATCCGGTCAGCCCACGGGTCCGCTGCTGACGAGCAACCCGAACCTGTCCAACCCGCAGCGCCTCGGTCACAGCGACCCGATGACGTGCGACCAGGACCACGGCTACAAGGACGAGCAGAGCGCCAACGACCTCGGCGCCATGGACCAGTTCGTCCAGCACACCGGCGGCGGCAAGACAATCGCGCAGTGCCTGGCAGGCCTCACCTTCAACGGCTCGCCTGAGCCGGTACCGGCCGGCAACCCCAACTTCGCGGTGATGGACTACTACGACGGCAACACCGTGACCGGGCTGTGGAACCTTGCGCAGCAGTACTCCATGAGCGACAACGCCTACACCACGAACTACGGACCTTCCACGCCGGGCGCCTTCAACGTGACGAGCGGCCAGACCTATGGCGCTATCTGCGGTCCCACGTCGGCGACGATCAACGACTCGACCTGCTCCGCGCCGAGCGGCCTCCAGTCGCCCGCGGTCAACACGACGGACATCACCATCCCGGCTTCGCAGGACCCCGGCCCCGGTACGACGTATTCCGACGCCGACCCCACCTACGACATCTGCACCTACCTGCCCTCCGCAGACGGTGGCGACAACCGTGCGGCTAGCGCCACGCTGACGATGGGCGGACCGAACATCGGCACCGACCTCAACTCGGCCGGCCTGACGTGGGGATGGTTCCAGGGCGGCTTCGACAACGGTTACGTGCCCGGCCAGGGCACCGCGCCGACGATCGCGCAGATCTGCAACGAGCGCCACACCAACGTGGGCGGTAGCAGCATTGTCGACTACAGCCCGCACCACGAGCCGTTCGAGTACTACGCCTCGACAGCCAACCCGATGCACCTGCCACCGACCTCTGTCGCGATGATCGGGCACCAGGACCAGGCCAACCACCAGTACGACACGGCCGATTTCTTTGCCGCCGCTGACTCCGGCAACCTGCCGCAGGTGTCGTTCCTCAAGGCACCCGAGTACCAGGACGGCCACGCCGGCTACTCCGACCCGAACGATGAGCAGACCTGGCTCGTCGACACCATCAACAAGCTGGAGTCGCTGCCGAGCTGGTCGTCCACCGCGGTCGTCGTGACCTACGACGACTCCGACGGCTGGTACGACCACGTCATGCCGCCCATCCGCAGCGCATCGCAGACGTCGCTGGACACCCTGACCGGCGCCGGCACGTGCGGTAATGCACCGGTCCCGGTGAACTCTGCAAGCCAGCCGGAGCAGGGTCGCTGCGGCCTGGGCATCCGGATCCCGTTCCTCGTCGTGTCACCATGGTCGAAGTCGAACTATGTGGCCAGCAACGTCATCGACCAGAGCTCGGTCGTGAAGTTCATCGAGCAGAACTGGAACCTGCCAGCGCTGGGCAACGGCGCCGCCGACGCCAAGGCCGGCTCGATCATGCCGATGTTCAACTTCAACTCGAAGACCCCGCCGAACGGGAGCCTGTTCCTGGACCCGGCGACTGGCGAGCCCACCAGCTAGACGAGTCGGCCAGCCACTTCGCGAACTAGGAGAGCTGCGGGCCGGGGCCTCAGGCCTCGGCCTGCAGTATGTCTAGGGCCGCGGCGAGGTCGGCTGGGTACGGGCTGACGAACTCGACCCGTCGGCCGTCGGCCGGGTGGGCAAAGCTCAGGGCGACCGCGTGCAGCCACTGCCGTGTCAGGCCCAGTCGCCGCGCCAGCACCGGATCGGCGCCGTAGAGCCGATCGCCCACGCACGGGTGCCGGACGGCGGCCATGTGCACCCGGATCTGGTGCGTCCGGCCGGTTTCCAGCCCGACCTCCAGCAGGCTCGCAGCCCGGAACGCCTCGAGCGTGTCGTAATGCGTGACCGCCGGGCGCCCATCCGCCACGATGGCAAACCGGCCATCGCCCGCAGGATGCCGGCCGATGGGCGCGTCGATCGTGCCGCGCAACGGGTCGGGATGCCCCTGAACAAGGGCGTGGTAGCGCTTATCCACGGTCCGGTCCCTGAACGCCTGCTTCAGCAGGGAGTAGGCACGCTCGCTCTTGGCGACCACCATCACTCCGGTCGTGCCAGCGTCCAGTCGGTGCACGATGCCCTGCCGCTCGGCCGCCCCGCTGGTCGCGACCGTGTGGCCCGCCGCGAGCAGGCCCTGCAGCACGGTGGGGCCAGTCCACCCCGGGGTCGGATGCGCTGCCACGCCGACGGGCTTGTCGACGACGACGATGTCAGCGTCCTCATGCAGCACGCGAAGGCCGGGCACCGGCTCGGGAGTAGCGGTCACGGGCACTGGCGGCGGGGGCAGCGTCACGTCCAGCCACTCCCCCGCCGGCACCCGGTCCGATTTCCCGGCCGGACGGCCGCCGACCAGGACGGCCCCGTTCCCTATCAGCTCTGCCGCCTGGGCACGGGAGAGGCCGAACATCCGGGCCACCGCGGCGTCGAGGCGCTCTCCGTCCAGCCCTTCCGGCACGGGAACGCGGCGGGCGCCGGGCCCGGTCATCGCTGCTCGCGCTGTCCGTCCAGCCTCAGGCCGCGCGCCGACAGCAGGACCGCCAGTATGCCGCCGCAGACGATCGCAGAATCCGCGAGATTGAAGACCGGCCAGTGCGGCAGCTGGATCCAGTCCACCACCCAGCCGCGGAACAGGTGGGGACCCCGGAAGATCCGGTCGACCAGGTTTCCGGTCGCGCCGCCGAGCAGCAGCCCGAGCGTGATAGCCCAGCCCACGCTCCGGATCCGCCGCGCCGTGCGCAAGATCACGACGATCACCGAGATGGCGATGACCGAGTACACCACGGTCAGCCCGGTACCGAAGCTGAACGCCGCGCCGGGATTGCGGTCCACCCGCAGGTGCAGGAACCCGCCGAGCAGACGGATCGGCGCCCGGTGCGACAGCGTCGCCACGACCGTGATCTTGGTCACGATGTCGAGGACGAGCACCAGCAGGGCGACACCGATCAGGATGCCGACACGGCGCCGCCGCTGGCCGAAGGCGGGCGCGGCCGGGGCGTCGGACGTGCCCTGCTGGTCGGCTGCCACCTGCCCGGTCAGCGCCGCTCCTCGCGCTGCTTGCACGCTACGCACAAGGTTGCCCGGGGAAATGCCTGGAGCCTTGCCTTGCCGATCGCGTTGCCGCACGACTCGCAGACGCCGTAGGTGCCGGACTCGATCCGCGCGATGGCCCGCTCAGTCTGGGCGAGAAGCTCGCGAGCGTTGTGCGTCAGCGCGAGTTCGTGCTCGCGCTCGAACGTCTTGGCGCCGACGTCAGCCTGATCCTCGCCGGCGTCACCGCCGGCGTCGCCCAGCCGGATCGCGATGTCGGTCTCGGCCCGGTCGATCTCGGCGCGCAGCGCCGCCGACTCGGCCGCAAGCTGGTCGCGGATCTCGGCAATCTCGGCCTCGGTCCAGCGCTTTTCGCCCTGCCGCACCGGAAGGGCAGCCGCGCCAGAATGCGCCGTTGCTGTCATGTGCGCCTCCCTCGGTGCCGTGAGCTGTAGATCATCAACGCAGCAGTCACCGGAGGATAAATGCAGACCGGCGCAATCCGCAAACGTACCCGCCGCGTTCGGGCCGCCAACCCGCTCCCCCCCGCCTGCTCCCCCGCCCGCCGCGGCGCCTGCGGCCCTGCCGGCCCGGTGCCAGCAGGCTCGCGCGCGGGCCGCTCCGCTATTCTGCGGAAGCATGCGGCGCCGCCTCCCCGCGCTTCCTACCAGCGCTGACCTGCCCGCATTCGAGCATGAGGTGCTGCGCCGGTGGGCAGACGGCAAGATCTTCGAGCGCTCGCTTGAGCAGACGGCGGACGGCCAGGACTGGGTTTTCTACGAAGGTCCGCCTACAGCGAACGGCATGCCAGGGGCCCATCACATCGAGGCCCGGGTGTTCAAGGATGTGTTCCCCCGCTTCAAGACCATGCAGGGATTCCACGTGCCCAGGCGGGCGGGCTGGGACTGCCATGGCCTTCCAGTCGAGGTCGCGGTCGAAAAAGAACTCGGCCTCACCTCGAAACGGGATATCGAGGCATATGGCATAGCTGCCTTCAATGCGCGCTGCCGCGAATCTGTCCTCCGGCACGTGGCCGCATTTGCCGAATTCACCCGGCGGATGGGTTATTGGGTTGATCTGTCGCAGGCGTACCGGACCATGGACGCCCGCTACATCGAATCGGTGTGGTGGGCCCTGCGGCGCATCTACGACCGCGGCCTGCTCGTCCGCGACTTCCGGATCAGCCCATACTGCCCACGGTGCGGCACCCCGCTCTCCGACCATGAGATGGGCCAGGACGACGTCTATCGCGTCGTGTCCGACCCGTCGGTGATTGTGAAGTTTCCGCTGCGGACGCTGCCAGCCGGCGTGCCGGCGCAGCTGGCTGGCGCCAGCCTGCTGGTGTGGACGACTACCCCGTGGACACTGGTCTCCAACACGGCCGTCGCGGTCCACCCGGACGAGGCCTACGCGATCGCCCGCAGGTCTGGGGCTGGCGACCTGGTGGTCGTCGCGGACGCACTGGTCGGCCGCGTGCTCGGCGCGGGCTGGCATGTCGTTGACCGGCTTTCCGGCTCGCAACTGGCCGGGGCGACCTACGAGCCGCCCTTCCGGCTCGTGGACATTCCCGACGCCCACCGGGTTGTCACCGCGGCGTTTGTGACGACCGGGGACGGGACCGGTCTGGTGCACCTGGCACCCGCGTTCGGCGCGGACGACATGGCAGCGGGCCGGGAGCATGGGCTGCCCGTCGTCAACCCGGTGCTGCCAGACGGCCGGTTTGCGCCGGACATCCCGCTCGTGGGCGACGTCTTCTTCAAGGCCGCGGATGAGCGGCTCATTGCCGATCTGTCCGACCGCGGCCTGCTGTTCAGCTCTCGCCCGCACGAGCACAGCTACCCGCACTGCTACCGCTGCGGTACGCCGCTGCTGTACTACGCGGTGCCGTCCTGGTTCATCAAGACAACGGAGATCAAGGCGGAACTGCTCGCCCAGAACGAGCAGGCGAACTGGCAGCCGCCCACGATCAAGGAGGGCAGGTTCGGCGACTGGCTGCGCAACAACGTGGACTGGGCGCTGTCCCGCACCCGGTACTGGGGCACGCCGTTGCCCATCTGGACCTGTGCGGCAGGCCACGTCACCTGCGTGGGCTCGCTGGCCGAGCTGTCCAGCCTCGCCGGCAGTGATGTCACTGGCATGGACCCGCACCGGCCGTTTGTCGACGACGTCGTGATCACGTGTCCTGACTGTGGTTCGGCGGCTCGCCGGGTACCGGAGGTCATCGACGTCTGGTTCGACTCCGGTGCCATGCCGTTCGCCCAGTTCGGTGCCCCGCTGCGGAACGATGCCGAGTTCCGCCGGTCGTTCCCGGCGCAGTTCATCTGCGAGGCCATTGACCAGACTCGCGGCTGGTTCTACTCACTGCTGGCGGTCAGCACGCTGGTGTTCGGGCGGTCGTCCTACGAGAACGTGGTGTGCCTGGGCCTGCTGGTGGACGAGCGCGGCCGCAAGATGAGCAAGCATCTCGGCAACGTGCTCGAGCCGGTCCAGCTGATGGAGGCGCACGGCGCCGACGCCGTGCGGTGGTTCTTCGCGGTGTCAGGGTCACCCTGGGCAACCAGGCGCATCGGCGAGGGCATCCTCGCCGAGATAGTCCGCAAGGTGCTGCTCACATACTGGAACACGGCATCGTTTCTCGTCCTCTACGCCGGGGCGGACGGCGAGGTCGTCCAGGCACCGCCGCCGGCCGGCCGAACTGCGCTGGACCGCTGGCTGCTCAGCGAGCTGAACGTGACGGTGCGGGAGGTGACCGGCGCCCTCGAGGCCTTCGACTCCGCGGCGGCCGGACGGCGGCTCGCCGCGTTCATTGACGACCTCTCGAACTGGTACGTCCGAAGGTCGCGGCCGCGTTTTTGGGGCGGCCCGGCGACGAGTGACGGTGCCGCGGCCTTCGCCACGCTCGCCGCCACGCTGAACACGCTGACCAGGCTCATGGCACCGATCACGCCCTTCCTCACCGACTACGTCTGGGACGTGCTGCGCGACGAGGATGAGCCGGAGTCGGTGCACCTCGCTCGGTGGCCTGCCGTCGACGACGGCCTGATCGACACTGGCCTCGCGGACCAGATGAGCCTGGTCCGCCGGCTCGTCGAGCTGGGCCGGTCGGCCAGGGCCGGGGCTGTCGTCAAGACCAGGCAGCCCCTACAGCGGGCGCTGATCGCCGCGACTGGCTTCGCATCGCTGCCTCCTGAGCTGATCGCTGAGATCGCCGACGAGCTGAACGTGAAGGAACTGGCGCCGCTCGATGGGGATGGCAGCGAGCTCGTGCAGTATTCGGTGAAGCCGAACTTCCGTGCCCTCGGGGCGCGATTCGGCAGCGGAACCCAGTCAGTGGCAGCCGCGATCACGGCTGCTGATCCAGCCGAGCTTGCCGGGCGCCTGCAGGCCGACGGCACCGCCGAGGTCGTGGCGGGCGACCGGGTCGTTGGCATCGGACCTGACGACGTCGTCGTGACCCAGACCCCGGCGACCGGGTGGGCCGTTGCCACCGGCGGCGGCGAGACCGTCGCCCTTGAGGTGAGCATCACCCCTGAGCTGCGCCGGGAAGGTCTTGCGCGGGACTTCGTCCGTTTCGTTCAGGACGCGCGCAAGGGTGACGGCCTGCAGGTCACTGACCGCATCGCGGTGCTGTGGTCGGCCGCCGACCCCGAGCTAGCGGCGTCCCTGACCGAGTACAGGGACATGATCGGGCGCGAGGTACTGGCCGTCGAGTTCCGGCCTGTCCCCGCTGATGAGCCTGGTGCAGGTCCGGCCGCAGCCGACGACCCCGGCCAGTGGGTCAGGCACGACAGCCGGGAACTCGGCCTGACGTTCTGGCTCGCCGTCCGCTGACCCGATCAGGGGCGGCAGGCGCGGCAGGCGGCGCAGCCAGCTGCCTCAGCCTCTTGGCGTGACATTTTCTGCAGGTCGTCCTCGCCGAGGAACCTGATCAGGATGCAGTCCGCCTGGTGGAACCGGGCGATGCCGGGGACGACGAGGACCTCGGCATCCGCGGCCGCGCCGCCCTCGGTCGCCTGCGCGGCTGCGCCACCGCCGCTCGAAGTATCCGGCGTCGGCGCGGCGGCAGCGGACGGAGCGGGCTCGGCGACGCTCTCAGCGGCCGCCGAACTGGTGGTCGGGCTGGCTGAGGCGCTGCTAGCGGTGGGCGAGGCGGCCTCGGGAGCCTGGGCTGGCCCGCCCGCCTTGCCGGTTTCCCGGCTCACCGTGGCCGGTCCCGACTCAGCGGCGGCAGCGGCTGCGGCGCGGGGCGCGGAGGGCGACCCGGCGGCACCAGCAGGAGCCGGCTCTGGCGCGGCTGGCTCGGCAGGCGTCTCCCGCCGGCTGGTCGTCGCCGGGCTGCTAGCGGCCGATGCGGACGCTGCGTCGGCAGCCTTCCTCTCCGCCTTACCGGGCCGACCGATGATCGGCGAGCCTGCCGGCCGCCGACCCTGGCGCGAATCGGCCTGGGATCGCCTGTCGGTGGCTGATTCGGGTCCTGGTGCCCGGTCCTGCCGCACCCGGCTAGCGGCCGCCGGCTCGGCAGCCGGTGCCGATCCGGCCTCCACCTCGGTATCCGGGCTGGCCGGCCGGCCAATGCCGAGCCGGTGAGCGAGCCTTGTCGGGTCATCCGCAGGTTCGGGCAGCTCGGCTGACGGCTGCGGCTCGGCACTGCCTGGCCTGCGTGGGTCGGCACTACCCGGCCTGCGGGGTGCCCGCGCGGCCGGACTGACCTCGCGCCCTGGCCGCTCCGCCGCCCCCGGCCGGGAGCCCGGCCAGCCGGCCGCAGAAGGCTCTTGTCCTGCCCAGTCCGCGGTAACCGGCCGCTGGCGACCGGGCTTGCCGGCCGGAGCGGGCCTGCCAGGACGGGCCCGGCGATCATCGCCGGGTGCCGGACGGCCTGCCTGCACTGGCCCGGCCGTGACCTGTCCGGCCCTGACCGGTCCTGCCTGAGCCGACCCGGCCGCGATCGGGCTCGCCTGCGGACGAGCGCGCTGGTCAGCCGCTACCCGCGGGCTGCTGGCCGGAGCGGTCGTGGCGAACACCTGGTCCCGCCACACGGCCACGCCCACGACGAGCATGACCAGTGCCAGGGCCGCTAGCCCGATGGAGATGTACACCAGCGCGAGGTCACCGGACAGCGCGCCAAAGATCAGCAGCGCGACCGCCGCCGTGACGACGGTCGCGACAACACCGAACCGGATCACCTGAAGTCTCCGGTTGCAGCGCCACTGTGTGCTGCATTCGTCATAGCGGTCAGGGCTGCACGAGCGGGTAGCAGGGTTCTGCGTACACCGGGTGTGTCAGCGGTTCGTGGACTACCGGCGGTCGTGCTGGCCAGCGTCGGATGGGTGATAGCCCCCGTTGTGCGCCACCGTCTCGGTGATCGCCTGGTAACCGCCGGCCGGGCTGCCATTGCGCATGCCCATCCCGACGCCGACCGGCGACTGCTGCGGGCCCGTGCCGACGGCCGGGAAGACGCCGCTGTCGGCAGCGCCGGCCTCCAGGTCGCGGAGCTGGCCCTCGAGGTAGGCCTTCAGCCTGCTGCGGTACTCGCGCTCGAATGCGCGCAGATCATCGACCCTGCGCTCCAGCTCCTCGCGAGACTGGACAAGCGAGCCCATCGCCTGGCGGTGCCGCTCCTGGGCATCCCGCTCGAGGCTCTCGGCCCTGGCGCGGGCGTCGCTGGTGACCTGCTCGGCCTGGCGTCGCGCCTTGGTGAGAATGTCGTCCGCCTCATGGCGTGCGCGACTCAGCGTCTCGTCAGCCTCGCGGCGGGCATCAGCGATCGCCTGGTCGGCGGTCTGCTGCGCCAGCGCGAGCACCCGGGCGGCGGTGTCCATGTTGTCCTCAGCCGGCCGCGGCCTGCTGATCATGACTGGCTCAGGCTCGCGCCGGACAGGCTCAGGCATGATCTCGGGGACGTCGGGCTGGGGGCTCAGCGAGACCGGCGAGCGACCGCGCATCGCGTCGCCCAGCTTGGCCCGCAGTTCTTCGTTCTCCTGGATGAGCTCGTCGAGCGCAGCTTCTACTTCATCGAGGAAGGCATCGACTTCCTCTTCGTCGTAGCCTGGCCTGAGCCTGGTCGTGCTGAACTGCTTGTTCCGCACATCCGCGGGCGTCAGTGGCATCTCTCTTCTCCCTGGAGCTTTGTCCCCTATGGACGCTACCTGATGATACCTACCGTTACTGCGCTACTTGCCAGAGCACGTAGACCACCAGGAACAGCAAGATGAAGCTGAGGTCCAGGGCCACATTACCGAGACGGACCGAGGGAATGTAGCGCCTTAGAAATCTCAGCGGCGGATCTGTAGCGGAGTAAACAGCCTCAGCTATAACAAGCAGGACGCCTCTAGGACTCCAGGTCCTGGCGTAGACCTGGATCCAGCTCAAGATCATCCGGCCGATCAGTAGCACCAAGTAGACCGAAAGCGCATAGAAGGCCACGTCTCTGAAAATGTTCACGTGCCTGCCTTATGGTCCTTTCTTGATGCTCAGCCTGCCCCTGGCCGCCGGCCAGTGAGCGAGCGGTTCAGCTCTGGTTGAAGAAACCCCGCTCGGCGATCCGCGCCTTGTCCTCGGCCGCAACCTCAACGTTGGCCGGAGACAGCAGGAACACCTTGTTGGTCACCCGCTCGATGCTTCCGCGCAGCCCGAAGATCAGGCCAGCGGAGAAATCGACGAGCCGCTTGGCGTCGCTATCAACCATCTCCGTGAGGTTCATGATCACCGGGGTGCCCTCGCGGAAGTGCTCTCCAATTGTCCGAGCCTCATTGTACGTGCGCGGATGCAAGGTCGTGATCCTCGCCAGGTCGGTGGTCTGCACCTGCGCGGCCGACCGCTGGTCACCAGAGCGCACGTCAGGGACCCGCGGGTCCTGCCGGTCGTCCTCAGCGACCAATTCGGCGCCGTACTCGTCGTACTCGTCACCGTAATCGTCCTGATACTGGTCGGAGTACTGGTGGTCATCCTCAACCAGGCCGAGATACACCGCCATTTTGCGCATCGCGCTGGCCATGTCTATCCTCCGTCGTGCACGCCAGGGCAGCCCAGGTCAGGGCCTGGTGCCACGCGTCGGACATTACCGGAGGAAGGGCGGCCGGCCGCCGAGCAACGCCGTACCGATTCGCACATGTGTCGCGCCTTCCGCGATGGCCGAGCCCATATCACCACTCATGCCTGCCGATATCACCTGCGCCGAGGGATATGCGGCCCGGATCGTTTCCGCGATCTGCCTGAGCTGGGCGTAAGCAGGCCTGGCCGGCTCGCCGAGCGGCGCGATCCCCATCACGCCGGCGAGCCGCAGGCCGTCGTGCGCAGCGATCGCTGCCGCCAGGTCACCGACCTCGGCGGGCCCGGCCCCTCCCCGGCCAGCACCGCCCCGGCCAGCCGACTGCCCGGGATCGTCAAGGCTGACCTGGATCAGGCAGCTGATCACCCGCCCGGCGGCGAGGGACCGGCGCCCCAGCGCCTCGGCCAGCCGGAGCCGGTCCACCGAGTGCACCATGTCCGCATACCCTGCGACGCTCGGCACCTTGTTCACCTGCAGCTGTCCCACGAAGTGCCAGCGCACCGTGAGCCCGGCCGCAGCGCAGGCGGCGGCCTTGGGCGCGGCCTCGGAATCCCTGTTCTCGCCGATGTCGGTGACGCCAAGCTGACTCAGCAGCTTGATGTCGGACACGGGGAAGGTCTTGGTCACCGCGACGAGCGTGATCTCTGCCGGGTCGCGGTCAGCCGCCGCGCATGCCGTCGCGATCTTCGCCCGGAGCGCCGCGAGGCTGGCCTCGAGTTCCGCCAGCCGGTCCGTCATGCTGCCAGCCAGATCAGGCCGGCCTGCCGGCCGGTCTGGCCGTCCCGCCGGTAGGAGTACAGGCCAGGCGACTCCCGCGTGCACCGGCCGTCGGTACTCACCTCGCGCAGCCCAGCCCGCTCGAGCTGAGCGCGCACCCCGGCCGCGATATCCAGCCCGTAGGTACCTGCTGCGGTGGCACACGCCGCTGCCGGGACGAGAGCGCTCACCCTCGACTGCAACTCAGCCGGAACCTCATAGCAGGCGCCGCAGATGGCCGGGCCGGTGATCGCCCGCATCCGATCCGGACGTGCGCCGGCCGCGGTCATCGCGGAGACAAGCGCCGGGACAACACCCGCGGCGAGACCCTCACGCCCGGCGTGGGCAACACCGGCGATCCGCGCCTGCGGATCGGCGACCAGGACGGGCACGCAGTCGGCCACCAGGACACCGAGCACCCGTCCGGGCACATCGGTGAACATCGCGTCGACCGGGCCGGGCGGCGAGGCGGTCCCGGCACCGGCGTACCAGACGTCCCTGCCGTGTACCTGCCGCATCCAGGTCAGGTCGCCGGGCGCGAGCCCGCACGTGGCCGCGAGCGCGCTCCGGTTCGAAGCCACGGCATCCGGGTCGTCGCCGACGCCAAGGCCCAGGTTGAGCGAGTCATAAGGCGGTTGGCTGGACCCGCCCGGCCGACCAGAGAACCCGGCGCGGACGCCATCACCGAGGTCGCCGGCGAAGGTGACCAGACTCACTTGAGGAAGTCAGGGACGTCGAGCTCGTCGTCCTCCTCGAAGACCACCGACTTGCGCCTCGTGCCACCGGGCTCGCCGCGCCCGTTGCCGTTGGCCGGCCGCGGCGCCGGGACACCCTCGATCTTGGTCGTGTCGCCCGTCGCGGCAGCACTGTCGGCGGCCGCCCGGCTCCTGTCATCAGGGCGCGCGGCTGCCGAGCCACTCGAAGACCCAGGAGATGCTGCCCCATCGAGCTCGAACGGCCGCCAGGACTCCGGTCCCGCCGAGGACCCCGACTCGCTGCCAGCCGGGCCGGTCGCCTCGGGCGGACTGCCCAGGCCCGACGACATGAGGGGCCGGTAGCCAGCCTGCGGCACCGCAGAACCCTGGCCCGCCGCAGTGGCCGGGCTGGCAGACGGCCGGGTGGCGCCGTATACGGCGGTGCGCGGCCGCACCCGGCTCGATTGCGGTTCGTCGAAGCCAGCGGCGATGACCGTCACGCGGACCTCGTCGCCCAGCGCGTCGTCGATCACGGCTCCGAAGATGATGTTGGCGTCGGGGGCTGCCGAATTGGCGACGAGCTGGGCTGCCTCGTTGATCTCGAACAAGCCGAGATCCGAGCCACCCTGGATAGACAGCAGCACCCCATGCGCGCCGTCGATGCTCGCCTCGAGCAGCGGGCTCGAAATAGCCATCTCGGCCGCTGCGACAGCTCGGTCGTCGCCCCGCGCGGTGCCGATGCCCATGAGGGCCGAGCCCGCCCCGGACATGACGGATTTCACGTCCGCGAAGTCCAGGTTGATCAGCCCTGGAGTCGTGATCAGGTCGGTGATGCCCTGGGTGCCAGACAGCAGCACCTGGTCGGCGGCCTTAAAGGCGTCCAGCACGCTCACGTGGCGGTCGGAGATGGACAGCAGCCGGTCGTTCGGGATCACGATGAGGGTGTCCACCTCGCTGCGCAGCCGCTCGATGCCGGTATCGGCCTGGGCCGCTCGCCGCTTCCCCTCGAAGCCAAACGGCCTGGTCACAACGCCGATCGTCAGGGCGCCCAGAGATCGAGCCACCTCGGCCACGATCGGCGCCCCGCCGGTGCCGGTCCCGCCGCCCTCGCCTGCGGTCACGAAGACCATGTCCGCGCCCTTGAGGACTTCCTCGATCTCCTCACGGTGGTCCTGCGCGGCTTTCGCGCCGACGTCCGGGTTGGCACCGGCGCCAAGGCCTCTGGTCAGCTCGCGCCCGACGTCAAGCTTGACGTCAGCGTCGCTCATCAGCAGCGCCTGCGCGTCGGTGTTGATCGCGATGAACTCGACCCCCCGGAGTCCTTCTTCGATCATGCGGTTGACGGCGTTGACGCCGCCCCCGCCGATTCCGACGACCTTGATGACCGCCAGATAGTTCTGCGGTGCTGCCACGAGGAGCAAACCTTTCCGCTCGTCACATCCGGGTGCGCCCGGACCCTTCCGCGGACCCTACCGCCAGGCCCGTTCTCCCGGAACGGGGTCGCCCCGGCCCCCGGCCATGCTGCCCGCGCGGCCGCCCGGTACGCATCGGTCGCGTTCGCCCGCACGCCCAGCCCAGCTAGCACAGCCCCCGGAGCTAGCCGACCCCCACCAAGTCAAACTCTCACCCTCAACTTGAGATTTAGAGTTATGTCAAGCTGCCGACTGCTAGGACAGTAGGGTTGCCATCATCCCCAGGTCAACCACTGGTCATCATCGCCGTCCGGCGTGTCGCGGGCTCCGGGGGGACACCTCCGGAGGACCCGCAGAAAAGCGACTCCTCGCCGGTGGTACCCGTCGCCCGCAGGGACTCTCCACCGGTTTCGCGCACTCGCGCGAGCGCTATAACCAGATATGTCTGTTCGAAGTCGGTGGAAAGTCGCACCGCGGCCTCCTCAATCGGCAGGTCACCTCTGCGTGACTGCCGTAGCCGGGTCGCTGACGTCGTAGTAGTGCGCGCGCGTGCGCAGCAGCACGTTAAGCTCGGCCGCCTTTTGCGCAGCCTGAGCTGGCCCGCCCCACCTGACGGTGATTCCGCCGACGAGCAGCAGCGTCACGCTAGACGCGCTGGCGGACACCGACCTGACCCGGTTGCGCAGCTGAGCCGGCAGGCTCAGAACGACTGCCGCCGCGGCGCGAACGTCCGGGCTGCCGCGCAGCGCTGGCGGCGGCTCGGTCAGCAGCGGCAGGCCGCCTGGCGCGCGGCTGACCACCTCGACAGTCACGCCCGCGGAGTCGACCAGGGCATAGCCGGACGCGACCGCGACCGCGAGGGTGGGCGTCCGCAGTCGCACGGCGATCACCACGGTGTCGGGGAACGACCGGCTCACCCGGGCCGACAGCACCGGAGCGAGACGCTCGACCCGGCGCGCCGCCGCGCCGCCGTCGACGCGGGCCAGTGGTGTGCCCAGCGGAATCATGGCCGCGCTGCGCACTGTCGCGGCTGGCACCAGCGCGCCACCGCCGGTTATCCGTATGTGGCGCACGACGAGCAGGCTCGAGCCCAGCAGGGCCCAGGCGGCGACGGCCAGGATGGTGAGCGCGAGCGCGATGGCAAACGTCCGCCGGCCCCCGCTGCGGCGGCGAGGCCTGGCGCCCCGATCCGCGCGCACGTCCCCGTTACCCTCCCGGGCGGCTGTGGACGCGACGGTCTGGTCGCGCGCCACCCTCACCGGTCGCCGGCCCGGTCGCGCAGGGCCGCGACAATCTGCGGCCCCAGCGTCGTGACGTCACCGGCGCCCATGGTGAGCACGAGGTCGCCGGGCTTGGCCAGGCCGGCGAGGACGGCCGGCACGCTCGCCTTGTCGGGCAGGAACAGCGCTCCGCCGGGCACCGCGTCGGCCACGAGCCGCCCGGTGACGCCTGGCTCGGGATCCTCGCGCGCGGCGTACACGTCGAGCACGATCGCCTCGTCGGCCTGGCCGAGAACGGCACCGAACTCGGCGGCGAAGATCCTGGTCCGGCTGAACAGGTGCGGCTGGAACAC
Source organism: Streptosporangiaceae bacterium (assembly GCA_035631375.1). Taxonomy (GTDB): domain Bacteria; phylum Actinomycetota; class Actinomycetes; order Streptosporangiales; family Streptosporangiaceae; genus JAJYUU01. Next base: position 41,954 of record DASQIW010000072.1, read on the forward strand.
GGCGATGACCCGGCCCCCTCCCCCGTCGGCACTGCCGGCGATGTCACGGGCCGCGGCCAGGTCCGCAGCCAGCTCGGTCGGGTGGTGCGCGTAGCTGTCGATCACCTGCACGCCGTCGGCCTCGCCCTTGAGCTCAAGGCGCCGGCGGGCGCCGCGGTAGGCCGCGAGGCCGGCGACCGCATCCGCGACCGACACGCCGAGCTCCACCGTCAGCCCGAACGCGGCCGCGGCATTCAGCGCGTTATGCCGGCCAGGAACCGCGATCTCCAGCTGTACCGGCCCCGCCTCCGCCAGCACCGTCCCCGGCCCGCCCGTGACAGTGAGGGCGGTCCGCATGCCCAGCGGGCGGATGTCGCCAAGCCGGTAGGACGCGCCGCCGGCGGTGCCGTAGGTGAGCGCGGTGATGTCGGGCCCGGTCGCGTCCAGAAGCGCCAGCGCGCCGGGGTCGTCGGCGCACGCCAGCAGCAATCCGCCGGCAGAGATCCGGCCGGCGAACGCGGTAAACGCCTTCCGCACCGCCGCCAGCGTGCCGTAGTTGTCGAGGTGGTCGGCTTCCACCGACGTCACCACGGCGGCGTCGGGTGCCAGCATCAGGAACGAGCCGTCGCTCTCGTCGGCCTCGGCCACGAAGAACCGACCCTCGCCCTGGGCCGCGCCGAGACCGGTCTGCGCGAGAATTCCGCCGATGACGTAGGACGGCTGCGCGCCGCAGTGCACGAGCACGGTCGTGATCATTGATGTCGTAGTCGTCTTGCCGTGCGTGCCCGCGACCGCGATGCCCTGATACCCGAGCATGAGGCTGGCCAGCGCCGCCGCCCGGTGCATGACCCGCAGGCCGCGCCGCTGCGCTTCGGCGAGCTCAGGGTTGTCGGGCCGGATGGCGGTCGACACGACCAGCGTGTCGGCGTCGCCCAGGTGCTCCGCCGCGTGCCCGACGTGCACCCTCGCCCCGGCCGCGGCCAGCTCGTCCAGCAGCCCGGACGCGGCCGAGTCGGTACCCGACACCGTGATCCCGCGGGCGAGCATGATCCTCGCGATGCCAGACATGCCCGCGCCGCCGATGCCGGTGAAATGAACCGTGCCGAGCTGACCGACGGGCACCGGATCGATCGGCGTGACCAGGCCCATGGCGCTACCTCCGGGGCGCGCGGCCGGGCGCCGCCCCGGACCGGGGGCCACGCCCCGCCCTCGAAACCTGGCTGGCGCGACGCGCCTGCCTAGCCGGCCGCGGTCCGCGGCCGACGCTCAGCACCAGCGCGGCTAGGTCGCGGTCGGCATCTCGGTTACCGCTCGCTGCCGCTGCCTGTCCCATGGCAGCTACCAGTTCGCCGTCGAGCAGGATCGGCAGCAGGGTCTCGGCGAGCCATTCTGGCGAGAGGTCGGCGTCATCGATGATCAGGCCGCCGCCGGCCTCCTCGATCGGCTCGGCGTTCAACCGCTGCTCCCCGTTGCCGTGCGGCAGGGGCACGTACGCGGCGGGCAGGCCGACGGCCGTCAGCTCCGCGCAGGTCATCGCGCCCGCCCTGCACAGCGCGAAGTCGGCCGCCGCGTAGCCGAGGTCCATCCGGTCCAGGTAGGGCAGCACGATGTACGGCACCGGGCCGGGAGGCACCGCCACGTCGGAGTTCTTCGGCCCCGCGACGTGCAGGACCTGCACTCCCTCGGCGCGAAGCGCGGCAGCCGCGCCAAGCGCCGCCGCATTCAGCGAGGCTGCGCCCTGCGACCCGCCCGTGACCAGCAGCACCGGCAGGTCCAGCGCGAGGCCGAAGTGCGCGCGGGCCGTGTCGGCGAGCGCCAGCCGGTCCAGGCCGGCGATCTGCCGCCGGATCGGGGTACCGACATACCGGCCGTGCAGCAGCCTGGTGCCATGCTGACCGGTGCAGACGTGCCGGGTCAGCAGCGAGCCGATGCGGTTAGCCAGGCCTGGCCGCGCGTTGGCCTCGTGCACGACCATCGGCAGCCCGGCGCGCCAGGCGGCCAGGTAACCCGGCGTGGCCACGTATCCGCCGAGACCCACCAGCACGTCCGCCCGCACCTGGGTCAGGATCTCCGCGGTCGCGCGGACAGCATCACGCAGCCGTCCAGGCACCGAGAAGAGCTCCGGTGTCAGCAGTGGGCGCGGCAACGGCACCGGCGGGATCAGCGCCAGGTCATAACCGCGCATCGGCACCAGCCTGGTCTCGAGCCCGCGCTCGGTACCGAGGCAGGTGATCACGGTATCGGGCTCGGCGAGGCGCAGCGCGTCCGCGAGTGCCAGCGCGGGCTCGATGTGGCCGCCCGTACCGCCACCCGCGATGACGACGCTGACCGCCATCGGCGCACTCTCCTTCCCGGTCCCGACCTGTACTGACCTGTACTGACCGGGCCAACCCTACTTCTGCTTGTGGTGGAAGCGCCCGCGGACCGAGCTCCACCATCAGCCGGGTCCGGTCATCGCCGGCCAGCCCCGTGGCCGAGCCCGCTGCGACGCAGGAACCGCCGCGGCGTGGCGGGACCGGTCGCGGCGAGCGCACGGGCGGCGCCGGGCTCGGTCCGGGCAAAGGCCATCAGCATCCCGAGCGCCGCGAGGCTCGCCAGCAGCGAGGACACGCCGGCGGAGATGAGCGGCAACGGCACCCCGCTGATGGGCAGCAGGCCGAGCACGGCACCCATGTTGACCATGGCCTGGCCGACCAGCCACACCGTGATGGCGCCCGCGGCCAGCCGCGAGAACGTATCCGTGGCCCGGCGGGCGATGCGCAGTCCGGCGAAGGCGATCCCGCCGTACAGCACGACCACACAGATCGTGCCGAGCAGGCCGAGTTCCTCGCCGAGGATCGCGAAGATGAAATCAGTCGGGCTGTTGGGGACCCAGCCCCACTTCGCCCGGCTCGCACCGCTGCCCACTCCGAACAGGCCGCCTGATCCGAGTGCGTCCTTGCCCTGAGTGAGCTGGTAGCAGCTGACGCAGCTGGGCGAGTGTGACGAGAAGAAGCCGGTGATCCTGGCCAGCTCGTAGGGGTGCGCGGCGACGACGATGAGCAGCACGAACGCCATCAGGCCAGCCATGCCGAGGAGCAGCCTGCCAGGCGTCCCGATGATCCAGAGGAGCGCCAGGAAAACCGCCAGGAGCAGGAACGTGGTGCCGAGGTCCTTGCCCAGCATGACGAGCAGACTCAGCAGGGCGGTGCCGGGCAGCAGCGGGATCAGCAGGTGGCGCCAGTCGGTCAGCTGGCCGAGCCGCTCCTTCCTGGCGAGCAGGTCGGCACCCCACACAACGAGTGCGAGCTTGGCCAGCTCGGAGGGCTGTACCTGAAAGCCGGCCACGACCAGCCACCGCTTGGCGCCGTCGACCTCCACGCCGAACAGCAGCACCAGCGCCACCCCGGCGAGCGCGGCCAGCATCAGCGGGTAAGCGCACGCGCGGAACAACCGCGGCGGGGACTTGGCGGCCAGCCACATCAGCACCAGACCGGCGAGCGCGCCGAGCAGCTGCTTGATGAACATCGAGTACGCCGGGTACCCCTGGTCCAGGTCGTACGCGGTGCCGACGGACAGCACCATCATGAGGCCGACGATCAGCAGCAGCAGTGTGCAGCCGAGGATCAGGTAGTACGAGGCTAGCGGGCGGTCGAGGAGCGCCCTCAGCCGCGCTGCGGCCTCCCGCAGGCGCTGCGCCCAGTCAAATGCGGCGGCACGCGCCTCCGCCGGACCCGGCAGCCGGAGGCTTGGCGGCCGGTCAGTACTCGGCAGACCAGGGTCAGCCCTCACCGGGGCTCCGCCAGCCGTCGCACGGCCGCGGCGAACGCCTCCCCGCGCGCGCCGTAATCACGGAACATGTCCCACGACTGCGCGGCCGGCGCCAGCAGCACCGTGTCGCCGGGCTGCGCGGCCGCGGCCGCCAGGGCCACTACCTGATCCATGACACCAGTGTCGGTGCCAGCCAGCTGTGTTACCGGGACATCTGGCGCGTGTCGCGCCAGCGCGCCGGCGAACCTGGCCGCGTCGGTGCCGAGCAGCACGGCGGCGCGCAGTCGCGGCGCCGCCGCGGTCACGATGGCGTCCAGGTCCGCATCGCTGCCCCGGAAAAGCCCGCCAGCGATCCACACGATGGAGGGGAACGACGCGAGCGATGCGGCCGCGGCCGCCGGATTGCTCGCCTTGGAATCGTCGATGAACGCCACGCCAGCGAGCTCGGCCACCAGGCTGATCCGGTGCGGCTCCGGCACAAACGCGGCCAGCCCGGCGGCGATCGAGGCCGGCCCGTCCCCGTACGCGCGCGCCAGCGCCACAGCCGCGAGCGCATCGGCGACGTTGTGCGGCGCCGCCGGGCGGATGCCCGCCGCCTGCACCATGCGGGTTCCGCCCGGCTCGGGGCTGAAGGCGCGGTCGGTGAGCCAGCCATCGGCGACGCCCAGCTCCCCTGCCCCTGGCGGCCCGAGCCGGAACGCGACCTTCCGGTTTCCGGCGGCCGACACCGCGGCGTCGGCCATCGCGACCGTCTGCGGGTCGTCGGCGTTACAGATGGCGATCGTGCCTGGTGCGAAGATCCTGGCCTTGGCCGCCACGTAGGCACGGACGTTGTCGTGCCAGTCGAGGTGATGTGCGGCCACGTTCAGCACGACGGCAGCCAGCGGGGTGATGGTCGTGCTCCAGTACAGCTGGAAGCTGGACAGCTCGACCGCGACGACCGGGAAGGGCTGCGGATCGGTGACCACGTCGAGGACGGGGACGCCGACGTTACCGGCGGCGACGCTGCGGTGCCCGGCCGCCGCGAGCATGGCGGCCAGCATCCGCACCGTCGTGGTCTTGCCGTTGGTGCCGGTAACCGCGAGCCACTGCTGGCGGCCGCCGCCGGGCAGCTCCGGCCGCAGCCGCCAGGCCAGCTCGACGTCGCCGATCACCTCGACGCCCGCCGCCACGGCGCGCGCCAGCAGCGGCGTATCGGGTCGCAGCCCCGGAGAGGTCACAACGAGATCGGTGCCTGGGGCCACGCTCGCCTCTGGCCCGACTTCGGCCGGGCCGAGGAGGACCTGCACTCCGTCGTCGGCCAGCCGCCCGGCAAGATCCTGCCGTTCGGCGTCGTCGCGCGAGTCGACCGCGGTGACGCTCGCGCCCCGGCCGGTTAGCAGGGATATCACCGACTGCCCGGTGATGCCGAGGCCGACGACGACGACCCGCTGGCCATCGAAGCCGGCCAGCCCGCCGGTGTAACGGGCGCTGCTTCTCGGCTCAGGAGTCATCGGCTCAGATGGTCAGCCACTCGGCGTAGAAGATGCCGAGTCCCATAGCGATGCACAGTCCGCAGATGAGCCAGAACCTGATAACGACCGTCGTCTCGGCCCAGCCGAGCATCTCGAAATGATGCTGCAGCGGTGCCATCCTGAAGACCCGTATCCCTCGCCCGGTCCTGAGCTTGGTCACCTTGAAGACGCCCACCTGGATCACGTCGGACATCGTAATGATCACGAACAGCCCGCCGAGAATGATGAGCAGCAGCTGAGTCTTGGAGACGATGGCCAAGCCCGCCAGCACGCCGCCCAGGGCGAGAGAGCCCGTGTCGCCCATGAAGATCTTCGCGGGCGGCGCGTTCCACCAGATGAAGCCGAAGCACGCGCCCAGCACCGCCGCGGCGACCACAGCGACATCGAGCGGATCCCTGATCTGGTAGCACTGCCGGGACAAGAACGTCGTGCAGTCGTTGCGCTCCTGCCAGATACCGATGATCACGTAGGCCGAGAGCACCAGCACGGTTGCGCCGGTGGCCAGGCCATCCAGGCCGTCGGTGAGGTTCACCGCGTTCGACGTGCCCGAGATTATGATCACCACCCAGATCACGAAGGGCAGCGTGCCGAGGGCCGGGCCAAAGTCCCGGAGGAAGGACAGGTGCGCGTCCGCCGGGGTGAGATCGTAGCCGTCGGGATGCTGCAGCACCTCGAGGGCGAACACGGCGCCGACCACGAGCTGGCCGGCCAGCTTCGCGCCGCTGCGCAGGCCGAGGTTCGTCTGGCGATAGATCTTGATGAAGTCGTCGATGAATCCGACAAGGCCGAGGCCGACCATGAGAAACAGCACGAGCAGACCGGACGCGCTCATCGGGTCGTGGGTGGTGACGTGACCGACCAGGTAGCCAATGACCGCGGCTAGCACCATGGCGGCGCCGCCCATGATCGGCGTGCCGCGCTTGGTCTCGTGCGACTTCGGTCCCTCGACCCGGATCGGCTGGCCGTAACCTTGCCGGCGCAGCAGCCCGATCAGCAGGGGCGTGCCGAACAGGGAGAGCAGGAGCGACACAGCCCCCGTGACGAGGATGGTCTTCACGGGCGTGGCTCCTGGTCGCCGTCAAGCGGCTGCTCGCCGGTGAGCGCGAGCGCTACCCGCTCCAGGTGGATCGAGTGCGAGGCCTTGACCAAGACGACGTCGCCGTCGTGGAGCCGGCCCTTCAGCGCCCCGACCGCGGCGGCCGCATCCGGCACATGCTCCAGGTCTCCCCGCCAGCCGGACACAGTCCGCGCACCGGCGAGGATCGGCGCGGCCTCGTCCCCGACCACGATCAGGCCGGCCAGTCCCGCAGCAGCGGCATCCGCCCCGATTTCCGCGTGCAGCCGGTCGGCGTCGTCACCGAGCTCGGTCATGTGCCCGAGCACCGCGAACGCGCGTCGACCGCGGGACATGCTCGTCAGCGCAGCGATCGCCGCGCGGACCGAGTCCGGATTGGCGTTATAGGCATCGTTCACGACCGTGACCCCGTCGGCGAGCCGAGTTACCTCCATCCGCCAGCGGCTGCGGGCTGCGGCCGCCGACAGCCCGGCCGTCGTGGCGGCGACCGGCATGCCGAGCTGCCCCGCCAGCGCGGCTGCCGCCAACGCGTTCGTGACGTGATGCTCGCCGTGCAGCCGCAACTGAACCGGCGCGGACCCGGCTGGGGTCACGAGCAAGAAACCCGCTCGGCCCGCCTCATCCATGCGGACGCTCTCAGCCCGGACTTCCGCGCCCTGGCTGCGGCCGAACGTCACGACACGCGCGCGGGTCCTGGCCGCCATCGCCGCAACCCGGTGATCGTCGGCGTTCAGCACCGCGACGCCGTCGGCCGGCAGCGCGGCGACGAGCTCCCCCTTCGCCTGCGCGATCGCGTCCAGACCGCCGAACTCACCAGCGTGCGCATGACCGACGCCGAGTACCGCGCCGAGCCTAGGCGGCGCGATCTGGCAGAGCTCGGTGATATGTCCGGGGCCGCGGGCAGCCAGCTCCGACACCAGGAACCGGGTCTGGCCGGTGATCCGGAGCACGGTCAGCGGGTGGCCGATCTCGTTGTTGAAGGAATCGCGCGGCGCGACGGTAGGGCCGAGGGTCTCGACTAGCTGCGCGGTCAGGTCCTTGGTCGTGGTCTTGCCAGCCGATCCCGTGATCCCGATGATCGTCAGGTCGCTCGCCCGGTCGACAACCGCCCGGGCGAGCTGGCCGAGGGCCGCCTGCACGTCGGGCACGACCAGAGCGGGGCAGCCAACTGGCCGGGAGGCAAGGACCGCCACGGCCCCGGCCGCAACAGCCGCCGCGGCGAACTCGTGCCCGTCGGTGCGGGTGCCAGGCAGCGCCGCAAACAGGCTGCCCGGCCCGGCCTCTCGCGAGTCGATCACCACCGGCCCGGTCACGAGCGCGCCGGGATCAGGAACGTCGTCCGGTTGCGCCCCGGTGACCTGCGCCACTTCCGATAGCGATAGCGGGATCACGCGTCCGCCAGCATCTCGTCGCCCGGACGGTCTTGGCCCTCCGGTGCCGGGTGGGCCCCATTGTCTGCCGCCAGGCGCTCGCGCAGCGCCGCGGCGGCGACCTCCCGGTCGTCGAACGGGATGACCGAGCCGCCCACGTACTGACCGTGCTCGTGGCCCTTGCCGGCAATGACGACAACGTCTCCCTTGTCGGCGTCGTCGATGGCCGCCGCGATGGCTGCGGCCCTATCCGGCTGGACGACGACGTGGCCGCGCTCGCGCTGCGGTACCCCGGCGGCGCCTGAAAGCATCTCGGTCAGGATCGCGAGGGGATCTTCCGATCGTGGATTATCGCTGGTCAGGATCGCGACATCGGCGAGCCGGGCGGCCGCCGCGCCCATCAGGCTGCGCTTGCCACGGTCCCGATCCCCGCCGCAGCCGACGACGATCATCAGCCGTCCCTGCGTCACCGCGCGCATGGCCGACAGCAGAGCCTCGACTGCGCCGGGCTTGTGCGCGTAGTCGACCAGGACAGAGAAGTCCTGTCCGGCCTCGACCCGCTCGAGCCGGCCGGGCGGGCCAGGGCAAGCGGCCACGCCGGCCACTGCGTCGGCCAGGCCAACCCCGGCCTCGACCAGCGCCACGATAGCGGCCAGGGCGTTGGCGACGTTGAAGTCGCCGGGCAGCGCGATGGTCGCGTCCGCCGCCACGCCGCCGGGGCCGATCACCCGGAACGCCGATCCGTCGGCACCCGGCCGCACGTCAGTAGCGATCCAGTCAGCGGTATCGCGACCCCGAGCAGAAAACGTCGTCACCGGAATGCCCGCCGTGGCGACTAGCTCACGACCTCGCGGATCGTCGGCGTTCACCACGCCAGCGCGCGCGTACTCGGGCGTGAAGAGCTGCGCCTTGGCCGCGAAGTAGTCGTCCATGCTGGCGTGAAAGTCGAGGTGGTCCTGAGACAGGTTGGTAAAGACGGCGACGTCGTAGTGCGTGCCAGCGACCCGGCCCTGGGCCAGCGCGTGGCTGGATACCTCCATGGCTGCCGCACCCACTCGCCGATGCACCATGGCCGCCAGCACCGCCTGCAGGTCTGTCGCCTCCGGTGTAGTCAGCGAGCTCTCGAGCGTCACGTCGCGGATGCGAGTTTCCACCCCGCCGATGAGCCCGGTCAGATAGCCGGCCGTCCGCAGCCCGGACTCGATCAGATAGGTCGTCGTGCTCTTTCCGGCCGTGCCAGTGACGCCGATCAGCAGCAGCTTGCTGGATGGCTCCCCGTAGATCCAGGCGGCCACCTCTCCCAGCCGCGCCCGCGGATCGGCGACCACGAAGACCGGCAGCCCGGTCGCGATCGCCGCCTCCCGCCCTGCGGGGTCGGTCAGCACGGCTACCGCGCCTGCCGTCGCGGCGTCGGCGCAGAACCGGGCGCCGTGCACCGTACCGCCGGGCAGTGCTGCGTACAGGTCGCCGGGCCGGACCGACCGGGAGTCGTGGGTGACGCCGGTTACACTCGGCCCCGATCCTGCGCGCCGCGGGTCGGCTGCGCGCAGCCCGAGCAGCGCCGCGAGCCCGGCCAGGGGCCGGGGTGCGACGTGCTGCGGTCGGAGGGCCTCTGGCACGGGCCGAGGGTACCTCCCCTCACGGTGCGGTGAGTCTGATATGCGGTGTCCTGGCATAGTCAGGGGCGATCTTCATAGTTTGCAGAGCGAACTTCATCACGTCGTAGAAGGCCGGCCCCGCGACCTGGTCACCGTAGTAATTGCCCTGCGGATCCTGGATGTTCACCGCGACGACGAGCTGCGGGTTGTCGGCCGGAGCAATGCCAATGTAGCTGGCACCATACTGGCAGAGGCAGTTGCTCCGGCCAGGGCCCGCGACCTGGGCGGTCCCGGTCTTGGCGGCGACGGTATACCCGGAGATCAGGCCGGCGTTCTGACCGGCTCGCGCGTCCACGTTTGGCACCTGCTGCAGGATCGTCATGAGCTCGCTCGCCGTGGTGGGCGAAATGACCCGGCTGCTCGCCGGGCGCGGCGCGGGGAGGAACTGCCCGGCTGCGCTCGTGGTACCGGCCACCAGGGTGGGCTGCACCCGGACGCCTCCGTTGGCGATGGTCGCGTACACGCTAGCCATCTGGATCGCGGTGACCCCCAGGCCCTGGCCGAAGGAGTACTCGAACGGGCTGTCACCCCAGTAGTTGGCGGCGCCCGGCGCGGCGAGCAGGCCGGCGCTCTCCCCCGGCAGACCCAGGCCACTGGCCTGCCCGAGTCCGAAGGCGCGCAGGTAGTCGTACTGCTGCTGGGGGGTGATGTGCTGCACGACCTGGACCATTCCGACGTTGCTCGAGTTCGCGAGGATCCCGGCGACCGTGAGGCGTTCCGTCGGATGGGCCTCGGCGTCGTGGAAGGTGAACTTGCCGTCCATGGTGATCTGAGGCGGGATCGTGTAAGCGCTCATAGGCGTCTGACCGCCCTTCTCCAGCGCGGCCGCGACCGTGACCGGCTTGAGGGTGCTGCCAGGGGCGAATACCCGCGCGACGCCGATGTTCGTCGTGGCGGCGAGGCTCGAGACGGTGGCCGGGTTGTAGGTCGGCCACTGCGCCATCGCCAGGATCGCGCCAGTCTTCGGCTGCATCACGACGATGGAGCAGCTGCTGGCGTGGGTCTGCTGGACGCGCTGGCGGCACACCTGGTCGGCGTCGTACTGGATGGCGGACTGGATGGTCAGCCGCAGGCTCCGGGCCGGGACCGCCGGCGTCACGTCAGCCTCGGTATTCGGAATCGGCTGGCCGTCCTGGCCCAGCTCGACATACTCGCCGCCGGGCCGCCCGGCCAGCAGCGAGTTGTACTCCTGCTCCAGCCCCTGAACGCCGTACAGGGTGGTCTGCTGCGCACCACCAGGCAGCGTGGTGCTCTTGTTGTTGACGAAGCCCGATACGGTGGCCGCCAGGTCGGCGTTCGGGTATCTGGTCGTGTACGTCGGGGTCATGTCGATGCCGGGCTGATCGAGGGCGGCGATCTGGTTGCCCGCACCGACCGACACGCCGCTGGCGAGCTTCACGTACTCGGGGCTGGACGGATGGTTCAGCAACTGCAGGATGGCGGCGGGAGCCTGCTTCAGCGGGCCGGCCAGACGCGCGGCGACCTGCGGGCGGTTAACGACCGGGATGAGCTTCGGGTCTGCGAACACCGTCTCGGTCTGCACGGTCATCGCGAGCACTGCGCCATCACTTGTGGTGATCGCGCCGCGGACGGCCGGAAGCGGGATGTAGTCCGGTGGATGCCACTGCGCCGAGGCGGTCTTGTAGGCCGCCGAGTCGAAGCCTTCTACCTGCACCAGCCGTCCCGCGAAGATGCTCAGCGCGAAGACGATGCACAGCAGCGCGACGCGTAGCCGGCGCTCAGGACCCGCGCGTCGCATGGCCATTCGCGGCGCGCGGACAACAACCAGCCTGGCGCGGTGCCCGGCCGGTCGGCGGGCGCCTCGACGATTCGGCTTGTCGCGCGGCATGAACTCCTGACCCGGCCGCCAGGGCCGGTCAGCGACGCGGCGTGGCGTGCTGCGTGGCTCGCCCGACCGTGCACGGCCGGCTCCGCCCCGCTGCTGTGCCCGGCCGGGACGATTCCCAGGAACCCCCCGTTGCGGCTGCTCAGCTGGCCGGCCACCGGGCCTGGCCTGATCGTGCCTGCCGAGCGGACCCGGCGTTCGCGGCGGCCGACCGGGTCCACGCGACCCGGCCGGGTTCGGCGCGTTCCGCCGCAGCGGCGGCCGCCACTCGCCGTCGTCACGGTTCGCCGGCCCACCGGTCACGGGCTCGACCTCGCGGGCGCAGGGGTCCGGCTGGCTGATGGCGCGGGCGAAGCCGCACCGGTCGGGGTGGCGCCGGGGTTCGCGCTCGCGTTCGGCGCCGGGCTCTGCGTGCGCCTGGCGGCTGGCTTCTTCGCACCTGCCGGTGCACTCGATGCCGGGGTGACTGGCGGGGCTCCGAGCTCCACACCCAACCCGGCCTGGCCGGGCAGCCGGTAGATCTGGCCCGTTCGCAGGTCGAGGATCGTGCTGCTGGATTGTGCGCGCATCCCCAGCGCATAAGCCCGCCGCGCGATCGCGCCGGGCGCCTGCTCGGCCGCCACCTGCTGGCTCAGCGCCTGCTCTTGCGTGGACAGGCTCGCTGACTTCTTCTGCAGCTGGCTGATCCGGAAGCTCGCAGCGCCCAGCGTGGTGTTTATCACCAGCAGGCAGACCAAACTGCCCGCCAGCAGCGCGAGCACCAGCAGCACGAACGGCACGCGCGGCACCCGGCGGGCAGCGGGACTGGCTGTCGCGGCCGTGGTTCGCGCCGCGTTAGTCGCGACACCCGCAGCGGCGAACGCAGGCCGCCGCGGCCTCGCAGGACGGCTCTCCGGGACTGCCCGCTGCTGTATCCCGGGGGGACGACCCCCCGGAACCCCCCGCTGCTGTATCCCAGGAGGACGACCCCCCGGAACCCCACGGGTCTGCCGGGCCGGCTCCGCCGGGGCGGACCGCGCGCGCACGGCCGGCCTGGGCTGGGCAGGTACCCGCAATGCGGTCGGCTGTGCGGCTGCTCCCGTGCCCGTGGCGCGCAGCACGGGCCGACCGCCACCGGGCCGCGGACCGCGGCGGACCGTCCGGTCGCCGGCCGTGCCCACGCGGGGCGTACTCGCGCGGCCCGGAATCTCTCCGCCAGATCGGCCCTGACTCGGGACGGCGATACCCCGGGCGGAAGTCCCGGCGGAACGCCTACGAGTAGGGCGCTGAATCGTCGTGTCTGTCACCTGCGCTGGCCCCTCCCTGCGCTGTCTGGCGGCTGGAGTTCCATTCCTGGCTGTCGCGTCCTGATGTCCGTCGTCATGCCGCCGCCCTGATCCGCTCGGCCGCGCGCAGGCGAGCCGACGAGGCTCGCGGATTCGCCGCGACTTCCGCGTCTGTCGGCCGTTCCGCTCCCCTGGTCAGCAGCCGGAACCGCGGCCGCGCGCCCGGCAGCGAGACGGGCAGGCCCGCAGGCGTCGAATCAGCCGACCGCACGGCAAGCTCACGCTTAACCGTCCTGTCCTCGAGCGAGTGATAGGCCAGCGCGACAATCCGGCCGCCGACCGCAATCGAGTCCAGCGCTGCGGGCAGCGCTCGCGCCAGCGCCTCGAGCTCCCCGTTGACCTCGATCCGCAGCGCCTGGAACGTGCGCTTGGCGGGATTCCCGCCGGATCGAAGCGCCGGAGCGGGGATCGACTCCCTGATGATCTCGACGAGCCGGCCAGTGCTACGCAGCGGCGCGTGGGCGCGCTCCCGGACGACTGCAGCTGCGATGCGCCGGGCATAGCGTTCCTCGCCGTACTCGCGCAGCACCCGGGCGAGCCGGTCGGCTGGATAGGTGTTGAGTACCTCGGCCGCAGTCAGCACGCCTGCCCGGTCCATCCGCATGTCGAGCGGCGCGTCGTAGGCGTAGGCGAATCCGCGTTCTGGATCGTCGAGCTGCGGTGACGACACCCCAAGGTCGAACAGCACGCCTTGCACGGTCTGCTCACCGGCGTCGGCCAGGACTCGCGGGAGTTCGTCGTAGACCGCCTGGATGAGCAGAACCCGCCCGGTGAACTCGGTCAGGGCGCGACGCGACTCCTCGATGGCGGATGCGTCCGCGTCGATGCCGATGAGGCGCAAGCCGGGATGAGCCGCGAGCAGTGCACGCGCGTGCCCAGCCCGGCCTAGCGTCGCGTCCACTAACACTGCGCCAGCCGTCTGGAGGGCGGGCGCAAGTAGCTCCACGACGCGGTCGAGCATGACCGGACGATGCCCGGACGCCGTTCCCATCGGTCCCCCTCAACGAATGCTCGCACTGACTGCTCCTCGGGTTTCTGGCGACTGCTCCGACTGCCCGAGATGCCCGGCCAGGTCCCCATCCGCGCCTGCACTGACAGGCTGGGGACCGCCTGACGCCGGGGAAGTGGCGTCAGCCGGGCCGCACCGGCCCTCAGCACGGGTGGAGACCTCGCCGGGCATCCGGCGCCCGATCCCAGCACGCACCGTCACAGCACTCCTGGCAGAACCTCCTCAGATGCCGTCGAGAAAGCTGGCTCCTGCTGCTCCAGATAGCTCGCCCAGGCGTGCGCATCCCAGATCTCAAGCCTGGTGTTAGCCCCGATCACCGCGCAGTCGCGATCCAGGCCCGCGTACTCCCGCAAGCCCGGCGGGATCGTGATCCTGCCCTGCCTGTCCAGTTCCTCGTCCGAGGCGCTCGCGAAGAAGACGCGGCTGTAGTCCCGCACCGCCTTGGCCGTCACCGGCGCGGTGCGGAGCGCCTCGGTGATCCGCGCGAACTCGCTGACCGGGAACACGTACAGGCAGCGCTCCTGGCCCTTGGTCAGCACGAGGCCGGCTGATAGCTCCTCGCGGTATTTGGCCGGAAAGATCAATCGGCCTTTGTCGTCGAGGCGCGGCGTGTGGGTGCCGAGGAACACCCGCCTCACCTCCCCGGCGACCCCACTCGGCGCCCCGCTGGCGCCATTCTCGCCCCACGGAGCACCACTGTACCCCACTATCCCCCACCGTCAATGACTGCCCGCCGACGAAATGGCGAGTGGCCGAGCGAATTTTCCAGCTCAGAGGGGGTGGAGTGAAGTGGGGCGGCAGCGGCCACGGCACTCGCCCGGCCACGATGATCTCCCCCGCTCAGCTGGGGCAGAGCCCGGCATGCGGGAATAAAGCAGGCGCTGCTGGGCAGGCGGAATCGCAGGCGGCTCGCGGACGACGTACTGTCTGATCGCAGCCCCTATCAGGGAATGGCGCCAGGAGGGCACCTTGGTGACGGACACCGGCCGGGAGGCCGACGCAAATCTCGACGAGCTCGTGCAGGTCGCCACCAAGGTGAGCGCGGCGGTGCAGACGGTCATCACCGGCAAGCCTGGTGCGGTCCGCCTCGCGCTGACGGTGCTGCTGGCAGAGGGACACATCCTGATCGAGGACGTGCCCGGTGTGGGGAAGACTCAGCTCGCCAAGTCGCTCGCCCGGTCGATCGACTGCTCGGTCCGAAGGGTTCAGTTCACCCCGGACCTGCTGCCGAGCGATATCACCGGGGTCAGCGCCTACAACCAGGAACTCCGCCAATTTGAATTCAAGCCCGGGCCAATCTTCGCCAATGTGGTGCTCGGTGACGAGATCAACAGGGCCTCGCCGAAGACGCAGTCAGCCCTGCTGGAGTCCATGGAGGAGCGCCAGGTCACGGTCGATGGCCGCACCTATCAGCTCGACCCGCCGTTCATGGTGATCGCGACTCAGAACCCGGTGGAGATGGAGGGCACCTACCCGCTCCCCGAGGCGCAGCGGGACAGGTTCATGGCCAGAATCTCCATCGGCTATCCGGACCGGGCTGCCGAGCTCAGCCTGCTGGAGACGCACGGCTCGAGCTCACCGCTCGACCAGCTCAAGCCCGTCGCGCATGCCAGCGACGTGCGCGCCCTGGTATCCGCCGTCCGCGAGATCCACGTGTCACCCGCGCTCCGCCAGTACATCATCGACATCGTCGGCGCCACCAGGAATGCCCCTGAGCTGAGGCTCGGCGCATCACCGCGAGCCGCGTTGCACCTGCTGCGGGCCAGCCGGGCGCACGCGGCGCTCGACGAGCGTGACTTCGTGCTCCCGGACGACGTCCAGGCCCTCGCAGTCCCTGTCCTCGCCCACCGGCTGCTCCCGAGCGCCGAGGCCATGGTCGGCCGCGACTTGCCTGAGCAGGTGCTCGCGAGTCTTGTCCGCCGGCTTCCGCTGCCGAGCCGGTAACGGGCCTAGACTCAACACCAGGGCCGCCGGAAGGACACGCGATGCGGACCTCGCTGCTCGCCGGGATGACCACCCGCGGCATCTGCTTCCTGAGTGCGGGCGGCGTGGCCGTGCTCCTCGGCTTCGTGCTCGGCGAGCGGGGCCTGCTCTCGGTCGGCGTCGCCCTGATCGCGCTGCCGCTGCTGGCCGCTTTCGCCGCCCGCCGAGGCCAGTACCGGCTCTCAACCGCGCGCATCATTACGCCAGCACGCGTGCCGATCGGGCACACCGCCACGGTGACACTGCGGCTGGAGAACGTCTCCCGTGTCCCCACCGGGTTGCTCCTGGCCGAGGACACGGTGCCGTACGCGCTCGGGAGCAAGCCGCGCTACGTGCTGGACAAGATCGAGCGCCGGGGCATCAGGCAGCTCACCTACTCACTCCGCTCCGATCTGCGCGGCAAGTTCGAGATCGGCCCCGTCCAGCTGCGCGTCGCCGACTCCTTCGGGCTCGTCGAACTCGAGAGGTCGGCGTCCGGGCGCTCAACGTTCGTGGTGACGCCGCGGATCGTGCCGCTGTCCCGCACGGTGATCAGCCGGACCTGGGCCGGCGAGGGAGAGGGCCGGGCGCGGCTCACCTCGACCGCTGGCGAGGACGATGTCATCCCGCGGGAGTACCGCGACGGCGACGAACTGCGGCGGGTGCACTGGCGGTCCACGGCCAGGTACGGGGAACTCATGGTGCGTCGCGAGGAGCAGCGATGGCGCAACCGGGCGACGATCTTCCTCGACACCAGGTCCAGGTCGCACCTGGGCACGGGAATGGTCTCGTCATTCGAGGCAGCCGTGAGCGTGGCCGCGTCTGTCGGGACGCACATCGCGAGCGAAGGGCTCACGGGGCAGTTCGTCACCGACGTGGCGACGGTTCGCGGCGGCCCGCTCTTCGCGGACGCCCTCCTCGACTCCCTGGCCGTCGTCCACCCGTCCACCAGCCGCAACCTCGATCCGGCCATCGCGGAGCTGAGAACCGCCGGCGGAGTCGTCATCGCCATCGTGGGGAGGCTCCCGGCACCCGAGGCCCGGCAGCTGGCCGCCTGCCGGAGGGAGGGCAGCCAAGGGCTGGCCATCCTGCTGGACGTGGCATCGTGGGCGGCTGAGCCCCAGCACGCTGAGCAGCCGGTCACGGGACCCGACGACAACGCGCCGGATAACGGCGCTCTCCGCGCAGCTGGCCCGCCCGGAGTCAGACGGTCCGCCGAAACAACGGCAGCCGAGGCGATATTGGTCAGCGCCGGCTGGCGCGTGACGATCCTCGACGCCGCCACACCGCTGTCCGTGGCGTGGCGGCGGCTGGCCCAGCCGCGGGCGTCTGTCCGCTCCCAGGCCTGGATGGTACCGGCGAGCGCGGGGCCGGCCGGCCTGCAGGGAGTCGCGGACACTCGTCCCACCGGGCCAGCCCTCGCAGCCGATGGCGGTGCACCGTCATGAGCCTCCGGCTGCCCGCCATGGCAGCGATCGCCGTGCTGCTCGCATCGCTGTCACTCAGCTCCGTCCTGCAGGGTGCCGGATGGCTGGGCGCCGGCATCGGGGCGGTCATCGTCGTCGGCGCGGCCGGCCTCGCTTCCCGGCTCCCAGGGCTGAAGCCGGCCGTCGTGGCAACCGCGGCCGTCATCGTGGCGGTCGTGCCCCTGCTGCTATGGCAGGGGTGGCTGCCGCTGACCCTTGGGCTGGTCATCGTCGCCCTGACCGCTGCGAGCGCGACCGGCGCACGCCCGCTGCGCGGGTTTGCCGTCGTCGCGCTGTACCTGGCGGCGCTGCTGATCTACCTGAATCTGTGGTTCGCGAACGGACCTGCTTTCGGTCACGTGATTCCGAGCCCCGACTCGCTCGCGAGGCTCGGGAGCATGGTCCGGGCCGCTTTCGCCGAATTCAAGTACGCCCCGCCGGTACCCGACATCCGACCGGTGAGCCTGGTCGGGGCTGTCGGCATCGGCATGGTAGCGATCATGGTCGACCTGCTCGCGGTGCGGATGCGACGGCCCGCCGCCGCGGGGCTTCCGCTGCTCGTGCTCTTCAGCGTCCCTGTTGCCAGCAACCTCAAGAGCTTCGGCGGGCAGCAGATCCTCGCCTTCGCGGCCGGTATGGCGGGGTTCCTGATGCTGCTGTCCACAGCGGGCCGGGAGCGGCTGCGGATGTGGGGCCAGCTCGTGACGTTCCGCTACGTCCAGCGCTCCGACGAGACCGGGACCGGGCCAGATACCAGGGAGATGGCGGCGTCCGGCCGCCGCATCGGACTTGCCGCCGTCTGCCTGGCCGTGATCGTCCCGATCCTGATTCCGGCGATGCGGGTGCAACACGTGTTCGGCACCGGCAGCGGCGGCGGCGGAGCACACTTCGGAACGGGCTCCAGCGGCGGGCTGGCCGTCTTGCAGCAGGTTCAGGATGACCTCCGCGAAAAGAAGCCGCTGCCGGTCCTGAGCTACCACACCACCGCGGCGGTGCCCGCAGACCAGTACTTCCAGGAGTACGTGCTGAACTACAACGGCAGCCGGGATGCCTGGTACCCGGCGCTGGCCGGCAAGATCGTCAGCCAGCAGGCCGACAGCCAGCTGCCCTATCGACCGCAGGGCCAGCTCACGAGCACCCGCGCGGAAACGGTACAGACACATGTCACGCTGGCCAGGCACCAGGCACAGGTCGGCGCGAGCGCGTTCCTGCCCGCGCCCTATGCCCCGGTCAAGCTCGACGTCGCGCCGGGCTGGAGTGAGCTACCAGGATCGCTCATGCTGTACAACCCGACCGCTTCGCTCGACGGCCTGGTGTACACGGTGACCAGCAGCGAGGCGCAGCCAACGGCAGCCGAACTGCAGGCAGCCACCGAGAATCCGCCGACCTCGATCAATAGTCAGTACGGTGCCTACAACGGACCGGACTTGAGCAAGCTCGCAGCCATCGCCCATCAGCGCACCGTCCGCGCCACCAACCAACTGCAAATGGCACTCCAACTGCAGGACTGGTTCCTGGCCGGCAGTTTCCGCTACACCCTCACGCCGCACCTGCCCACGTCGCACTGGCTGCTCGCGTTCCTGACCAACGACCGGCGCGGCTACTGCCAGCAGTTCGCCTGGGCGTTCGCGGTGCTGGCCAGGCTGCTGGGCATCCCGTCCCGGATCGCCGTCGGCTACACCGGCGGGGTGCGCGGGCCGCACGGCACGTGGCGCGTCACCACCGCGGACGCCCATGCCTGGCCCGAGCTCTACTTCGCTGGCATGGGCTGGATCAGGTTCGAGCCGACTCCCCACGGCGCGACGGGCCAGGGCACCGCCACTGTGCCGTCATACGCCACTGGCAAGGCTGGCGGGGGCGTGCCCACGCCGACCCCAGGCGGAGCCAAGGGCTCAGGGGCAGGCGGCGGCTCCCAGGCGAATGGCGTGCGAGGTCTCAATACCTTCCAGCGCCTCGAGCCCGGAGGCGGGCCTGCCGGCCACGCAGGCCGCGGCTCAACCGAGTGGCTCGCCATCGCTATCCCGCTGCTGGTCCTGCTGCTGATCCTCGCGCCAGCCGCGGCCAGGAAGCTGACCAGGCGGCGCCGCTGGCTGCTCGCCTCGAACGACGCCGCGACAGCGGCGGCCGCCTGGCGCGAGCTCACCGATGACCTGGCCGACTATGGCCTGAGTCGCGCTCCAGGCGAGACGCCGCGCGCCCTGGCCAGGCGGCTCACCAGGGAGGCCAAGCTGACTCCGGACACCGCGCAGGCGCTCCGGCGGATTGTCACTGCTGCGGAGCGGGCCGCCTATGCCATCCGCGCGGACTCCGGCGCGGGACTTTCCGCTGACGTGACCCGGGTGCGCCGCGCCATCGCTGCAGCCACCCCGCTGCGCCGGCGCATCCGAGCCTGGCTGCTGCCGGTGTCCACGCTCGCAGCGGTACAGGAAGGCCTCCAACGGCTGGGCGACATGCTCAGCTGGCTGGATACCTCATGGCCTGCGCTGCGACGGCAGGTGGACCCGCGTCAGACTTAACGGCAACCCGCCGTTGATGTCCGGGTGCGCGGCGAGGCCGGGCGGGCCGGTTACCGGTTGTTGCCCTCCTGGCGGCGGCGCCAGCGTTCCTCCAGCCGCTCCATGAGGCCAGAGTTCGCCGACGTTCTGGGCGCTCGACCTTTCCGGCCGGCTCGTCCGCGCCGACCCTGGGGCACCATCACCGCCGCCATCCTCCGGTAGCTCGCGATGACCCAGATGGCGCTGAGCAGCATGAGCACGAAGCCTGCCGCGGACAGCCAGGGGTACTTGAGGAACAGGCCTGCGACCAGAGCGCCGATGCCCAGAAGGAACCCGACGCACGCCTGCAGGACGCGGCGCCGGTAATGGACCTTGGGATCCCTTGCCCGCATGAGCCGGGCCAGGCGGGGATGATCGGCATAGAGCGCCTGCTCAATCTGCTCGAGCTGACGCTGCTCGTGGTCAGAGAGCGGCACAGTGCCTCCCATCGACATCGGCCTGATGCTCGTTAATCACCACGGCCGTTGCTTTACGCCCAGAATACGAGCGCCGGGGCGCCATGTGGAAGGGTACAGGGCTGGCGGCACCAATCAGCCGCGCCAAGCCACTACGGTCGGTAGTTATCTGCCCTGGTCACGGGACTCAGGGCCGACGCGCCGTTCTTCCACGAGTGTAGCGGGGCGGATCGCATCCGGGCCGAACCGGCCGGCGATCTTGTCCAGGGCGGATTCCGCCTCCCGCCAGGCGGCGCCGCGCCCCTCGAGCGTGAGCTGGGTGGCCGCCGCGGCCGCAGGCACCAGTCCTGCCGCCCGCACCCCGACCAGTCGCAGCCTCGTCTGCCCGCTGAGCCCGGAGGCGGCGTAGAGCGCGCAGGCGGTTCCGTAGATCTGCTGCGTCTCGCTGGTGGCCTCGGGCAGCGTTCTGGACCTGGTGATCGTCGTGAAGTCAGCCTTGCGGAGTTTGATGCTGATCGTCCGGGCCGCAAGGCCACCGGATCGCAGCGCCCTGGCGGTTCGCCGCGACAACCGCAACAACTCCCGCCGGATCAGCACGGGATCGGATATGTCGGCGTCAAACGTCTCCTCGCTGCCGACGCTCTTCTCCCTGACGGACGACGCGACCGCGCGCTCGTCCCGGCCGTTCGCCAATCCGTACAGGTGAGCGGCCACCGCCTTACCAAGGTCGCGTTCCAGCGCATCCAGCGGCGTCCCGGCGATGTCGCCGACCGTTCGCAGCCCGAGTCGGGACAGGACCTGCCTCGTCTTGTCACCAACACCCCACAGCGCGGAGACCGGCAGCGGGTGCAGGAACTCCAGGACCCCGCGAGCGGGGATGACCAAGAGCCCGTCTGGCTTGCAGTGCACAGAGGCGAGCTTGGCGAGAAACTTGCTCGTGGCGACGCCGACCGAACAGGTGATCTGCTGCTGCTGCGCCACCTGCCGGCGGATCTGCTGGCCTATCTCGGCCGGGGAACCGAAGAGCCTGATCGCCCCGGACACGTCGAGGAATGCCTCATCAAGCGACAGGGGCTCCACGAGCGGCGTGACGGCCCGGAAGATCGCCATGACCTCCTTCGACACCGCGCTGTACATCCGGTGCCGCGGCGGGATCACGGTGGCCTGCGGGCACAGCCGCCGGGCCCTGGACATCGGCATCGCCGACCTGACCCCGAAGGCCCGCGCCTGGTAGGTCGCCGACAGGACGACGCTGCGGCCGGACAGTCCGCCGACGATCACCGGCCGGCTAGCCAGCTCCGGGCGGTCCCGTACCTCGACGCTCGCGTAGAAGGCGTCCATGTCGACGTGCAAAATGTGACAGCCGGTGTCATCCGCAACTGCGTCGTGTGCGGCACCGTCGTGTGCCGTACCGCCCGATCGCACGTTCATGTCCTGGCACCGATCTGTGTCCGCTCCCAGGTGCAACGCTAGCGGCCGGCTGCGACATCGGCGGTGCCTGCCGCGGCGCGTCTCGGGTCAGAGCACCAGGGTCGGCTTCAGCTGCAGCAGCCGGCCGAGCAGCCCGTTAACGAACGCGGGCGAATCGTCTGTGGACAGCTCGCTGGCCAGGGCTACTGCCTCGCTGATCGCCACCGCGTCGGGTACCTCGTCCCGCCAGAGCAGCTCATACACGCCGATCCGCAGGACGTTACGGTCCACTGCGGGCATCCGCTCCAGGGACCAGCCCTGCGCGTGCGCCGAGAGCAGGTCGTCGATCTGCGCCGCGCGCTCGTGCACGCCCCTGACGAGCTCGGCGGCGTACTGAGAAACGGGCGGATCGGCGGCCGCAGTGCGCTCCTCCAGCAGGGCGAGCACCGGCTCGCGCCGGGCCTCGGCCTCGAACAAGACATCCAGTGCCCGCTTGCGGGCCTTGCTGCGCGCTGGCATCCGGCCGGCTCAGGCCCGGCCGAGGTATGCGCCCGACCGCGTGTCGACGCGGACTTTCTCCCCCGTCGTAATGAACAGCGGCACCTGGATGTGCGCGCCGGTCTCGAGGGTGGCCGGCTTGGTCCCCCCGGTCGACCGGTCGCCCTGCAGGCCCGGGTCGGTCTGCTGCACGGTCAGATCCACGGCGGCCGGCAGCTCGATGTACAGCGGGGTGCCGTCGTTGAACGCGATCGTCGCCATCTGCTCCTCGAGCAGGTAGTTGGCGGCGTCCCCGACGACCGCGGCCGGGATGTGCGGCTGGTCGTAATCGGTGGTGTCCATGAAGACGAAATCATCGCCCTCCCGGTACAGGTACTGCATCTCGCGCTTGTCGACGTTGGCGACCTCCACCCGCACACCCGCGTTGAACGTTCGGTCCACGACCTTGCCTGACAGCACGTTCTTCAGCTTGGTGCGCACGAAGGCGCCGCCTTTACCGGGCTTGACGTGCTGGAACTCCACCACTGTCCAGAGCGCTCCGTCGATGCTCAGCGTTATGCCGTTCTTGAGGTCATTGGTGGTGGCCACGTCGTGTCTCCTGGGTACGTCAGGAACAGCCGCGCCGCCGTCACAGCACGAGGAGTTCCTTGGTGGTCGTGATGAGCATTTCTGGCCCTGCCGCGCGGACCACGAGGGTGTCCTCGATCCTGACGCCGCCCTTGCCGGGGAGGTAAATCCCGGGCTCGACAGTGACCGGAACCCGATCTTCGAGTCTACCTGTCCGGCCGGGTCCGAGCATCGGCGCTTCGTGCACCTCCAGCCCGACTCCGTGACCGAGGCCGTGACCGAAATGGTCGCCATGGCCAGCCGCCGCGATCATTGCGCGGGCCGTGGCGTCGACAGCCCCGACGTCGGCGCCAGGAACGGCCGCTGCGATCCCGGCCAGCTGCGCCGCGGCCACCAGCTCATAGATATCGCGCTGCCAGGGCGCGGGCGGGCCGAGCGCCACGGTTCTGGTCATGTCCGCGTGGTATCCGGAGTGGCGTGCGCCGCAGTCGATGGTGACCAGATCGCCACGCTGAAGCACGCGGTCGCCGGGCGAATGGTGCGGTATCGCGCCGTTCGGCCCGCTGGCGACGATGGTGTCGAACGCGGGAGACTCGGCGCCGAGATCGACCATCGTCCGTTCTATCAGGATTGCGAGCTCCCGCTCGGTACGGCCCGGCCGGATCGCATCAAGCACGGCAGCGAACGCCTGGTCCGTCAGCGCGCACGCCCTCGCCAGCAGCTCGATCTCGGTCTCGTCCTTGATCGTGCGCAGGTCCTCCACGACGTGGCCGAGTGGCACCAGCTGCGGGACGTCCGGCAGCGCTGCCACG
>DASQIW010000073.1:0-5293 GCA_035631375.1 Streptosporangiaceae bacterium
CGGCATCCGGATGTCCATCAGCACCACGTCCGGGCGCTCCCGCCGGCAGCTCGCCATCGCCTCGGCGCCGGTGGCCGCGAGGCCGACCACGGAAATGTCGGGCTGGGTGCGCAGCATGGTGGCGAACCCGGCCCGCACCACTTCGTGGTCATCGGCGATGACCACCCGGATCGTCATGAGGCGGCCTCGCGAACGGGCAGGTCGGCGATAACCACATAGCCACCGCCGGGGGCGGGACCGGTGTGCAGGCTGCCGCCGATCATGGCCGCGCGCTCCCGCATGCCGAGCAGGCCGTGGCCGTCTCGGTTGATGGTGGCGGGGCCGGGACCGCGATCGCTGATCTTCACCTGCACCGTGTGGTCGGCATACCGCAGTAACACCTCTGCGGGAGCCCCGGGCGCGTGGCGGCGCACATTGGTGAGAGCTTCCTGCACGATCCGGTACGCCGTGACGTCGACGCCGGCTGGGACCGGCTGCGGCTGGCCCTCCCGCCGAAGTTGCACGTCGTTGCCGGCGGCCCTGGCGGCGGCAACCAGCTCGTCCAGGTCGTGCAGGCCCGGCTGCGGCGCCCGGTCGGCCGACTCACCGGGCTCGGCGCGCAGCATGCCGACCAGCCGACGCATCTCGGCCAGCGCCTGCCGGCCGGTGTCCCGGATCGCGGTCAGGCTGGCCTCGCCGGCCGGGGGAAGCCCTGGGGTACCCACCCGGGCGCTCTCTGCCTGCACCACCATCATCGACACATGATGCGCGACGACGTCGTGCAGCTCGCGGGCGATTCGAGCTCGCTCCGCGAGCACCACGTTGTCGTGACGGACCTGCGTCAATTTCCGGCGTCCATAGCCCAGCGCCACCGCCGCCGCCCCGAGGCAGAACAGCAGCAGCGCCACTGGCCGCGACCCGGCCGATCCCGTATAGGGGTAAATCACGTTGCCTGCCAGCGGAACCAGCCCCACCGCACTGGCCGGCCGAGGATAGCGCGCGGCGAGGAGAGAGAGCACCATCAACTGGCCGATCAGACCGGCCACGGAAACGCCATGCTGCAGCGCGAGCAGCGCCGCGGTTGCGCCCGATACCATCACCGCGACCGTCGGCAGGTACCGATCCCGTAACGCCAGCGGTCCGGTGGCAACCACGCTCATGATCAGTGCCGGTGTCGCAAAGCCGCGCAGCAGCGCCTCGCCCACCGCGCAGATCGCCAGCAAGATGCCTGAGGCCAGCGGCCAGTCGCGCCAGGCCAGCAGCTGCCGGCCGCGCTCGCGAAGCCGGTCCATTCACCTAGTGTCGCCGGCCTGCTCGAGAAAAGCGTGCCTCCTGCGAGCCACCTCTCGGGCGGTATGCCAGCGCCAGCGTCACCGCGGCACGGTACGACAAAGACGGCTCCGCACGGTGACGCGGCCGCAAATCGCTCCCGGCTACGTTGCCTGACATGAAGCCCCAAGTCATCAAGCACCTGCCGGATCCGAATCGTCCGCTGACCCGCCGGGGGCTGCTCGTTTCGGGCACGACCCTGGCCGCCAGCGCCGCGCTGGGGGCATGGGCGATCGACGCCCGAGACGCCCGAGCCACCACCACCGGCACCGCGACTACCGCGTCACCGTCGCCTGACTTGCCGCTGCTGTCTCTCCCGGCTCCGACCGGCCGGTACCCGGTCGGCACCCTCTCCCAGCATCTAGTGGACCGGTCGCGTATCGACCCCCTGGCTCCGACCCGCCGCTACCGGGAGCTGATGGTCCGGCTGTGGTACCCCGCGGCGAACAGCCACGGGCCTAGCGCACCGTACCTCCCGGCTGGCGTCTCGGCCGTGCTCGTTGGACAGGTCAACGCACAGGCCGGCACCGACTACCCGGCGGGCCTGCTCACCTTCCCCACCAACAGCCAGCTCGGCGCGCCGATGGCCAGGACCAGCGCGCCGATGGTGCTGTTCTCTCCTGGCGAGGGTTTCAACGCCGAGCTCTATACCGGAATCAGCGAGGAGCTCGCCAGCCGCGGTTATCTGGTGGCGGGGATCGACTACACCTTCGACGCGGTTGTCGAGTTTCCCGATGGCCGGGTCGAGCTCCCGCCCACCGACACCTCTGCCGATTACCTTCAGGACACTCTGCTCCCCGTCCGAGTCGCCGACACCAGGTTCGTCGTCGACCAGCTCACCAGCAGGTTCCACCCGAGCACGGCGGCCGCCATCGGCCACTCGCTGGGGAGCGTCACCGCGGTCCAGGCCATCGACCAGGACCCGCGCATCGACGCCGGTGCCGCCCTGGACGGCAACCCGCTCGGCTCGGTCAGCCTGACCGAGCCGTTCATGCTGATGGGTGCCGCCGATCGGCATCGCCCAGCGGTCGACCCGGACTGGGTCGGTTTCTACGCCCAGCTGCGGGGCCCGCGGCTGTATCAGGTGGTCGATGGCGTCGAGCACGACGACTTCAGCGACATCACGATATTCAAGTCCGTGACCAGCCTCGGGCCGGGTTTCCCGGTCGGGCCGCTCGACGGGGCCAGGGCGCTGCACATTCAGCGCGTCTACCTCACCGCATGGTTCAACTACGCGCTGCTGGGGCGGCCCAGCAAGCTACTGGGCAGGGCAACCTCGGCCTTCCCAGAGGTCGAAGTCGAAGCAGCCAGTCTCTAGCGGCCGGGACCACGATTCTGACGGTTAGGCGGCCGTCTCGCGCTCGCTCCGTCGGGCTCAACCGGCTGCAGCTTGCTGAAGGGCATGGTCGGCTCGAACGGGAACGCGTCGACGAAGTTCCGCAGTCCGCTGCCACGGGTGAGGCCGGCATTCTGGCGCTGGGCCAGCCCGTGGGCCACGAGAACGTCTGCCTGGTCGTCGGTCGCCTCGGTGAACGGCGTGCTCCACGGCCCATGCTCGTCCAGCCGCCTGAGCATCGCCAGCGGCAGCCAGACGCCGTCTAGCTCGATTCCGTACTCCACCACGAGCCGTTGCTCGATCTTGGTCATGCTGGGGCCTGTCTCAATCGTGAGTCCGACGTACGCGGCGTTGGCTCCCCAAGCCAGCCGCCGTGCCAGCTCTGTCCGAAGTCCGGGTCTGTTCTGGCTTACCAAAGTAGCCGTAAGTTCGCGTGCCTGAACAGTCGCGGCCTGACAGCCGAGTCAGGTCACGGGATGGCGCCTCGGCGCCAGATGCCCGACGAACCAGTCACGCGCCAGCGCCGCGGCCACATCGAGCGTGCCCGGTTCGTCGAACAGATGGGTAGCACCCGGCACGATTGCCAGGTCGTGGTCGCAGCGCAGCTCAGTTTGAGCCCGGCGGTTCAGGTCAAGCACCGCGGCGTCCAGGCTGCCCACGATCAGCAGCGTCGGAGCCGTGACAGCAGGCAGCCGCGGGCCGGCGAGGTCGGGACGCCCGCCGCGTGACACGACGGCCGCGATGTCCGCCGCCGGGTCGGCCGCGGCCCACAGCGCGGCCGCGGCACCGGTACTGGCGCCGAAGTAGCCGATTGCCGCGTGCTCGGCGGGCGGCTGACCACGCAGCCACTCCGTTACCTCGGTCAGCCGGCCGGCGAGCAGCGCGATATCGAAGACGTTGGCGCGGTGCAACTCCTCGCCAGGAGTGAGCAAGTCGAACAGCAGGGTGCCGAGCCCGGCTTCGCTGATGATGCGCGCGACGTGGCGGTTGCGCGGGCTGTTGCGGCTGCTGCCGCTGCCGTGAGCGAAGATCACGATGCCCGGCGCACCGGGCGGCACGGTGAGGAAGCCGGCGAGGTGCACGGTTCCGGCGATAGGCTCGACCACCGCGCCATCGCCGGAAAAATCGGCGGGAACGTGGCCGGATCGGTCGCGGCCGCGTGCCTGACGCGGCAGTCTGGCGTCGCCGGGCAGCGGTTGTGCAGCCTGGCCGGAGGCCGGCGGTGCAGCCTCGGAGACCGGCGGTGCAGCGCCGGAGGCCGGCGGTGCGGCGGAGCTGTTGAGCAGCCTGGTCACCTCGGCGTCGGTCGCCTGGGCGAAGTTGGCGTAGAACTGGCCGATCGCGAGGAAATGCGGCGGCGTGGCGACGCAGACGTACTCATCGGCACGGGCGCCGATCCGCCCCTCCCACCCCTCCGGCGCGACTGGTGCGGCGAGCACGACCCAGTTAGCGCCGTGCGCGCGGGCGATCTCACACGCCGCGCTGGCCGTCGCCCCCGTCGCGATGCCGTCGTCCACGACGACGGCGACCTTGCCGGTCAGGTCCAGGCGCGGGCGGCCCGCCCGGTACCGCGCGGCCCGGGCCTCGACCTCGGCCTCCTCCCTGGCCCGGACCGCGGCAAGGTCAGACGGAGTGATGCCAATCGCCCGGATCACCTCAGGGGTCGTGACCAGCACCCCGTCCTCGCCGACGGCGCCCATGGCAAGCTCTGGCTGGTACGGTACGCCCAGTTTGCGCACGATGATGACATCCAGCGGGGCGCCCAGCGCCGTCGCTACCTCCGCCGCTACAGGCACGCCGCCACGCGGCAAGCCCAGGACGATGACCGGCTGGCCACGCAGATGCCCGAGCCGGCTGGCGAGCTGGCGTCCGGCATCTTCCCGATCGACGAACACCACGGTGACCACCACCTGGGAGGAGCTTCCCGCATCTCGGCCGCCGCCGCCGGGGACGATGGTCATGCCCGGTTTGCGGCACCGCGACCAGTCCTTACCATGCCCGCGCATGCGCCTGGTCAACACAGGGCCGCTGTCAGGCATTCTGCAGGCAATCGATTTGTCGGCAGCTCGTGATAGATGTTGTGGCCATGGCTGAAATCGTGCTGTATCACCACGCGCTCGGGCTGACACCGGGCGTTGTCGCGCTGGCCGAGGAATTGCGCAGCGCCGGCCACACCGTGCACGCTCCCGACCTGTACGAGGGCCGCACGTTCACGACCGTGGACGAGGGGGTGGACCACGCCCGCGAGATCGGCTTCGACGAGGTGATCCAGCGCGGCGCCCGCGCGGTCGAGGCACTGCCCGTGGGGCTCTTCTATGCGGGGATCTCGCTCGGCGTCCTGCCGGCCCAGATGCTGGCGCAGACCCGGCCGGGCGCGCGGGGCGCGCTGCTGCTGGAGGCGTGCGTTCCCGTGTCGGAATTCGGCGCCGCCTGGCCGGACGAGGTGCCCGTCCAGGTGCACGGGATGGACGCTGACCCGAGCTTCGCTGGCGAGGGCGACCTCGATGCGGCCCGCGAGCTGGTCGGGCAGGCGAAGGACGCCGAGCTGTTCCTGTATCCCGGCGACCGGCACCTGTTCAGCGACAGCTCGCTGCCGTCGTACGACCCGGCCGCGGCCTCGCTGCTCACCCAGCGGGTGCTGAGCTTTCT
>DASQIW010000074.1:0-74738 GCA_035631375.1 Streptosporangiaceae bacterium
CACCGTATCGACCGGCGTCTTCGGCGCCAGTATGCAGGTAACCCTCGTCAACGACGGTCCTGTCACGCTCATCCTGGATGCCTAGTCCAGCGCTGTCCAGGCTGGCCCCGATGCCAGATGCTGGCGGGCGAACTGCAGCGAGTCGGCCAGGTCGGCTTGCCGGTCGGCCAGCGTGGGGGCCCGGTGCGTGCTCACCTCCAGCACGACATAACC
Organism: Streptosporangiaceae bacterium; assembly: GCA_035631375.1. GTDB lineage: Bacteria > Actinomycetota > Actinomycetes > Streptosporangiales > Streptosporangiaceae > JAJYUU01. Next base: position 214 of record DASQIW010000074.1, read on the forward strand.
CGTGAACCCGGTGCGGGTGAGCCACCTCAGCAGCTCGCCGCACGGCTGCGTGCCGCGGCCGGGGACGAGGTGCTCATCCGGCAGGCCCGGCTTTGTGCCGTCGCCCAGGTGCACGTGCGCGAGCCGGCTGCCGAGCTGCCTCGCCATCTCGAGCACGTCGGACCCCGACACGGCGGCGTGCGAGACGTCGAGCGTGACGGCAGCAGAGTCCATCTCGAGCGGGTTCCAGTGCGGCGCGTAAGCCGCGATTTCCGTCTCGCCGCGCAGCAGCGGATAGAGGTTCTCCACGGCGAACGTCACGCCACCGGAATCGGACATCTCGGCGATTCCGGTCTGGAAGTACCGGGCGTAGTCCCGCTGCCAGCGAAATGGGGGGTGCACCACGACAACGCGGGCACCGAGCGCGTCGGCTAGCTCGCGTGACCTCTCGAGCTTGATCCACGGGTCCCGGCCCCACACGCGCTGAGTGATCAGCAGGTTCGGCGCGTGCACCGCCACGACGGGGATGCCGTGATAATCGGACAGCTTGCGCAGCACGGACGCATCCTGGCTGACGGGGTCGGTGGTCACCATGACCTCAAGCCCGTCGTAACCCAGCCGGGCCGCGGTCTCGAAGGCGTCTGGCGTGCGCTCAGGGAAAACCGAGGCGGTCGACAGCGCGACCCTGATTCCTGTCACGTTCGTGGCCTGCGCACTCGCAACTCCTCCGGCACCCGGTGGCGGCCGGTCCGGCTTGGCCGTACCCCCCATACGCCAGCCTATGCCGGGCGCGCGGCTAGTCCGCGCAGCCGCACAGTTCTCCGCTCGGGTTCGGGGCCCGGCGGCCGCAGACCCGGCCGACTGTCGGTGGCCCCCGGTACCTTCCGAGCATGCCCAGGTCTGCCACTGCCACCGCGTTCGAGTGTTCCGCCTGCGGCTGGCGTACTCCCAGGTGGGCCGGCCGCTGCGGCGATTGCGGCGCATGGGGCACCGTGGCCGAGGGGCCCGGTGAGAGTCTGGGCCGGGTCGCGTCGCGCGCCGACCTGAGGCCGGCTCAGCCCGCGACTTCGGCGGTGCCGATCGCGCTGGTCGACGCCGCGGCGGCGAGGATGCGCCCGACGGGACTGAGCGAGCTAGACCGCGTGCTCGGCGGCGGGCTGGTACCCGGCGCCGTTGTGCTTCTGGCAGGCGAGCCGGGCGTCGGGAAATCGACGCTGCTGCTGGAGGCGGGCGCACTGGCGGCGACCTCGGGTCGGGTGCTCTATGTCACCGGGGAGGAGTCCGCAGCTCAGGTTCGACTGCGCGCCGACCGGATCGGGGCGGTCAGCGATTCGCTCTACCTGGCTGCCGAGACAGACTTTGCCGCCGTGCTCGGCCACGTCCAGGCCGTCGAGCCGACGCTACTCATCGTGGACTCGGTGCAGACCATCAGCGCAAGTGGCGTGGAAGGCGTACCCGGCGGTGTCACCCAGGTTCGCGAGATCACTGCCGCACTGACTGCGCTGGCCAAGCAGCGCACGCTGACCACCGTGCTGGTCGGTCACGTCACCAAGGACGGCTCGGTCGCCGGGCCGCGCACGCTCGAGCACCTGGTCGATGTCGTGCTGCACTTTGACGGTGATCCGCACGGGCAGCTGCGGACGGTACGCGCGCTCAAGAACAGGTTCGGCCCGACCGACGAATTCGGTTGCTTCGAGCTTGGTGAGGACGGACTCACCGGCCTGCCCGACCCCAGCGGGCTATTCCGTTCTGAGCGGCACGACCCGGTACCGGGCACGTGCGTCACGGTGACGCTCGAAGGCCGGCGGCCGCTGCTCGCCGAGGTCCAGTCGCTCGTCAGTGCGACCGTTAGTGGGTTGCCCCCACGGCGGGTGGTCTCCGGACTGGACTCTGCCCGGGTCACCATGATGCTGGCGGTCCTCCAGCGGCGCGCGGACGTGCGAATCGGCCTCAGCGATGTGTTCGCCGCTAGCGTGGGCGGCGCCCGGCTGACGGAGCCGTCTGTCGATCTCGCCGTCGGCCTGGCGGTCTCCAGCGCAATCGCGAACGTGAGTATGCCGCCGGATCTCGTGGCCATCGGCGAGGTCGGGCTGGCAGGCGAGATCCGCCGGGTCGCCGGGATCCAGCGGCGAATCGCCGAAGCCGAGCGACTGGGTTTCCGCCGCGCGATCATCCCGGCAGGATCGGCCCTGGCGACTGAGGTCGGGACGGCACCGGCACGGCACCTGGAGGCCGTTCCGTCGGATGGTGGCACGGGCAGACGTCTTCGGGTCACAGCCGTCGCCGACCTTCGCTCGGCGATCGTCGCCGCGCTCGGGGCACACCAGCCGGGTGGCTAGACTGCGCGTGACAGCGAGGGCACTGAGATAGGTGCGTTCATTGAGCATCGGCCGAGATGAGCGTCGCGCCGCGCTGGGGATGGTTGCGCCGGGGACCGCCCTCCGGGATGGCCTTGATCGCATCGTTCGCGGCAACACCGGCGCGCTGATCGTGGTGGGCTCGGACGCGGTCGTCCAGCGGATCTGCTCGGGCGGCTTCGAGCTTCATGCTGAGTTCTCCGCCACCCGGCTTCGCGAGCTGGCGAAGATGGACGGCGCTATCGTGCTCGACGTCGATGCCCGCCGGATCCTGAGGGCCGCCGTTCAGCTCGTGCCCGACCCTGCGCTGCCGACGCAGGAATCCGGCACCCGGCACAGAACAGCCGAGCGCGTCGCTCGGCAGACCGGCTTTCCGGTCATCTCCGTCAGCAAGTCGATGCGAACGATCGCCGTGTTTGCGGCCGGCGAGCGCTACGTACTGCAGGACTCGGCCGCGCTGCTGGCCCGCGCCCACCAGGAGCTTGCCACCTTGGAGCGCCACAAGCGGCGCCTGGCGGACACGACTCACGCGCTGACCGCCATGGAAATCGAGGACCGGGCAACCGTCGCCGACATCGCCGTGGTGGCCCAGCAGCTCGAGCTCGTCAGCCGGGTCACCGACGAAATATCTGGCTATCTAATCGAGCTGGGCACCGACGCCGGTCTGCTGGGGCTGCAGCTCGACGAACTGACCGCTGGGACGCGGCATGAGCGCGGACTGCTGCTTCGCGACTACGGGCCCGATTCATCCGGGACGCAGCCCTCGGATAGCGCCGACCGCCTCGCCGGACTGCGTGCCGATGATCTGCTGGACCTGCCTGCCGTGGCCGCTGCGATCGGCCTGCGCAACGCGGGTGATGTGGACGGGCGCGTCAGCGCGCGGGGCCACCGGCTGCTTGGCCAGATCCCGCGGCTACCGCAGGTCGTCGCCGACAGGCTGGTCCTGCACTTCGGCGGCTTGCAGAAGCTGCTGTCCGCCAGTGCACAGGACTTGCAGCACGTGCCTGACGTCGACGAGGCGATGGCGCACACAGTCAGGGACGGGCTCTCGCGAATCGCGGAAGCGGCCCTAATCGAGCGCTATTCCTGACCACCTGGGAGTGGCGGGCCGATCCCCCTGTGCTGTGGCTGGCGGTTTCCGCCGATTCCGCCCGCCGGGGCCACTCGAGCCCGCGAGGTGCGAAGATCGATTGCTGATGCCTGTTGACTACGCAGCGGTCATTGCCAGCTGGTACACCGCGCACGCCAGAGACCTGCCGTGGCGCCGGCCGAGCGCGACCGCCTGGTCGATCCTGGTCAGTGAGATCATGCTCCAGCAGACTCCGGTCAGCCGGGTTCTTCCCGCGCATGCTGCGTGGCTCCAGCGGTGGCCAGAGCCCGCCGCACTCGCCGCCGCACGCCCAGCCGACGCGGTCCGGCAGTGGGACCGGCTCGGTTACCCCCGCCGCGCCGTACGCCTGCACGCCAGCGCCGAATTGATTACGGCCCGTCATGGCGGCGCGGTGCCGGCCTCAGCGGAGCAGCTGCAAGCGCTGCCGGGCGTGGGCTCCTACACCGCGGCCGCCGTGTCGAGTTTCGCGTTCGGCCACCGGCACGCCGTCCTGGACACGAACGTCCGACGCGTTCTGGCCCGGCTCGTTACCGGGGTGTCGTTGCCACCACCGGCCCCGACAGCGGACGAGCGGCGGCTGGCGCAGTCGCTGCTCCCTGAAGACGGCAGGCTGGCGGCCCGCTGGTCGGTCGGCGTGATGGAGCTCGGCGCCCTCGTCTGCACGGCGGCCCGACCGCGCTGCGGCGAGTGCCCTTTCGCCGCGGATTGCGCCTGGCTCCGGCTGGGACGGCCCGCCACGCCACCGCGTCGAACGGCCCCCGCCTATCTCGGCAGTGACCGGGAGTGCCGCGGGCGCCTGCTGGCCGTTCTCCGGGCCTCCCCCGCGCCGGTGCAGCCTGATGTCCTCGCAACGGCGTGGCCAGAAGGCACGCAGTACACCCGGTCGCTCGCAACACTGCTCGCCGACGGCCTGGTAATCCGCTGCCCGGACGGCTCGCTGGCCTTGCCCGGCGAGGCCACCTAACGCAGTCGGCGCGCCGGCCTCCACCCGGAGGCCGGCGCGCCGACTGTTGATATCGCTACTCCGACGCGGTGGTGGCGGTGGCTCCGCTCGCCCCTGCCTTGGACTCGACCTCGACCGGAGGTGCGTCCGGCACATCCGACGGCTTGTTGACGCCGTTGAAGGTGAACTTCGCGTCGTCGCCGGTTCCCTCCGCGTCGACAATGACGATCTGCCCTGCCTTCAGCTCGCCGAAGAGGATCTTCTCCGAGAGGTGATCCTCGACCTCGCGCTGGATCGTCCGCCGCAGAGGCCGCGCGCCCAGCACCGGGTCGTAGCCCTTCTGGGAGAGCAGCTTCTTGGCCGCCGGCCGGATCTCGATGCCCATGTCGCGGTCACGCAGTCGCTCGTCCACCTTGCCAACCATGAGGTCGACAATCTGGAAGATCTCGTCCTGGCTCAGCTGGTGGAACACGATCACGTCGTCGACACGGTTCAGGAACTCGGGCCGGAAGTGCTGCTTCAGCTCCTCGCCGACCTTCGCCTTCATCCGCTCGTACGACCCGAGGGACTCAGATGCGGTGCCGAATCCAACCGTCACGCCCTTCGAGATGTCCTTGGTGCCGAGGTTCGTCGTCATGATGATGACGGTGTTCTTGAAGTCCACCACCCGGCCCTGGGCGTCCGTCAGGCGGCCGTCTTCCAGGATCTGCAGCAGCGAGTTGAAGATGTCTCCGTGCGCCTTCTCGATCTCGTCGAACAGCACGACCGAGAATGGCCTACGGCGCACCTTCTCCGTCAACTGGCCGCCCTCCTCGTACCCGACGTAGCCGGGCGGCGAGCCGAACAGCCGAGACACGGTGTGCTTCTCCATGTACTCGCTCATGTCGAGCTGGATCAGCGCGTCCTCGTCGCCGAACAGGAACTCAGCGAGCGTCCTGGACAGCTCCGTCTTGCCGACACCGGACGGCCCGGCGAAGATGAACGAGCCGCCTGGCCGCTTCGGGTCCTTCAGCCCCGCTCTGGTGCGCCTGATGGCCTGCGACAGCGCCTTGATGGCGTCGTTCTGACCGATCACGCGGCGGTGCAGCTCGTCCTCCATGCGGAGCAGCCGCTGCGACTCCTCCTCAGTGAGCTTGAACACCGGGATTCCGGTGGCGGTAGCGAGGACCTCGGCGATGAGCTCCTCGTTCACCTCGGCCGGGGTGTCCATGTCACCGGCCTTCCACTCCTTCTCCCTGGCATCCTTCTTGTCGATCAGCTGCTTCTCTTTGTCCCGCAGCGACGCAGCCTTCTCGAAGTCCTGCGAGTCGATCGCCGACTCCTTCTCGCGCCGGACGTCAGCGATCCGCTCGTCGAAGTCGCGCAGATCTGGCGGCGCCGTCATCCGGCGGATCCGCATCCGCGAGCCGGCCTCGTCGATCAGGTCGATGGCCTTGTCGGGGAGGAACCGGTCGCTGATGTAGCGGTCAGCCAGCTGTGCCGCGGCCACCAGGGCGTCGTCCGTGATCGTGACGCGGTGGTGCGCCTCGTACCGGTCACGGAGGCCCTTGAGGATCTCGATGGTGTGCGAGATTGTCGGCTCGGCGACCTGGATCGGCTGGAACCGGCGCTCGAGCGCGGCGTCCTTCTCCAGGTGCTTCCGGTATTCGTCCAGCGTGCTCGCGCCGATGGTCTGCAGCTCGCCGCGGGCGAGCATCGGCTTGAGGATTGAGGCCGCGTCGATCGCGCCCTCGGCCGCGCCGGCGCCAACCAGCGTGTGAATCTCGTCGATGAACAGGATGATGTCGCCGCGGGTCTTGATCTCCTTGAGGACCTTCTTCAGCCGCTCCTCGAAGTCACCGCGGTACCGGGAGCCGGCCACCAGGGCGCCAAGGTCGAGCGTGTAGAGCTGCTTGTCCTTGAGCGTCTCCGGCACCTCGCCCTTGACGATCTTCTGAGCGAGGCCCTCCACCACCGCGGTCTTGCCGACGCCTGGCTCGCCCACCAGCACGGGGTTGTTCTTGGTCCGGCGCGACAGCACCTGCATGACCCGCTCGATCTCCTTCTCGCGGCCGATCACGGGGTCGAGCTTGCCTTCCCGCGCCGCAGCAGTCAGATTGCGGCCAAACTGGTCAAGAACGAGCGAAGTCGACGGCGCACTCTCCGAGGGCGCGCCCGTCGTCGTGGGCTCCTTCCCCTGGTAACCATGCAGCAGCTGAATCACCTGCTGCCGAACCCGGTTAAGGTCAGCCCCCAGCCGGACCAGAACCTGGGCGGCCACACCCTCGCCTTCCCTGATCAGCCCCAACAGGATGTGCTCGGTCCCGATGTAGTTGTGACCAAGCTGGAGGGCCTCCCGCAGGGAAAGCTCGAGCACCTTCTTGGCCCGGGGCGTGAACGGAATGTGGCCCGAGGGCGCCTGCTGACCCTGGCCTATGATCTCTTCAACCTGCTGACGCACCGCTTCGAGGCTTATGCCGAGTGATTCGAGAGCCTTGGCGGCTACGCCCTCGCCCTCATGGATGAGGCCGAGCAGGATGTGCTCAGTGCCGATGTAGTTGTGGTTGAGCATCCTGGCCTCTTCCTGTGCCAGGACAACAACCCGCCGCGCCCGGTCGGTAAACCTCTCGAACATCTCGTCGCTCCTCACAGAGCGGTAGGTGCGGGGCCGTGCTACCCCGTCCCTTCCGCATGTTAGCCCGTACGCCGGGCGGCGCCATGACGTGCGACGGCCGCACTGGTCAAAACGTTCCCAGCCCTAGAGGCGTTCACCCCATTCAAACCCGGGCTAGCTGGCCAGTCTTCCCCCGTACGCCGGCAGCGAAAGCAAATGCGCCCGGCTTCGCCAGCAGCGAACGCGGGAGAGCGATGAGCGAAGATATGCCGTCTGCAGCGCCCGCCGAGCCACCGGGAGCGGCGGCGATTTGCCCAGCATTCAGGTCGGGCAGCAACCAATAACCAACGCGAACAGGACGCTAGCGGGTCAAAGCTCTCAGAGTGGGTCCTGGCCAGCCGGGCGGCTGACCCCGAGTCAAAGCCGGCGGTCACGCGTCCCTGCCAAACCTCGGGGTTGCGCTCAAGCGAAGCCGTCGGCACGCGGGGAAAACCAGCAGGCCCCGGTAGGCCAGGACGCCAGTCCGGGTGCGAATAATCAGCCGCCAGCGGTCAGTCGAGCAGTCACATCGATCAGTAAGCGCGCCGCCTCCGGCCGGATAACCAGCCGTTCCGTGTTAGTGAGAGGCCTCGTATTCCTGAATGATGGACGCTGGAATGCGACCGCGCTCGCTGACCTTCTCGCCGCGCTCACGGGCCCATTGACGAATTTCCGAGCTCCGCTCGCGGCCAGGACCGCTGCGGGCCTTGCGGCGCGGCCTTGCAACTGCGCTGGCGCGCCGAGCATGAGCTATGTAGCCGCCGAAGATGTCGTGAAGTTCCTTCGCATGGGCCGAGCAGACGTCGATCTCGTAACCGGTGCCGTCAACGGAGAAGGAAACTGTCTCGCTTCCGCCAACCTCGTCGTCGTGGGGTAGATCACAAACCATCGTGACCACGGTCTTCTGGACCATCCAGCTACCTTTCGGTGAAGTCTTTTCGGCACCTAAAGATATACCACAACACTCGGGCATGACAATTCCAGATTGCCGTTTAGCTTTCGCGCGGACCCGCACAATGAACCGGCCAGCGGTTCTCACCTATGCGTCGCGACGCCGCCCGCTATCGTCGGCAGCGGCTGGCGATACATTGGTTAGCTTGTCCCGGTCCTTATCCGGAGCGGCCGAGCTCATCGCCGTCGGGACGTCGCCCTCCGGACCTGGGGCGGAACGGTTGGTGCGCGACCGGCGCATCTCGTGTCGCAGGAACGCGACAATGGCGACGATCACCACGGCGCCGACCAGAAGCGGCGGCGTGAGCGCAGACAGAGCTTGCATCTGACCCGTGGTCCTTCCGGTTCGGCAAACCCGGTATGAGCACCAGGCTAGTACGCGCGCCACCGGCTTTGCCGGCTCCCGCCGCGCAACGGCACCTTCCGCGCTACGGCACGCGCCTGCTAATACGCCGCGGCCGGCAACTCCCGCCAGACCTAAGCCTGGCAGACGGAATACTTGCGGCATGTTAACAAAGCATCAGTGTCAATTCTGCTCTGGCCATGCGAGACGGCACTGGCCGGTTACCGAAGATACCGGAGAAGGCATGCTCACAATCGCAGCAGCATGCGGGTGTTGCCAAGGGTGTTAGGTTTCACGCGGTCAAGATCGAGAAACTCTGCGACACCCTCGTCATATGAGCGCAACAGTTCGGCATAGACCTCAGGAGCGGCAGCCTGCCCGGCGATCTCGGTAAAGCCGCGCTTGGCGAAGAACTCTACCGCGAACGTCAGCACGAATACTCGCCTAACGCCAACTTCCCTGGCCGTATCAAGGAGGGATGCGACTATAAGGTTCCCGGCGCCACGGCCTTGATGATCGGCGGCCACCGCGAGTGTGCGGATCTCGGCCAGGTCCTCCCACATGACGTGCAGCGCTCCGCAGCCAGCGATCTCTCCGTCAGGGGTCGTGGCTACCCAGAACTCCTGGATGTCTTCATAGAGGGTCACCGTCGGCTTATCCAACAGCCGGCCCGACGTGACATTCGCATCCACCAATGCCCGGATAGCGCGTACGTCGCTCGTCCTGGCCCGCCTGACCCCGTAATCCATCCAGAGCCCGCCTCCGTAAGAATCAGCCAGCCGGAGCGTCCCCGACCCGAGTGGCCGCTGGCAAGCAGATGACCTGCGGCCCCGCCCCGCCGCGCGCCGGATGCCAGCATCCCAAACAACACCAGACATCGCCAATGCTGACGCTTAACTGAGCGTTACCAAGTCAGCACATATTGCGCCTGCAAGCGCCCGAGCCAACCAGGCCGCGACAGATTACGTGCAGATCACGATTGCGCGCCCGTACCCACGACACGCCGTCTGACCTGCGTATACAGAGATAAGGGCGGACCAGGCAGGGCTTTGGCGGACCATGAAAAGGCAAAGCGCGCCTCGGCGCAGACAATACGGGGGTGCGTCGGCATGACCATGAGGGCCGGAGCATTTTTCCCATTCTGGCCCGGGACGATGGCGGATTCGATTAATCTCCATCGCTGAAACCCTGCTGCAGGCGCGTGAGCTTGCGGCACCCGCCGAGTCCCTGATCGCTGCCGAGTGATCGGGGAGCCGGGGACCCAACCGATCCCCGGGGTGAATCGGCAGGCTGAGGATGCTCCGCTGGCCCGCAGCCCGCCGTAGGGCTCCTCCGGCCCGAACCCGTCAGCTAACCCGGTAGGCGGCCAAGGAGAGGAGACGATGCGTGATGCGCATGCCGGGCAGGCATGTAGCACGGTCAGCATCTCTAGGACGTAGCAACCACCCGCGGCCTAGCCGGACGGCCGCGCGGATCGGCGGGCGGACGGTGATCGTCGCGGCCGTGGCGGTGGTCGCCACTCTCCTCCCGACAGCCCTCACGGGGGCATCCGCGGCCTCGTCGGCCACCGGCAATCCGACTCTCGACGCGACCCTGGCGCAGGCGAACAAGCTGGGCCAGCAGATCGACTCGCTCAGCCAGCAGTACGACAGCCTGCGGATCCAACTCACTCAGGCCAAGAACGAAGCCAGCCTCGCGCGCAAGAACGCCGCCAGGTATCTGAGCGTTTTCTCCAAGGACCAAGGTTCGATCGCGGCTATCGCCGTGGAGAGCTATATGACCGGCGGCCTCAACCCGACCCTGCAGCTGCTGTCCACCAACTCTCCGCAGAGCTTGCTCAACCGGGCCTCGATCATGAGCCAGTTGGAGCGGGAGAACGGCGCCAAGGTCAGCCTCGTCGCCAGCGCTGAGACCGCAGCCCAGCGCGCACTGGCCGCTGCGGCCCAGCAGCAGCGGCGGGCTACGCAGCTCGCCGCCCAGATGCAGTCCAAGGTTGCGGCGATCCAGCAGCGGGAGAACTTCTTCAACAGCTCGGCGTTCGCACAGGCGGCCTCGATCTACCAGAAGACAGGGCAGTATCCGAACATAACGGTCAACGGCAACAGCGTTGGCGTCCAGGCGCTGAAGTTCGCGTTGACTAAGGTCGGTGATCCCTATGTCTGGGGCGCGGCCGGGCCTAGCTCGTTCGACTGCTCGGGTCTGGTGATGTGGGCCTACGCCCAGGTTGGCATCAGCCTGCTGCACTTCACCGGGGATCAGTGGAACGAAGGCGAGCACATCTCCCGAGCTCAGCTGGCGCCGGGCGACCTCGTGTTCTTCTTCTCCGACCTCAGTCACGTCGGCCTGTACGTCGGCAACGGGCTGATGATCGACGCGCCTACCTTTGGCGTGCCGGTTCACGTCGAGCCCGTGTTCTGGAGTGCCTACCAGGGCGCCGTCCGCATCGTCGCCTGACGCGACATCGACTCCTTCCCACCAGCTGCCCGGCCGGGTCCGCCCTCTGGCCGGGCAGCGTCGTATCCGGCGGGCGGCGGCTGTGCCGGGCTCCGGGTCAGCCAGGCTTGACCAGCGGGAACAGGACGGTCTCCCGGATCGGCGCACCCGTGAGCATGATCAGCATCCGGTCGATACCCATTCCCATGCCCCCGCTCGGCGGCATCCCGTGCTCGAGCGCGAGCAGGAAGTCCTGGTCAAGCTGCATCGCCTCCGGGTCCCCGCCAGCGGCGAGCAGCGACTGAGCCGTCAGCCGGGCCCGCTGCTCGATCGGGTCGACCAGCTCGGAGTACGCGGTGGCAATCTCCGTGCCGAACGCCACCAGGTCCCACTTCTCGGCCAGCCTTGGATCCTGCCGGTGCTCGCGGGTCAGCGGGGAAATCTCGACCGGGAAATCCCGGTAGAAGGTTGGCTCCACGGTCCGCGCCTCGACGAGGCGCTCGTACAGTTCAAACAACACCTGTGCCCTGGCCCAGGACGGCTGCAGCTCGATCTGCCGCTCCGCCGCATAGATCCGCAGCTGCTTCTCAGACGTGTCCGGGGTCACTTCCTCGCCGAGAGCCTCCGACAGCGCGCCGTGCACCGTGACCGATCGCCACTCGCCGCTGATGTCGACCTCGGAGCCGTCCGGGCGGCGCGCGACCTCGCTGCCATTGGCTGCCACCGCAGCGGCCTGCAGCAATTCCCTGGTCAGGGTCTGCATCGTGTTGTAGTCGGCGTAGGCCTGGTAGAGCTCGAGCATCGTGAATTCCGGGTTGTGTGTCGCGTCGACACCTTCATTCCGGAAGATGCGGCCGATCTCGTAGACCCGCTCTATTCCGCCCACGACGAGCCGCTTGAGGTAAAGCTCCAGCGCGATCCGCAGGTAAAGGTCGAGCCGGAACGCGTTGATATGGGTGGTAAAAGGCCGCGCGTTGGCACCGCCGTGCAGTGTCTGCAGCACCGGCGTCTCCGCTTCCAGGAAACCGCGGCCGTGCAGTTCCTCCCGGACCGACCTAGTCACCGCCGCGCGCACCTCGGCTGCGCGGCGCGCCTCGGGATTGACGATCAGGTCCAGGTATCGCTGCCTGACCCGCGACTCCGCGTCGGTCAGTCCCCTGTGCTTGTCCGGCAGCTGGCGCAGCGACTTGGCGGTGATCGCGAACGAGTCGGCGAGCACCGAAAGCTCGCCAGACTTCGACGTGATGACCTCACCGGTCACGCCGACGTGATCGCCCAGATCGATGTCAGACTTCCAGGCGGCCAGCGCGTCCTCGCCAACCCGGTCGAGCCGCACCATCGCCTGAATCTCGCCGCCGCCGTCACGCAGGCGCGCGAAACAGAGCTTGCCACCGTTGCGGTAGAGCATGACCCGGCCAGCGACGCCGACGGTGACACCGGTGTAGGTGTCGGCGGGGAGCGCTCCGAACTGCGCCCGCACTTCCTCGATGGAGTGCGTCCGCGGGTAGCTGACCGGATAGGGGTCGATCCCGGCCGCGCGTAGCCGCGCAACCTTATCCAGCCTGACCTGCACCTGCTCGGGTGTGCTGATCCCACCGTCGGCCGGCAGCCCGGCTATCGCGTCGTCTCGGTCGTCCTGCGTCACATGCCGAGGTTACCGGGGCGGACGTCAGCCGGTGACCGCAGCGTCATGGCCCGCAGCCTCGCCGACGCCCTCCTGACCCGTACTGACCCTGTCCGCGCCGACGCGGCCGCTGCTCTCTCGGCCAGGGCCTTCCCGGCCAGGCCGCGCGGCGGCGGTGTTCCGCTCGTAGGTCAGCCGCAGGCCGATCAGCGTGAGCCACGGCTCGTACGCATCGATCACGCCGACCTCATGGATGACCAGCGGCGCGAGTCCGCCGGTCGCGATGATCGTGACTGAGTCGGGATCCGACGGCGCTAGCTCGGCCGCCATCCTGGTCACGATGCCCTCGATCTGGCCGGCGAAGCCGAAGATGATGCCGGACTGCAGCGCCTCGACGGTGCTTTTGCCGATGACGCGGGCCGGCCTGGCCAGCTCGACCTTGAGCAGCTGTGCCGCTCGCCGGGAGAGCGCGTCCACCGAGATCTCGATACCCGGCGCCAGGGCACCGCCGACGAACTCGCCACGCTCGCTCACCGCGTCGAAGTTCGTCGACGTGCCGAAGTCCACCACGATCGCCGGCCCCCCGTAGAGGTGGACGGCCGCGACCGCGTTCATGATGCGGTCGCTGCCGACTTCCTTTGGGTTGTCGTACCGCAGCGGCACGCCTGTCTTCACACCCGGCTCGACGATCACCGCGGGCACGTCGCCGTAATACCGGCGGCACATCTCCCGCAGTTCGTGCAGCACCGACGGCACCGTCGAGCACAGCGCGATCCCGCTCACGTCAGGCTCGGCGAACAGCGTGCTCTGCCGCAGCAGCCCCTGCAGCAGGACGGCCAGCTCGTCCGCCGTGCGCACCGGGTCGGTGGACACCCGCCAGTGCTCCACGACGTCCGTGCCGTCGAACATGCCGAGCACCGTGTTGGTGTTACCCACATCGATCGTCAGCAGCATGGCGCTCCCGATTCGCTAGCCGGGCGGCCGCAGGTCCAGCCCGAAGTCGAGGGCGGGCGCCGAGTGGGTTAGCGCCCCTACCGCAAGGTAGTCCACGCCCGTGGCCGCGACTGCACTGGCTCGGCTCAGCGTGAGGCCGCCACTCGCCTCCAGCAGCGCGCGGCCCGCGGCCAGCGCGACCGCCGCACTCATGTCGGCGATCGCGAAGTTGTCCAGCAGGATCAGGTCGGCGCCCGCGGCCAGCGCCTCAGCCACCTGCTCGAGCGTGTCGCATTCCACTTCGAGGGGCAGCCCGGGCGCCCGGGCACGGACGGCGGCGAATGCGGCGCTGACCGATCCCGCGGCCGCCACGTGGTTGTCCTTGATGAGGGCTGCATCGGACAGCGCCATCCGGTGGTTCACCCCGCCGCCACAGCGCACCGCGTACTTCTCCAGCGCCCGCAATCCGGGGGTGGTTTTGCGAGTGTCACGGATGCGCGCCTGCGTTCCGGCGATCGCGTCCGCCCATTGTCGGGTCAGCGTCGCCACCCCGGAGAGGTGGCAGAGCAGGTTCAAAGCGGTGCGCTCAGCGGTCAGCAGCGCGCCGACGGGGCCGATCACGGTCAGCACGGACTGGCCGGCCGCCACCGGTTCGCCGTCGCTAGCGTGCGGCGTGCATTCCACCTGCCCGTCGGGCGACGCGAGCCAGAAGGCTGCCTCAGCGACCGGAAGCCCGGCCACGACACCGGCGCCCCGCGCCACAACGTCTGCCTGGCCTCGAGCTCCGGCAGGAACGGTTGCCGCCGTCGTGACATCAGCGCCACCGGCTAGATCCTCGGCGAGCGCGGCGGCAACCAGGGCCGAGACAGGCGCGGGATCGAGCCCGCCCGCTCGCAGCCGCTCCGCGATCTGTTCATTCAGGAGGGGAACGGGGCCGTGATTGGTGCATGCGCCGCCAGCCTCCCGGTCGCCGGGGTCGGTCATGCTCCGTCCAGTACCGGCTCGAATACCGACGTCAGCCCGGACTCGCCCGCCGACACGACCAGGTGGCCGCGCCACGCCTCGCGGGCGTCGGCGAAGTCCTCCCGCCAGTGGCTGCCTCTCGTTTCCTCACGGGCCAGCGCGGAGCTGACCAGTGCGGTGGCGATCAGGTGCAGGTTCGTGGCCTGCCATGCGTCCGCGTCCGGCTTGTCGCAGTCCTTCAGGCCGAGTTCGGACAATCCGGCCGCCGCCCGCGCCAGGCCCGGCCCGGACCGCAGCACGCCTGCGTCCGTCGTCATGAGCTGCTGCAGCGGCCCGAGTATCGCCGGGTCCGCCAGACCGGCAGGGCGGGTGTCGGCGGCCGGCTCCCCGGCTGGGGGCAGGCCGCGGCCTAGCGCTAGTGCTATCCGCTCCGCGAACACCAGGCCCTCCAGCAGCGAGTTAGAGGCGAGCCGGTTCGCTCCGTGCACACCGGTGCAGGCGACCTCGCCGCACGCGTACAAGCCTGGAACGCTCGTCCGGCCATGTAGATCTGTGCGGATCCCGCCGCTGACATAGTGGGCCGCGGGCACTACAGGGATGGGCTCGGTCACCGGGTCGATCCCGTGTGCACGGCAGCTGGCCAGGATCGTCGGGAACCGCCGCGCCCACTCCGCCGCGCCCAGGTGCCGCCCGTCCAGGTAGACGTGGTCGGTGCCGGAGGTGAGCAGCTCGCGCATGATGGCCTTCGCCACCACATCGCGCGGGGCCAGGTCGGCGAGCGGGTGCTGTCCGGCCATAAACGCCCGGCCTGCCGCGTCGATGAGCACGGCGCCTTCGCCCCGAACGGCCTCGGAGATGAGCGGCTGCCGCCCGCGCGAGGCCGGTCCGAGCCAGAGCACAGTCGGGTGGAACTGGACGAATTCCAGGTCGGCGGCCTCCGCGCCAGCCCGCAGCGCCATGGCCAGCCCGTCACCCGTCGATACCGGCGGGTTGGTCGTGGCCGAGTAGACCTGGCCGAAGCCACCGGTCGCCAGCACGACAGCACGGGCATACACGGCTCCGACGCCGTCCCGCTGACCCTCGCCGAGCACGTGCAGCGTCATGCCGGCCGCCCGGCCGTCTAGCGTCCGGAGCAGGTCGATGGCGAGCGCGTGCTCGATCACCTCGAGCTCTGCGCCCTGGCCGGCGTCGGCGAGCGCGGCGAGCAGTGCACGGGAAATCTCGGCACCGGTCGCGTCGCCGCCAGCGTGGGCGATCCGGCGGCGCAGGTGGCCGCCCTCCCTCGTGAGGGCCAGCGGCCCTGAGGATCCATGCTCCCGGTCGAAGGAGGCGCCGAGCTCGATCAGCCGCCGCACCGCGGCGGGGCCGTCGGTCACGAGGGCGCGGACGGCCCGCTCGTCACAGATCCCGGCGCCAGCCGTCAGCGTGTCCTGCAGGTGCTGCTCAGGCGTGTCGCCAGGCCCGAGGGCCGCCGCGACGCCGCCCTGCGCCCACCGCGTTGAACCGTCATCAAGCACCGACTTCGTGGCGAGCAGGATCTTGGCGGTCGGCAGCGCGCGCCGGACCGCCAGCACGGCCGTGACACCCGCTACCCCTGACCCGACGACCACAACGTCGGTCTCCCGCCGCCAGCCCGGCGCAGGTGCGAGGAGTCGGCGGGCGATCACGACAGCCGGCCCGGTCGGGCAGCGAAGTGGCCGACATCGACGGGCAGGTTGTCGATCAGCCGGGTGCCGCCGATCTTCGCGGCCACCAGCAGGATCGCCGGGCCCGCATGGTCGGCGCTGACCTCCTCGAAGCTGTCCGGGTCAGCGAGCACAAGGTAGTCGAGAGAGACAGGCGGGCTGGTCGCGGCCGCCCGGTTAAGGACAGCCCGCGCGGCCGACACAGCGGGCCCGGCACCGGCCGGGGCGGCAGCCCGAGCCGCCTCCAGGGCCCGCGACAGCGAGAGGGCCGACGCTCGCTCGGCGGCCGACAGATAGGCGTTGCGGCTCGATGCCGCAAGCCCGTCCGGATCGCGGTGCAAGGGCGCCCCGATGACCTGCACGCCGAGGTCCAGGTCGAGCACCATCCTGCTGATGAGCGCGAGCTGCTGCGCGTCCTTCGCCCCGAACACGGCCGCGTCCGGCCTGGTGAGCTGGAACAGTTTCAGCACGACGGTCAGCACCCCGTCGAAGAACCCCGGCCTGGATGCGCCCTCCAGCAGCAGGCCCATCGGTCCCGGATTGACCGTGACCATCGACTGCGTCCGATACATCTGCGCGATGCTCGGGTTGAAAACGGCGGTCACACCTTCCTGCGCGCAGAACGCCAGGTCCCTGGCCATCGGCCGCGGATACCTGTCGAAGTCCTCAGCCGGGCCGAATTGCAGCGGGTTCACGAAGATCGAGACCAGCACTGAGCCGTCAGGCCCGGCGTGCTCGCGCGCGACGCGCAGCGGCGAGCGATGCCCGTCGTGCAGCGCGCCCATGGTGGGCACCAGCACGACCGGCGCGGGCAGCGCGGGCCGGGCAGCGGCCAGCCCACGCCGGGTCCTGACGAGTATGGGCGCAGGCAGCGCGACCGGCTGGGATTGCGTGACCCCGCTCATTGTGCTGGCCCTCGTCATTGCGACTTTCTCACCATGCTGGGTTTCTCATTGTGCTGGCCTCACTGGGGCACCTCCGCGAGCACGTCAAGCAACCGCCGGGCATCCGGCGCTGTCAGGGTGCCAGCAGCCAGCGCACGGGTCGCGGTCAGTCGCGCGAGGGCCAGGTAAGCGGGCAGTGCCTCCGGAGCCTCTGCGCGCAGCGCGGCCACATGACCAGCCACCGTCTCGGCATCGCCGCGTGCGACCGGTCCGGTGAGGGCCGCATCGCCGAGTCGCAGGGCGTTGTCTAGCGCGGCAGACAGCAGCGGTCCGAGCATCCGTGCCGGCTGCCCGACCCCGGCTC
This sequence comes from Streptosporangiaceae bacterium, assembly GCA_035631375.1. GTDB lineage: Bacteria > Actinomycetota > Actinomycetes > Streptosporangiales > Streptosporangiaceae > JAJYUU01. The sequence goes on from DASQIW010000074.1 coordinate 17,416, forward strand.
TCGCCAGCAGCTCTTCGGCCTGTACGACCTGCGTGACCAGGTGGTTGGCCGCGCCCGCCAACGCGGCGTGATACAAGTCCCGGTCCGCTTCGGCGATGAACACCGGCTCGCCGCCCATCTCCATGACCAAGACCTCAGCAGCCGGTCGAAGCACCGCTGGCGCGGTGACTCCGAAGCAGATGCCTGCCAGCCGGTCGGCGTCGTCAGCGCGCCCGGTAAAGGTCATGACCGGATGGAGCGCGAGCGGCAGCGCACCCTGCTGGACCGCGGGCTCCAGTACTGCGAGCCCATGGCGACCGCTTGCGTGCATGAGCATCCGGCCTGCCAGCGGAGCCCCCGTCGCGGCGAGCCCCCGTACGAGGCCCGGCAGCACGTCGTCAGGTACGGTCAGCAGCACCAGGTCGGCGGCATCGGCCACGTCAGCTGGCTGGATGACCGGGGTTCCGGTCAGGTACGTGCGCACCCGCTCCAAAGACGCATCCGACACCGCGGAGGCCGCGGTGATGCGGTGACCTGCCCTGCTCAGAGCTACCGCTAGCGCCGTGCCCACGCGACCCGCGCCGATCACCCCGACCCGGAGGCGTGCGGGGTGCTCCGATCCTTCGCCGGGCTCGCCAGCCCGGCGCGGCGCGTCCTCAGGCGTCACGCCGAGCATCCTCGCCGATGGCGGTGGGCGCCTCATCGCCGGGGGTTAGCCGTGACCGGCTCACGAATGCCATTGCCAGGTGTCCTGTGAGCGATCGGACTCGTCGTCGGAGTCGTCCGGCGGTTTCGGTGCCCGGCAGCAGCGCTCGAGGTAGAGCGCGGCCGCCGTGAGCACGAGAGTGGCGGCCAGCGTGACCCCGGCCACCCGGGCATCGCGCGCGGGCATGGGCTTGTCCAGCTCTCCGAGCATGAAGATCAGATACCCGCCGACCAGGCCGCCGAGGGCGGCGCCCGCGGCTGAGCTGGCCTTGGCCAGGGCGACCAGGCGGGCGACGGCGATCGGGGCAAGCGGCTTTGCCGTCTTGCGGCGCCCAGTCAGCCTGCTGTGCACGCTCCGACCGACCGCGGCTTCAGCCAGCGCCAGCGCGGCGAATGCGGGCACTGAGGTGATCGGCAGGAGCGGCAGGCCGGTGAATGTCGACCGCGTCGCCAGCCAGCCGACGATGGCGCAGATGCCGAAGAGGGCGGCGAGCATGCCGGGCCGGGTCATCTGCATGGCGTGCCCCCCGCAGCTGCATCCCGGAGGGGCAAGGAGATCCCTGGGGGCACCCCAGACCCCGGTGGCCCGGAACCCCCCGCGGATGAACGCGGCAGGGTGAGCCGCAGCTCCGGCCGACGCCACACACCGGCCATCGACGTGGCGGCCAGCAGGTCGGCGACCCGGCCCCGGCCGGGCAGAACAGCGGCCGGCTCGACGTCCAGCCATGGGGCGAGCACGAACGCCCGCTCGTGCGCCCGCGGGTGCGGCAGCGTGAGATCAGGCTCGGCAATGGTCTCGTCATCGCAGGTGATGATGTCGACGTCCAGTGTCCGTGGTCCCCAGCGCACCGTCCGCACCCGGCCCGCAGCTGCCTCCGCCGCGGCACACCTCGACAGGACCTGGTGCGCGGACAGCGCACTCTCCGCCAAAAGCACCGCGTTGAGGTAATTGTCCTGGTCGGGGCCGCCGACCGGGGTGGTCTCGAAGACTCCGGACACAGCCGTGACCGTCATCCCGGCCCCGTCGAGCCGCTCGACGCCAAGCCGGAGGTTGGCCAGCCGGTCACCGAGGTTGCTGCCGAGCGCGAGCACGATCGGGCGCTGGCTGCTGGTCACGCCCGGCTCCGTCGGATCGTCACGCTGATGTCGGCTAGATCGAGCTCGACAGGCGCCTGCGGCTTGTGCACGGTGATCTCCGCCTCGCGCACTACCGGATCCAGCAGGCAGGCGGCCGCGAGGCGGTCGGCCAGCGTCTCGATGAGCGCGACTGGCTCACCAGCGACGATTGCGGCGAGCCTGCCTGCGACCGCGCCGTAATCGGCGGTCAGCGACAAGTCGTCGCCGGTCGCCGCCGGAGCGGTGTCGAGCCAGAGCACAGCGTCGACGACGAAGTTCTGGCCGGCCGCGCGCTCATGGTCGAACACGCCGTGATTTCCGCGGACCCGCAGGCCAGCGATGCAGATCCGGTCCAGCATCAGCTTGCGCCTGCCAGCAGCTCCTGGCGCCAGCGCGTGGCCACTCGCACGGCGTCGAGGTTGCCCGGCACCATGTGGACGCGGACACACCAGGCTCCGGCCGCCACCGCGAGCGCCGTCAGCGCGATCGTGGCGTCGTCACTGCGCGCGAATGAGCGCGGCCGCCCATCAGAGCCGGCCAGCAGCCTGCCGAGGAAGCCCTTCCGTGACGCTGCCACGAGGACGGGAAACTGTTCCTCGTAGCCCTCGTGCCGGGCGATCCGGTCGAGGTTGGCCAGCAGCGTCCAGTTGTGCTCGGGCAGCTTGGCGAAGCCAAGGCCGGGATCGAGGATGATGTTGCCGGGCCGGACGCCGGCCGCGACGACGGCATCCAGTCGCTGCCGGAGTTCGGCGTGCACTTCGGCTACCACGTCGGTGTACACGGCAGGGCCGTACATGTCCGCGCTGTGACCGCGCCAGTGCATCACAACGTACGGCGCGTCAGCGGCGGCCACCACGGCGGCCATGTCCGGGTCGGCCTGGCCACCGCTGACGTCATTGACCATTCGCGCGCCAGCCGCGAGCGCACGGTGGGCTACCTCGGCCCGCATCGTGTCGATGCTGACGTAGGCGCCAGCGCTCGCGAGGGCCTCGACCACCGGCATGACCCGGCGTAGCTCGTCCTCCAGTGGCACGCGCTGGGCTCCTGGCCGGGTCGACTCGCCGCCAATGTCGATGATGTCCGCACCCTGGCTGGCGAGCTCGAGGCCGTGCGCGATGGCCTTGTCGGGGTCGAGCCACGTCCCGCCATCAGAGAACGAGTCCGGCGTGACGTTCACCACGCCCATGACCAGGCAGTGCGACTCGGGGGGATGGCCCCCCGGAACCCCCGGCGGCGGCCCTGGCGAGCCATCGCTAGCGCTCATAGAGGCAAATCTACGCGCTCAGGCCCCTCAACGCGCCGTCACGGTCCTGCCAGTCCGGCGTACGCAAATCCCGCAATCCCGCCCAGTTTCGACGACGACCTAGCCGCCCGCGGCCCGCTGGAACGGGCGCGTGAGAGCCCGGCCGACTCCGCTCGTGCCGAGTTTCCGTCCGATCCTGCGCATCTCGACCGTCGGCCACACCAGGAACGCCTCGGCCTCCAGCGCGGCGATCCCGATCCGCAGCGCATCCCTCGTGCCTGGAAAGACGAGGAACCGAGGTACCCACTCGGGGCAGAACTTGGCGTTGAACTTGTACAGGGACTCGATCTGGAACCAGTGCGACAAGAAGAGCAGGAACCGGCGCCAGGCCCGCAGCACGGGTCCGGCGCCGATGCGCTCGCCTCGCTCGAGCGCCGCCCTGAAGACTGCGAAGTTCAGCGATATGCGCTTGACGCCGAGGTCAGGCGCGCACTTGATCGCCTCAACGATGAGGAAGTCGTTGAGACCCGCAGTGGCCGAACGATCGCGACGCATCAGGTCGAGCGAGAGACCGTCGCCGCCCCACGGCACGAAGTGCAGCATCGCTCGCAGTACCCCGTCCTGCGTCGCGGTCGCGATCACGCACTGGCCGTCGTCTGGCCCGCCGATCCGGCCGAGCGCCATGGAGAAGCCGCGCTCTCGCGGGTTGCCGCGCCAGCTGTCCGCCTGCCACACCATGGCGGCGATCTCGGCCGGCGGAATGTCGGCCACCCGGCGGACGTCAGCGACGTAGCCCTTCTTGCTCACGCGAGTGGCCATCTGCCGGACGTTACGCATCGCGCGGCCCTCAAGGCTGAAGCCAGCGATGCCAACGACGGCCTCGTCCCCGAGCTCGAGGGCGGTGAGACCGCCCTCGCGGCACCAGATTTCGGCACCCAGCTCACTACAGCCGATGACCGCAGGAACCCACGCATGCCGCGCCGCCTCGTCCAGGAAATTGTGAATTGCTCCTGGCCAGGCTTCCGGGTCGCCGATCGGGTCGCCGCTCGCCAGCATCACTCCGGACAGCACGCGGTAGCCGATGCACGACTTGCCGGACGCGGACCACAGGACGCTCTTGTCGTCGCGCAGGGTGAAATAGCCCAGCGAATCCTGCTCGCCGTGTCGTATCAGCAGCTCCCTGATCCGCGTCGCGTCTGCCGCTTGCAGCCGAGGCGGCGGCTCGGCCGGGCGCAGGAACAGGTAGATCGCGAGCAGCAGCGTGAGCAGTCCGAGTCCGCCAGTAACGAAGCCGAAGTGGTCGGCGCGGCCTTCACTGACAAACCGTATGGAACCGGAGAAACCAGCAACATTGAGGACAACCGAGTACACGCGCTCTGGCAGCGAATAGTTCCCGCGCAGGCCACCGATGATCGAGATGGCGGCGAGCCCGATGATCAGGTCCGCGGCGATCAGTCCGCACAGTACCCCGAGCGACCGCCAACGTGACCTGCGGTCGCCGACCGCATAGAACTGGCTCCGGAATGTGTACAGCGCGACCAGCAGTGCAGCGGTCCCGGCCATCTGCACGGGATGCACCACCGGCCGGACATGCTCGTGATCCGTCATCGCCGCATACGCGATGATGCCCAGCCCGCCGTGCAGCAGCAGGCCAGCGGCGAGCAGGGCCATCACCGATGCCCACGCTCGGCGCTTGCGACGACGCAGACCATGGGAGAGCATCAGCAGCAGGACGCCGATGATCACATCGGTTGTCCTGGTCAGGTTGACGAGCGTGCCAGGGACGATGTCGGACAGGCCGCGCAGCCGGCGATGGTACAGATGCGGGACCAGGCCCTCGATGATGTAGCCGAGGCCGATCACCAGCGCCAGCAGGCCAGCACCCAGCGGGACCCAGCGAAGCTGCTGGCGCAGATCGACGCCGCGAATGACCGAAGGCTGCGCCGGCCGCTCCGCGACGCTGCTCTGCGTCTTGGGCGGCGCCTGCCCGGTTGGGTCAGTCATATCGGACAATAACGTCGGGCCTCGCCTCACTGGCATGAGCGTAGTCGTCGCCTGTCTGGCCGGGCGGCAAACTCTGTTGGTTGGTGTCCTCTGCCGTCAGCGGCGATCGGCCAGCAGGCTCATGGCCTCGAGCCGGGTGGTTTCCGAGCTGAGGAAGGAGCCGCGGACGGCAGACGTCACGGTCTTCGCGCCGGGTTTGCGCACACCGCGCATGGACATGCAGAGATGTTCGGCTTCGATTATGACGATAACCCCGCGCGGTTCCAGTATTTCCATCAAGGCGTCCGCGATCTGACTGGTCATCCGCTCTTGCACCTGCGGCCGCCGGGCGTAGACGTCGACCAGCCTGGCCAGCTTCGACAGGCCGGTGATCTGGCCCTTCTCATTAGGGATATAGCCCACGTGCGCCTGCCCGAAAAACGGCACGAGGTGATGCTCGCAGGTCGAGTACAGCTCGATGTCACGCACGAGGACCATTTCCTCGTGATCGGCGTCGAATACGGTCGTCAGCACGTCCCGTGGCGCTTGCAGCAGGCCCGCGAACTGCTCGGTCATGGCCCGTGCGACCCTGCCCGGGGTATCCGTCAGCCCGTCTCGCTCGGGATCCTCGCCAATCGCTAGCAGTATTTCCCTGACGGCGCGCTCAATGCGAGGAAGGTCGAAACCGGGGTCTGTCAACTGCCCTCGCCGTCTGGCGCGCCGTTGTCACCGCTGGAGGGACCAGACTGGCTGTCGCCACCGAACGAGCCCCCACCCAGTGGCGAGGCACCGCCCAACGGCGTGGCACCGCCCAGCGGCGTGGCACCGCCCAGCGGGGATCCGCCGCCCAGCGGCGAGGCGTACCCCGAGCTGGTCCCGGGCGGCACCGACCCGGCCGGCAGCCCGACCGCGCTCGACGACTGGCCGTTGCCCAGAGACTGCCCTCCGGCGCTATCGGACGCCGCGGTCAGCGCCAGTTCCTTAGGGGTGAGGACCGGCGGGCGGTCCGACGGAAGCCGCTTGCCGTAACCGGTGTACGAGCCGCGAGTGGGGCGCTTGTGCACGGGCGAGAAGATCTCCAGCACCTGATCGCGGGACAGCGTCTCGTGCTCGAGCAGCTGCAGCACGAGATGGTCGAGCACGTCCCGGTACTGGACCAGGATCTCCCATGCCTCATCGTGCGCCGACTCGATGAGCCTGCGGACCTCGTCGTCGATCGCCGAGGCGATCTCCTCGGAGTAGTCGCGGGCGTGCGACATCTCGCGGCCGAGGAACGGCTCGCCGTCCCCGCTGCCGAACTTCCGCGCGCCCAGGCGCTCGCTCATGCCGTACTCGGTGATCATGCCGCGGGCGATCTGGGACGCCTTCTCGATGTCGTTCGCGGCGCCGGTGGTCGGCTCGTGGAAGACGAGCTCCTCAGCCGTCCGCCCGCCGAGCAGCATAGCCAGCTGGTCCATCATCTCTGCCCGGCTGACCAGGAACTTGTCCTCCGACGGCGCGGCAGCGGTGTAGCCGAGCGCCCGTCCCCGCGGGATGATCGTGATCTTGTGAACCGGGTCGGCGTGCGGCAGCGCGTGACCCACCAGGGCGTGGCCGCCCTCGTGGTAGGCGATGATCTTGCGCTCCTTCTCCGACAGCAGCACGCTCTTGCGCTTGGGCCCGGCGGTAACCCGGTCGATGGCCTCCTCCAGCGAGGCCATCTGGATCTGCGTCTGGTTGGCCCGCGCGGTGAGCAGGGCCGCCTCGTTGATGACGTTCGCCAGGTCGGCGCCGGTGAACCCAGGCGTCCGCTTCGCGATAATGTCCAGGTCCACGTCGGAGCCGAATGGCTTGCCCCTGGCGTGCACCCGCAGGATGCCCTTGCGGCCGGCGAGGTCAGGCTGGGCAACAACGATCTGGCGGTCGAACCGGCCGGGACGCAGCAGCGCCGGGTCAAGAATGTCGGGCCGGTTCGTCGCGGCGATGACGATGACGCCGCCCTTGGTGTCGAAGCCGTCCAGCTCGACGAGCAGCTGGTTCAGCGTCTGCTCGCGCTCGTCATGGCCACCGCCGAAGCCCGCCCCGCGGTGGCGGCCGACGGCGTCGATCTCATCCACGAACACGATGGCGGGCGCGTTGGCCTTGGCCTGCTCGAACAGGTCACGGACCCGGGACGCGCCGACGCCGACGAACATTTCCACGAAGTCCGAGCCGGAGATCGAGTAGAAGGGCACGCCGGCCTCACCGGCCACCGCCCTCGCGAGCAGCGTCTTGCCCGTTCCGGGCGGACCGTAGAGCAGCACGCCCTTGGGGATCTTGGCGCCGATCGCCTGGAACTTGCCGGGGCTCTGCAGGAACTCTTTGATCTCCTGCAGCTCCTCGATGGCCTCATCCGCGCCCGCGACGTCTGAGAACGTGGTCTTCGGCGTGTCCTTGGTGATGAGCTTTGCCTTCGACTTGCCGAAGTTCATGACCCTGGAGCCGCCGCCCTGCATCTGGTTCAAGAAGACCATGAAGAGCAGGAAGATAATGAGGAACGGCAGGTAGCTGAAGATTAGGGTCCAGAATGAGCTGCTCTTGGGCACCTTGACGGTGTAGGCGCTCTGGGGCAGGTTCCCGGATTTGACCTGCTGCTGGAGGGCATTGGCAAGCTGGGTGCCCTGCCCGCCGACCCAGGACGCCTCCCAGTTCTGGCCGCCCTTGGTGGTCAGCTGGATCGTCTGGTCCACGTCGGTGAGCGTGACTGACTTCACGTTCCCGTTCTCGATCGCGGCGATGGCCTGCGACGTCGGCACCTGCTGGTACTGCGGGCTGGTGTTGACGAGCCGGAACAGGATGACCAGGATGATGGCGACAAAGAGGATGGCGAGCACCCAGCCGCGGAAGATGCGCTTCAGATCCATTGGTGAACGGCCCACAGGTCCGGCCAGTCCCTCCTGACGAGCCTCGCGCCTCGCCGGCCAGCGACGGGGCTTCGTGCATTCCAGCGTGTACGCGCGGCTATTTCTTCCCAGCCACCACGGCACAGGAATACTCGACGTTACACCGAGCCGGCCGTGGCCGGCACAGCAGCAACCGCGCAGGGGCAGTGGCGGCCGTCTTACGCCTCTTACCCAGGTTAACGAACTTCATCGTCAGATCGGTTCCCGCCGGGCTGCGCCCGGATGGTTAACCAGCCACTGGGCGGTAGACATGCTCGGCGAGGGTCCCGATGAACGGCAGATTCCGGTACTTCTCGGCATAGTCGAGCCCGTAGCCGATGACAAATTCGTCCTCGATGCTGAAGCCTGTGTAGGCCACGTCGATGTCCATCTGGTCCGACGACGGCTTCCGCAGCAGCACGCACACCTGCACCGATGCCGGACCGCGCGACCGCAGGTTGCCAATCAGCCAGGACAGCGTCAGCCCGGAATCCACGATGTCCTCAACCACCAGCACATGGCGTCCGCTGATGTCAATGTCCAGGTCCTTGAGAATCCGAACGACGCCAGATGACTTGGTACCCGAGCCGTAGGACGAGATAGCCATCCAGTCCATCTCCACTGGCCGATGCATGGCACGGGCCAGGTCGGCCATCACCATGACGGCGCCTTTGAGCACGCCCACGAGCAGGAGTTCGCGGTCGGCGTAGTCGGCGTCGATTTCGGCGGCAAGCTCGCTTACACGTTCCCTGAGCTGCTCGGCCGTGATGAGGACGTCCTTGAGATCTGCTCCCATGTCACTCGCGTCCACCAGGTTCCTCCGATCGCGCCGTGGTGGCCAGGGGAGCGACCTCCGGGCCTGACAGTCTGGTGAGCAGCAGCCTGCCATACCTGCGCTCACCTCTCACGCCGCCTGGCAGGTCAGTCCGGCGCTGGCCGTGCCAGGCGGTCACGAGCTCGTCAAGGCTCTCGACGTGCCGGTGCGATAGCGAGCCTGGCGGCGACCCTGCGCCGATCGCCGCCAGGCGCAGCGCCCGGCGCCGGACGGCAGCTGGCAGCGCTGCCAGGTCAGCGACCAGCCAGCCCTGGTCCGCCACGGCAGCCGTCCCGCCCAGCGCGGCAACCTGCGCGGCGGCAAGGCCGTCCAGGGCGTCAGCATCGGCACGCAGCAAATCCGCCGTCCTGGCCAGGGCCTCGGCCGCGCCCGATCCGAGCACTTCGGTGACCATCGGCATGAGCTGCCAGCGGATCCGGGCTCTGGTGAAAGCGAGATCACGGTTGTGCGGGTCCTCCCACGGCTCGAGCCCGACCGCCTCGCAGGCCGCCCTGGTCTGATCGCGACGGATCTGCAGGAGCGGCCGCAGGTAGCGGCCCGTCTTCGCGGCCATTCCCGCGAGTGACCTCGCCCCCGAGCCGCGGGCGAGGCCGAGCAGCACGGTCTCGGCCTGGTCGTCGAGCGTATGGCCGAGCAGGATGGCGGCGGCTCCTGTTTCGTCGGCCGCCTGGTCGAGCGCTGCGTACCTGGCGGCCCGGGCGGCACCCTCAGGCCCGCCAGGGCCAGTCACCCGCACGGCAACGGAGAGCACCGGGCTGAGCTCGAGCCTCGCCATGAGCCGCGTCACCTGCTCTGCCCGGCCGGCCGAACCGGGCTGGAGGCCGTGGTCGACAGTGATCCCGCCGGCCATGATCGCTGCCTTGGGCGCTTCGAAGGCGAGCGCGTCCGCCAGCGCGAGCGAGTCCGCACCGCCCGAGCACGCGACCAGAACCCGGTCACCGGGCTCGAGGTGGACAAGGCTGGCCCGGACGGCATGCCGCACAGCTGCCACTGCCGGGTGCGGGCCCACCTGAGATCAGTCCCGTCGGCTCAGTCAGCCGAGCTGGCGTCCAGCGGCGGGTCATCACCCTCAGCAGCGTCCGCCGGGCCAGCCTGAGTACCGTCCACTCGCTCCAGCCAGGACCGCGGATTCGCCAGTTCGTCCTTAGTCGGCAGCGTGTCGGGTGAGGTCCACACCTTGTTGAACGCGGGCATCCCGGCCTCTGCGACCACCGTCCGGACGAATCGCGAGCCCTGCTCGTACTGCTTCATCTTGAGATCGATGCCGAGGATCCGGCGGATCGCCTGCTCCATCCGGCCCGCCGACCCGCGGCGTGCCGTGAACTTCGCGCGAATCTCCGCCACTGACGGGACGACCTCAGGCCCGACCGCGTCCATGACGTAGTCGCCGTGGCCCTCGACCAGGGTCATGACCGCGGTCATCCGGTCCAGGATCTCGCGCTGACGCGGCGTCTGGATCGCCTCGATGAGGCTGTCCCCGTCGCCGCCGCGCACCGCACCGGCGACCGCGTCGGCAGCCGCTCGCAGCCGGTCCAGGATCGACGCAGGATCAAGGTCAGAGGCCAGCAGGAAGTCCGACATCTGCTGCTGCACGTAGGGCCGCAGCCAGGGCACCGAGGTGAACTGCGTGCGGTGCGTCTCCTCGTGCAGGCAAACCCAGCGGCGGAAGTCATGCGGGTCGACGTCGAGCTCGCGCTCGACCATGACGATGTTCGGAGCGACGAGCGTCAGCCGGCCGGCTGGCGCGTCCTCGCCCGGCGCGTCCGGATCGGGTGGCAGGAACAGCTCGTACTGGCCGAGCACCCGACTCGCCAGGTACGCCAGGATCAGCCCGGCCTGCATGCCGGTCACCCGCGAGCCCACCGCCGAGATCAGCGGACCTGGCTGTGGCACGTTGGAGGTTTCCGACAGCCGCTGGACGAGGGGGTCGAGCACCACGCGGAAGCCGTCCACATTGGCCCTGATCCAGCCAGGCCGGTCGACCACGGCGACCTTGCCGTCATCGGCAGAGCCCGGCAGGCCAGTGAGCGCCCGGACCGGCTCGGCGACTGCGGCCGCGAGCTGCCGTAGCTCGGCCACGACCTTCCTGGCTTCGGCCATGCTGACCTGGGGCCCCGGCCTGACCCAGCGCACGCCGGTGGACGTCGCCACCTGCCAGTCGATCATCTGAGTGGTGCTCATGCCTCCACCGTACGTGCCGCCGCGCCAGTTCGTCCCTGCCGGGCCACGGGCGGCGAAATTGCTATCGGCAACCGCAGCCGGCCAGCGCGTTCGCAAGCGTCACCATTTGCGTGGCAGCCTGCGTCAGCGCGCCCGGGGCCGTGGAGAGGTGATCGGCCATGACGGCGAAGACGAGCAGCTGACCGTTCTTCGCGTACGCGCTGCCGGCCAGCGCTGCGACTTGGTCGAGGTTGCCGGTCTTGGCGCGTACCATGCCGAGCGCGTCGCTGCCACCAGGCCCGAAGGCGCTGCCACCGGGGCCGAGCGTGCCAGAGAAGCCATCGACCGGCAGCCCCGTCAGCATCGACCGCAGCCGGGGAGTGGCCGCGGCCAGCCGGACGATCTGGACCAGCGAGGCAGGCGCGATCTTGTCTGCAGGTGACAGGCCGCTGCCGTCAAAGAGCTGGAGCGCACCGGTGACGCCCAGGCCGCGCAGCTCTGCGGTCACCGCGGCCGCTGCGCCGCTGAAGGAGGCGGGCCTTCCGGTAGCGATCGCCACCTGGCGGGCGAGATTCTCCGCGATGACGTTGTTGCTCTGCTCGAGCATCCAGTAAACGATCTGCGCCAGCGGAGGTGACTGCACCCGGGCGATGGTGGCGGCCCGGGCTGGCGCCACGACCTGGGCGGGCGATCCGGTGACGGCGATCCCGTCGGCGGCCAGGAACCGAGCGAACGCGGCTGCGGCGTCCGGAGCAGGATCGGCCGAGCGCGCGCCGCCGGCGTTGGCGTCGACTGGCGTGCCCGCCGGGGTCACCCGACCCTGGTCGACCTCTAGCGGCGTGACGAGGGTGACGTTGCCGCTCGACACGTAAGCCGGCGTCCAGCCCGGCCCGAACCCAGGCCCCGTGAACAGGGACGTGTCGTAGCCGAGCTGGATCTTGTGCACGCCGCGCGCTTGCAGCGCCCGTGCGGTGGTCCGGGCGAGGTCGGCCAGCGTGGCCGGCTGCGGGTACTGAGTGGCTGGCGGCGGACCTGCCGCGAGCGTAGGGTCTCCGCCGCCGACCAGGACGATGGAGCCGGGGCCGGCCCCCTGCACAACCTTCGTACTGAGCCGGGCCGCGGGTCCGAGCACCCTCAGCACGGCAGCAGCCGTCGCCAGCTTGTTGGTGGACGCCGGAGTGAACCCTGAGGTGGCGTTGCTCGCGTACAGCACCTGCCCGGTGGCGAGGCTGGTCACCAGCACACCGAGCGACGGCCCGAAGGCCGGAGAGGCCACGACCGGCGCGAGAGCCCGGCTGACCCCTGCTGCAGTCACACCGTCAGCGGCCGCTATGCCGCTCGCGGGATCGAGCACCGCTGCCCCCGGCGCCAGCCGGCTAGCCGCGATGGACGAGGGCCGCCAGAGAGCGAGCCGATGCGGCAGCAGCCTCGCCACGGTGAGGCCTGCCACGATAGTGAACACGCACAGCACGCCCATGGCAGCCGGCAGCAGGCGGCCGCGACGTCCAGACACCCCGTTCCCTTTCCGATGTGCGCTCGCGCGCTAGGTTTCGAAGGCAAGCAGAATCGGCCACCGATGCGCTGGGGGCAAGGCGTGGAGTTCGAGGTCATCATCGAAATTCCCAAGGGGCAGCGTAACAAGTACGAGATGGACCACAAGACGGGACGGATCCGGCTGGACCGGATGCTGTTTACCTCGACTCGCTACCCGGCCGACTACGGCTTCATCGAGGACACGCTCGCCGACGACGGGGACCCGCTGGACGCCCTGGTCCTGCTCGAAGAGCCCACCTTCCCTGGCTGCCAGATCCGCTGCCGAGCCATCGGCATGTTCCGGATGCGGGATGAGAAGGGCGCAGACGACAAGGTGCTGTGCGTGCCGGCCACCGACCCGCGGATGGCGCATCTGCATGACATATCCGATGTACCGGAATTTGACCAGCTGGAGATCTCGCATTTCTTCGAGGTGTACAAGGCACTCGAGCCCGACAAGGTGGTCGAGGCGTCGACCTGGGTGGGAGTCGACGTGGCCGAAGCCGAGATCGTCGAGTGCCGGGAGCGGCTGGCCGCAAGCCACCCGCCCGGATAAGGACGACCACCCGCTACTCTCGTCCCAGGTAGTCCGCGCAGGCCGTGGAGGGGTTCATGACGACCCACGTTGACGACGTACTGAGGGAGACGCCGCTGTTCGAGACGCTGGGCGACGAGGACGCCAGCGCGCTCCGGGCGGGAATCATCAACGTGCACCTGGACCGCGGCGAGCGGCTTTTCGCCGAGGGCGACCCCGGCGACAAGCTCTACATCATCCTGTCGGGGAAGATCAAGCTCACGAAGGCGGCGCCGGACGGCCGGGAGAACCTGCTGAGCGTGCACGGCCCTGGCGAGATGTTCGGTGAGCTGTCGCTGTTCGATCCCATCCCGAGGACGTCGAGCGCGACCGCGGTGACCAGCGCCGAGCTGGCCGGGCTCGCACACGATGACCTGCGGTCCTGGCTGTCGACCCGATCCGAGGTCGCGATGCACATGCTGCAGGCGCTCGCCCAGCGGCTGCGGCGGATCAATGAGGTCAAGGCCGACCTGGTCTTCACCGACGTACCCGGCCGGGTGGCTAAGGCGCTGCTTGACCTGTCCGAGCGGTTCGGCACGCCGGGCATGCTGGGCGTCCAGGTCAACCACGACCTGACGCAGGAAGAGCTGGCCCAGCTCGTCGGGGCATCCAGGGAAACCGTCAACAAGGCGCTCGCCGACTTCGCCGCTCGTGGCTGGATTCAGCTTGCCGCCAAGTCAGTCCTGATCACGGACATGGACCGGCTCCGCAAGCGCGCCCGGTAGTTTGGTCCGGCGCCGTCGAAGGGCCGTCAGTAGGTGACTCCGGGTGGCAGCTCGCCCTGCTCGTCGAGGTAGCGCAGCTGCGCGCGCACAGATGACGCTGCAAACGGCCAGAGCGCCTGGTCCACAGCCGCGTAGACCCGGGGGACGATCTCGCCTGGAGACCGGTCGCCGGCCACCAGGGCGGCACGCACCTCGTCCAGCCGCTCGGCCCGGTGCGTGAGATAGAAGTCAAGCACCGCGGCCGGGTCGGAAAGCAGGGGCCCGTGTCCGGGTAGCAGTGCCTGCAGACCGGTCTCGTCGGTCAGCAGCCGCAGCCGCGCCAGCGAGGCCAGGTAATCACCCAGGCTGCCGTCCTCGGCAATGACGGCTGTGCCGCGGCCGAGCACGGTGTCGCCGGTGAGCACCACGCCGTCGGCGGGCAGGTGCAGGCTGACCGAGTCGGATGTGTGACCAGGAGTCTTGATGACGCGCAGCTCACAGCCGCCCGCGCCCACCACGTCGCCGGGCGTGAGGCCCTCGCTGCCGAGCCGGTGCGCGGGATCGACCGCTCGTACCGGCGCACCCGTCAGCTCGGCCAGCCGAGGCGCTCCCGCCGAGTGGTCGAGGTGACGGTGAGTGAGGACGATGCTCACGACCCGCTGACCGCGCTCGGCCGCCTCCCGGCAGACGCGCTGCAGGTGTGGCTCGTCGTCCGGGCCGGGGTCGATGACGACCACCGCTTCGGAGCCGGGCTCGGCGATCAGCCAGGTGTTGGTGCCATCCAGCGTCATCATGCCGGGATTGGGCGCGAGCACGCACCGGGCCCGGCTGGTGCCCGAGCCGTCGATCTGGCCGGCGGCCTGGTCCGCGGTCACGGGGCACCGTCCTGCCGTGACGGGAACCCGCTAAGGCCGGGCACGGTCAGAAAGACAGCACCCTCGCGCTCGTGCACCTCAGGAACGATCGGCGCCACGTGCCGCGGTCCGGACAGCACCGTTTCGAGGTCCCCGCACTCGGCCAGTTCCGATAGCGACACCATCGTGGGGGGAAACAGCCGGATCTCTCCTCGCCGCCCCGCCGCCAGCCCGTCGGCCGGGCGAACCCAGGCGACCTCGGACGCCTCGCCGCCGACGTCCCTGGTGCGCTGGCCAGGCGGGAGCGCCGCGGCAAAGAACCGAGTGTCAAAACGGCGCGGCTCGACGACCGGCGTGATCCAGCGCGACCACGGACGCAGCAAATCGGCGCGCAGCACCAGCCCCCGGCGGTTCAGCAGCTCACCCAGCGAGACCGACCGGTCGAGCAGCCCGCGGCGGTCGGCCTCCCAGTCCTCGCTCGTCGTGTCGGCGACCACCGACGCCGGCGACTCGCCAGCCAGCAGGACGCCAGACTCCTCGAAGGTCTCCCGGACTGCGGCGCATACCAGCGCCCTCGCCAGTGACGGGGGCGCGGAGAAAACCCGGCCCCACTCGGCGGCGTCCGGCCCGGCCCAGGCCACCTCTTCGTCGGCGTCCCGCGTGTCCACGGATCCGCCGGGGAAGACGTACGCGCCTGGTGCGAAGGACATCGATGCCTGCCGCCGGAGCATGTACACCTCAAGGCCGGCCGACCCTGCTCGCAGCAGCATGACCGTCGCCGCGTCGCGTGGCACCGCCGGCTGCTGGCGGCCGGACAGGACGGCGCGGGCGGCCTCGCCGAGCGCGCCTGGCAGCCGGATGTCGGCAGTCTTCGCCGAATCTTCTGGCACGTCGTGTCTCCGGCCCGCGACCTAGTCCCGGACCTCGACGGTCAGCTCGATCTCGACCGGCGCGTTGAGCGGGAGCACCGCGACGCCCACGGCGCTGCGGGCGTGCCGGCCGGCCTCGCCGAAGATCTCGAGCAGCAGTTCGCTGGCGCCGTTCACCACCTGGGGCTGGCCGGTGAAATCCGGAGCGCTGGCCACGAATCCGGTTACCTTGACGACACGGCTGATGGCGGACAATCCACCGGCTACCGACGCCGCCGCCGCCAGGGCGTTCAGCGCGCAGGTGCGGGCCAGTGCCGCGGCCTCTGCTGCCCCCACTTCGGCGCCCACTTTGCCCGCGGAGAGGAGCTGACCGTCGGCCATCGGAACCTGGCCGGCCGTGTAGACGGTGTTACCCGACCGGACGGCCGGCACGTACGCGGCGACCGGCGGGACCACCGGCGGCAGCGTGAGGCCAAGGGCTGCGAGCCGCCCCTCAGGCGATTGCGCCGCGCCGTCGTCGCTCATTCTTTGACTCGCTTGAGGTAGGCAACGAGCTGCTCCGGGTTGGGGCCTGGCACGACAGCGACAAGCTCCCAGCCGTCATCGCCCCAGTTGTCCAGGATCTGCTTGGTCGCGTGCACGAGCAGCGGCACCGTTGCGTACTCCCATTTGGCCATAGCCGGAACCTTAGTGCACCGGAAGCGCGCCGGGCGCGCCCGGTCGTAGCGGCTCTGGCCGCGGGTTAGTCGCTTTCTGTCCCCTCGCCAGTCCCGTCCGTCGAGCGCTGCGAGCCGCCGCGCTTGTCGTGATGCACCGTGCCGATGTCGCCTTTCTCCTCCGGAGACAGCTCGGGGATATCCGGGACCTCAGGAATATCCAGTGAGTCACCGACAGCGGAAATGGCTGCCGGAC
Source organism: Streptosporangiaceae bacterium (assembly GCA_035631375.1). Classification (GTDB taxonomy): domain Bacteria; phylum Actinomycetota; class Actinomycetes; order Streptosporangiales; family Streptosporangiaceae; genus JAJYUU01. Next base: position 33,783 of record DASQIW010000074.1, read on the forward strand.
CGGTGGCAGCATTCTCTATCGCACTGCCAGCGGAATCCGCCAGCGAGTGCGCGTCCGACTGCGCCTCGCTCTCCAGCGCCTTGACGTCATCATCGCCGATGTCCGGCGGCTCGCTGCTGGCCTCGGCCTCGCCGGCCTCGGCCCGGGAATCGCTTGCGCCGGGGGTGAACCGCTCGAAGAACCTCAGCAGCTCAACCGGCAGCGGCATCACCAGCGTGCTGTTGCGCTCGGCTGCCACCTCGACCACGGTCTGCAGGAGCCGCAGCTGCAGGGCCGCCGGGTCGCGGGCCATGACGTTGGCCGCGGCGGCGAGTCGCTTCGACGCCTGGAACTCGCCGTCCGCGGTAATAATCCGCGCCCGCCGCTCCCGCTCGGCCTCCGCCTGCCGCGACATGGACCGCTTCATGCCCTCGGGCAGCGAAACGTCCTTGATCTCGACGCTCTCGACCTTCACCCCCCACGGGCCCTCGGTCCCGGCGTCGATGATTGTGCACAGGCGCCGGTTGACCTCGTCCCGCTCGGCGAGTAGCTCATCCATCTCGGACTGCCCGATGATCGATCGCAGCGAAGTCTGGGCCCGCTGCGAGATCGCGTTCATGTAGTCCTGCACGTTGATGGTGGCCTTGATCGGGTCGACCACCTTGAAGTAGACGACGGCATCAACCCGCACGCTGACGTTGTCACGGGTGATGCCCTCCTGAGCGGGCACGCCCATGGCGACGATCTGCCTGTTGACCTTGACGATCTTGTCGCCAATCGGCCTAATCCAGGTCAGCCCTGCCCCGCGAGTGCCGGGCAGCACCTGGCCGAATCGGAAGATGATTCCCTGCTCGTACTGCTGGACGATCTTGGGCATCCTGCCCAGCAGGATGAGTCCGATCAGCACGACGATCACGGCGACCGCGATACCGGCTTCCATGGCCTGAGCACCTTCTTCCCTGTGCAGGCCCCTGTCTCGGCGGGCAGTCCCCTCACCCGCCGTAACCCAGCCTAGTGACCCACGCCACCCATCAGCAGCAACCGGTCGACGCCGCCCGGTCCCTGGCCCGGATAACCTCCAATCGTGGCTGCGCGTGACACCGACTGGGATGGCGTCCGGCTGCACGTCGTCACCGGCAAGGGCGGTACGGGCAAGACGACAGTGGCGGGCGCCCTGGCCCTGGCGCTGGCCGCCGACGGCAGGAATGTGCTGCTCATGGAGGTCGAGGGGCGCCAGGGCATCGCGCAGTTGTTCGACGTGCCGCCACTGCCCTACGCCGAGCGGCGGATCGGTGTCGGGCTGGGCACGCAGGCGCACGAGGGCGGGGACGTGTTCGCCCTGGTGGCCGATCCGGAGTCAGCCCTGACCGAGTACCTCGAGATGTTCTACAACCTGCGCCATGCAGGCAGCGCCCTCGCCCGGCTCGGTGTCATGGACTTCGCCACCACCATCGCACCAGGACTTCGCGACGTGCTGCTGACCGGTAAGGCAGCCGAGGCGGTACGGCGGAAGGCCCCCGGCGGCCGCCCCGTGTACGACGCGGTCGTCATGGACGCCCCGCCGACCGGCCGGATCGCCAGGTTCCTCAACGTCTCCAGCGAGGTATCCGACCTGGCCAGGGTCGGGCCCATCCGCGGTCACGCCGACACGGTGCAGCGGGTGATCTCATCCCCGCAGACCGTCGTGCATTTCGTCACCGTGCTCGAGGAGATGCCAGTTCAGGAGACGATCGACGGCATAGCGGAACTGCACACGCTCGGCGGGCTGCGGGCCGGCGGGATCATCGTCAACATGACCAGGCCGCTCGCGCTGCCGTCCGATCAGGTTCAGGCAGCCGCCGCCGGGAACCTCGACGAGGGACTGCTCGCGCTGGGCCTGAAATCGGCTGGCCTGAATCACAGCCCCGATCTGACCGCGGCGCTCGCCGCCGAGGTGCGTGACCAGGCCAGGACCGTAGCCGCGCAGAGTCTGCAGGAAGACCGTCTCGATGCGGCCGGCCTGCCGCGCTACCGGCTGCCGTGGATCAGCGGCGGCATCGGCCTGGCGGGCCTCTACCGGCTTGCGGCGGCGCTCCGCGAGCAGAAGGCAGCATGATGACCACTCGCCGTCCCCCGCATCTTGACGTCGACCGGCTCATCGACGACCGCAGGACGCGCATCATCGTGTGCTGCGGCGCAGGCGGGGTGGGCAAGACGACGGCCGCGGCGGCCATCGGGCTGCGGGCAGCCGAGCGCGGCAGGCATGTGGTTGTCCTGACCGTCGATCCGGCCCGCAGGCTGGCTCAGTCGATGGGACTGACGTCCCTCGACAACACGCCGAGGCTCGTGCCAGGGGTGCGGCCCGCTCCCCGCGACGCTACAGAGGGTAACGGGGCCGATTCGGCAGGCAGCCTGCACGCCATGATGCTCGACATGAAGCGCACCTTCGATGAGATCGTCGAGCAGCACGCCGATCCGGACCGCGCGGCCCAGATTCTCGCGAACCCCTTCTACCAGTCGCTGTCGTCCAGCTTCGCCGGGACGCAGGAGTACATGGCGATGGAGAAACTCGGCCAGCTGCGCCGGGCCGACGAGTGGGACCTGATCGTCGTGGACACTCCGCCGAGCCGGTCCGCCCTGGACTTCCTCGACGCGCCGCAGCGGCTCTCCCGGTTCCTGGACGGCCGTCTGCTCCGGCTGCTGACTGCCCCGGCTAAGGTCGGCGGCCGCGCCTACCTGCGCGTGCTGAACGCGGGGTTCGGTGTGGTGACGGGTGTGCTGACCAAGATCCTCGGTACCCAGGTGCTCAGGGATGTGCAGACGTTCGTGACCGCCCTGGACACCATGTTCGGCGGCTTCCGCGAGCGCGCCGAGTACACCTACCAGCTGCTGCGGGCGCCGGGCACCGCATTCCTCGTCGTGGCCGCGCCAGAAAACGACGCGCTACGGGAGGCGTCGTATTTCGTCGAGCGACTCGACACCGAGCGGATGCCGCTGGCTGGGCTGATTCTCAACCGGGTGCAGCTGCTGCCCGCCGCGCGGTTGTCGGCCGCCAGGAGCCTTGCCGCCGCCGAAGTCCTTCAGTCAGCGGGGCCGAACGGATCCCCAGCCAGCGAGGCCGGATCAGATGACACGCCGGAGGGGGCGGCGCGCGTCCTCGCCCTCGCCGCGCTTCGACTGCACGCGGACCGGATGGAACTCGCGGCCGTGCAGCAGCGCGCGGCCGAACACTTCACGGCGGCACACCCGCTAGTCCCTGTGGCGGAGATTCCGGCGCAACCGGAGGACGTGCACGATCTCGACGGCCTGCGCCTTATTGGCGAGGCCTTCGCGGTCAGCACAGATTCTTAAGCCAGCACAGTTTCTTAAGCCAGCACAGTTCTTCAAGGCCAGCACTGCCCGTGCGGCCACGGCGGCGTCTTAACCGGGCACTGGCTGACCGGCAGCTAGCTTGCGACGAGCTCATCCCCGGTGCGCTCGTAGTGGTTCCGCGCGTTCTCCAGGAGCTCGCGCCACGAAGTGACATCCGGTCGCCGGCGCAGCAGCGCCCGGCGCTCCCGCTCGGTCATCCCGCCCCAGACACCAAACTCGATGCGGTTGTCCAGAGCGTCAGCCAGGCATTCAGTCCGCACCTGGCAACCGCGGCAGATCAGCTTGGCCCGGTTCTGCGCCGCGCCCTGGACGAAGAGTTCGTCCGGGTCAGTTCCCTTGCACGCGGCACGCGCAGTCCAGTCCGTGATCCACATGTGGCCCAGCTCCTCTGATCGTCACGCCCGCAGGGGGGTAATCACGCCTCGGTGGCGTTTGGTTGCGGTCCGGAGCCGACTCGGGGCGTCAGGCTCCGACGAGTGATGGTCGCGGAAGAGTAACTTACGGAAGTCTCGCGCGCAGCGCTAGACCCCAGCGGGTCCATTCATGAATAGCCCAGTTGAGCTATACAGACACAAGCGACTAGCAGCTACACTGCGGGCGCGCTGAGCAGCGGCAACGTCCTTCCGTTGTCATTTGATTACAGACAGTGACGCCGATCCCGCGCACGAGTCGGTTTCGGACTGCGATCTGCGGGGTATTGGCTAGCGACTGCTGATGCAGCGTAGCCTGTTCGGGTGCTCCTCCCCGTTCGCCGCGCCGGCGCCCTGCCGGAGACTGTTGTCCGCCTCCTTGTCGTGACCGCCGCGGCCGCTCTGCTGGTAGCCGCGTCCGTAATCCCCGTGGTGACCATCGCCGGCATCGCCGCCAGGGACACCGCGAAGACCTTCAACGAGTTGTCCGTTGGCAAGCTCGGCGCGGCGCCGGTGCGCTCGGTGCTGTACGACTCCCAGGGGAACGTCATTACGTACCTCTACCCGTACGACGTGTACCGCGTGCCGGTCAGCTACGAGCAGGTCGCGCCGGTTATGCGGAATGCCATCGTGGCGATCGAGGACAGCAGCTTTTACTCTCAGGGCGCTCTCGACCCGCGCGGCACCGTGCGGGCCCTGCTACACAACTCCGGCAACAGCGGGCTGCAGGGCGCTTCCACCATCGCGCAGCAGTACGTCAAGAACGTGAAGGTGCTGCAGGCGGGCACCAACCAGGACGCGATCAGCAAGGCCATCTACCCGGATCTGCGCCGCAAGATCCAGGATCTGCGGTTGGCCGCGGACGTCGAGCACGTGCTGACCCAGAACGAGCTGCTGGCCTCATACCTCAACGTCGCCTACTTCGCCAACCACGCCTGGGGCATCGAGGTAGCGTCGGAGGTCTATTTCAGCGAGCACGCGTCGCAGCTGACCCTGCCGCAGGCAGCACTGCTGGCCGGCATCGTCCAGTACCCGACCCTCTACGACCCAGTGGCCCATCCCGGCCCGGCCAAAGACCGTCGCAATACGGTTCTGCAGCGAATGTGGCAGCTGCACTACATCTCGCACGCCACCTATCTCGCGGCCGCGGCGGCGCCCATCGTGCTGCACCGCTCGTACGCGCCCCTGCACACCGGCTGCACCAGTCCGCAGGCGGCCAACGCCGCGTTCTTCTGCGACTACGTCACGCACGTGCTCCGCAATAGCTACCCAGCGATCTGGCGCCAGATCAACAACTCCGGTGACCTGGCCATCTATACCACTATGAGTACGCAGGATCAGCGCGCCGCTGACAACGCCGTCAACCACGTGCTGCCGCCTAATAACCCATCAGCTAATCCCGGCAACAACGCCGATACCGAGGTGCTCATCCAGCCGGGTACCGGCGCGATCCGCGCCATCGCGGTGAATCGGCCCTACGGTTCCGGCCCCGGTCAGGACAGCATCGACTACGCCGTCAACTCCCAGTACGGCGGCGACCCATACGGCGTGCAGACCGGCTCCTCATCGAAGATCTTCACGCTGATCACGGCCCTCGAGCAGGGGTATCCGTTCGGGCACAAGATCAGCATCCAGAATCCGGAGACGGTCGGCCCGTTCTTCAGCTGCTCGGGCGGATACGTCGTGCCGCACCCGTTCGCCAACGCGGAGGCCGCTTTCAAGGGCTCGGAGACGTACATGCTCGGCGAGGCCACAGTCGAGTCGGTCAACACCTACTTCGTCAACCTGGAGAAGCAGGTCGGGCTGTGTAACGTGGTCAAGACCGCCGTGGCCATGGGCATGACCAGGGCTGACGGGACTCCGCTACTCGAGCCGGACAAGAATCTCGGCCTGGAGTCGGCGGACTGGTACTCAAGCTTCACCCTCGGTTCGGTCGGCGTCTCGCCCATGAGCATGGCGGGCGCCTATGCCACCGTGGCGGCCGGCGGGGTCTACTGCAGCCCGCAGGCCATCGTGAAGGTCCAGGTGATGTCCACCGGCCAGCAGCTCCCGACCAAGCCGAACGTGTGTCATCAGGCCATCCCATCGACCGTAGCCGCCGCTGCTAACTACATCCTGCAGCGCGTGCTGCAGCCACCGGGTACCGCCGCGGGCCGGGATTCGTTCGGCCACACCGCCGCGGCGAAAACGGGCACGGCCGACGGCGGCTTCTACGCCGCGTTCGCCGGCTGGACTCCAACCCTGGCGGGCTACGTGTCCGTGTTCAACCCGAGCTCCCCGACGACGACTGGCGCCATGGTGGGCGCCCACTCCTGTTACGCCTCTGACCCGCTCTACGGGTACTCCAGTGTCTGCCCCGGTCAGATGTTCGGCGATAACGCGCCCGGCGCAACCTGGGAATGGACGTTCCTGCACGCCAACCTCGGCGCGAACCTGGGCTTCCCGAATCCGCCTGGCTCGTACTTCTCAGAGGGCGGCGGTTTCGGCGCCCCGACCAGCAGCTGCAATCCGCCGAACACAGGCGCCACTCCTACTCCCAATCCCAGCCCCAGCCCGGGCTGCACGACCGGACCCAAACGCGGACCACCCACGCCCACCCCGACGAAAACCCCCTGATGCAGCGAGTCATGCTCGCCCCGGCTATGAGCTCGTGAGCTGGCTGCGCACCATGGCCGCGACCCGGCCGCCGTCGGCTCGGCCCGCCACCTTCGGTGTGACCGCCTTCATGACCTGCCCGATCCCGCCGGGACCCGAGGCGCCGGTCTCGGCGATGGCGGCGGCCACGAGGCCGGTGAGTTCTTCGTCGTCGAGTTGGGCGGGCAGGTAGGCGGATAGGACGTCTTCTTCCGCTCGCTCGGCGGCGGCCTGATCGGCCCGCCCAGCCTCGGCGAAGGCGGTCGCCGCTTCCCGGCGCCTCCTGGCCTCCCTGGTCAGGATCTTGATGATCTCGTCGTCAGTGAGGTCATGGGCGGCCGCGCCGGATACCTCCTCGTTAGTAATCGAAGTAAGAGCCATCCGCAGCGTGCGGGTGCGCGTCTCATCCCGCGCCTTCATCGCTGTGGTGAGATCGGCCCTGAGCTGTTCCTTAAGTGTCGGCATGGCCCTATCCTGCCGCGTTCAGGCCGTCGGCCGGTGAGGCCGGCGCACTGCCGCGGCCGTGGCACGATAGACGGATGCGAGCACGAACCGTCGTCAAGGCCGCCGCCGTGGCGGCCGTCGCGGGCATCGGCTACTCGTCGGTCATCGAGCGGAACTGGTTCGCGCTGCGCCGGATCGAGGTACCGGTCCTGAGGGCAGGCGCCCCACCTCTCCGCATACTGCACATCTCGGACGCGCATCTGACGCCCGGCCGGCACCGGCTGATGTCCTGGCTGCGCACGCTCGATGCGCTGGAGCCGGACCTGGTGGTGAACACGGGCGACTCGATCGCACACCCGCAGGCCGTCGGCCCGTTCCTGACCTCACTCGGGCCGCTGCTGCATCGGCCGGGGGTGTTCGTGTACGGCTCCAATGACCTGTACGCGCCGAAGCCCCGCAATCCGGCGCGGTACCTGTGGCGGACGAGCGCCGACGAGCACGCGCACGATGTCGACGACCTGCCCTGGGCGGAGCTCGGGACCGGCATGGAGAGCGCGGGCTGGTTTAACGCCAGCAATCGGCGGGGCCGGATCAAGGTCGGCGACCATGACGTCGAGGTGGCGGGCGTGCACGACGCGCACGTCGGCAGGGACCGGTACGAAGAGGTAGCGGGAACCGCTGACCGCACCGCTGACCTGCGGCTTGGCGTCATGCACTCGCCCGAGCCCGCGGTGCTGGATCGGTTCGCCGCAGATGGCTTCGAGCTGCTGCTGGCGGGCCACACCCACGGCGGCCAGATCCGGCTGCCTGGCACGGGCCCACTGGTCACCAACTGCGGGATCAGCCGGGAGCTGGCCAGCGGCCTGCACCGTTACCCCGGCACCGGGGCGGACAGCGAGCCATGGCTGCACGTGTCGGATGGGCTCGGCACGTCGCCTTACGCGCCGGTCCGGTTCTGCTGCCGGCCTGAGGCTACGCTGCTCACGCTCGTAGCCGGGATCAGCTAGACTTCTCGGGCGGTTAGCGGGGTGTAGCGCAGCTTGGCAGCGCGCTTCGTTCGGGACGAAGAGGCCGCCGGTTCAAATCCGGCCACCCCGACCCAGGTCACGGGCCACTCTCAGCGCTGAGGGTGGCCTTTTCTTATTGTTGTTCTTCGCCTACAGCCGCAAAGTACGGCAGCGTTTAGTTGCCCAGCTGGTGGCGTCGCAGGTCCGGTGGAAATTCGGGCTGACGCAGGCTCCTGAACGTGATGTTACGCTGCGGCTGTGGCGGCGCGCTCCCTGAAGAAATACATACTCTTCGATCATGACGGTGTTCTGGTGGATACCGAATTCTGGTATTACAAAGCTGCAGAACGCGCCCTGGCAGACATTGGCTTTACTTTGGACAAGGATCGATACCTCAGGGACATGAACCAGGGACTGGGCACCTGGGCCCAAGCCAGGGCGGCCGGTATAGATGAGCAGACCATCAGCAGGCGGCGTGCGGTTCGTAATGATTATTATCAGGAATATCTGCGGACAGAAGCCATTGAGATTGTGGGCGTCGTTGAGACTCTTGCCGAACTGTCAAAATACGTCCGCATGGCCATCGTGACGACCGCAAGACGTTCGGATTTTGACATCATCCATGAAAAGCGCCAGATTCAACAATTTATGGAATTCGTTCTTGTTCGCGACGACTATCAGCTCACCAAGCCGCACCCGGAGCCATACCTGACCGCCCTCAAGCGCTTCGGAGCCAGCAAAGAAGAGACACTGGTTGTCGAGGATTCATCCAGGGGGCTGAACTCCGCCGTTGCGGCGGGTATTGAGTGTGTCATTGTCCACAACGACTTTACAAAGGCAGGTGACTTTTCACGTGCCAGCTATCGAATCGAAACTCTGATTGAATTGAAGGATATCATTCTTAATGTAACTTGAACTTGCCTGGCTTATCGCGTGCGCTCCTCCACGTACTGGATGTCGACCAGGTCAGGCTTGACCTTGCCGTTCTCGTCCAGAATCTCGGAGAGGTCAGGCATGTTGTTCACCCTGTCGAGGATCTCGGCGACGCCCTCGTCATAGCCCGGCTCACCAAGTCCATGCTCCTCGCAGAACCGGACCAGCCGCCGCGCCTGCGCCAGCCGCCACATGGTGGCGAGGACCTCGTCCGACTCGGGGACGTTGCTCATCTTGTAACCTCACTGTTCTTGCCCGCCTCGTCCATGGGACGGCAGTCAGCCGGTGGTTAATCTCCTATCATCCTCTGTGCTGGCTGGATTCGGCGTCCCGCGCAGCGGTTACCCCAGGGGGCGGACTTCCGCTGGGCGATCAGTCCGCCATCGGCATCTGTGCCCGAAGCTCCTCGAGCTCGAGAGGATCGAGCGCCTCGACCATGTGCGCCATCCCGTACTCACGTTCCTTGGGGCTGACCATCGCCATGACTCGCTCAAACGTGCCGGCGAGCTCCTCGTCGTCATAAAGCGCCCATACGCGAGGCATGAAGTGACGCTCCTCGTCGTCAAAATGCAGCAGGCACATCGCCGTGTAGCGCTGAATCGAACGGTGGAGCTCGCGCCCGAGGAGCCGCCGTTTGGAAGGCTCTGGCACCTGGGTGATCTGCTGCAAGAGGTCGCCGATCTCGGTCTCGAGGCGCTCGATTCTCGCGTGGTCGTCACGGAGGCCTTCGACCTCCTCTGCCCATCCGTATGGATGGCGCGGCTCGCCGGGAGCGCGGTCATGGAGCAGAGGGAAGATGACTTCGTTCTCGTGTCGGGCGTGAGAACCGAGATTGTCCCCCAGCTCGTTCCACGAGGCGGTGAGCGCCCTTACCGCATCAAGGTTGGTGAAGTCGGTCTTACCGGACTGAAGGTTGAAAGTGATCATGGCGTGCCGCAGTGCCTTGTGAATCGTATGGAGAAGGTCGAATCGCTCCATTAGTCCCCCTCGGCAGCTGGATTCCGTTTTCCCATTAGGCAGGCTGCATTCCCGGCATTCTGGAACGGGCCGGTACAAGGTTTCCCGTGGCAGCGGCCAGCCAACCCGGTAGTCGGTCAACCGGAGAGGCAGAGCTAGCTCGTCTGAGCGTTCCGCGAGACGGAAGGTGACATGCCCATGAACGACGGGTGACCTAGCGTACGTATTGCCACCTCAGACGGGAGGCAGCGGATGACCGCTGGCACGCTTCCTGACAGCTCGCTCGCCCAGGCGACTCGTGGCTACCTGCGGATCGCCACGGAGGAGGCGTTCGCGCCGCCAGAGCTGATCGCGACGTGGCGCACCATGATCGAGACCGGCAGCTACAACGACCCCGGGTTTATCAGCCTGGTCAGCTTCTACACTGCGGCAAGAACCGAGCGCAGCAAGTTCGTGTTCGATCGACTGCAGGACCTGGGCGAGGATCGACTCGCTGATATGGACGCCGCGGGCATCGACCGGCAGGTGATCTCGCTGACCGCACCGGGCACCCAGGTGCTCAGCTCCGGCGACGCAGTCGCTATGGCCGGTCTTGCGAACGACCGGCTAGCGGAGGCCTGCCGCCGCCACCCGGACCGGTTCAGCGGGATGACCGCGATCGCCCCGCAGAACCCCGAGGCAGCCGCCGGCGAGATCGAGCGCGGACGAGACAAGCTCGGCTTCCACGGCGTCATCATCAACGCCCACACCAACGGCGAATACCTGGACAACCCGAAGTTCTGGCCGATCTTCGAGGCCGCCGAGGCCCTGGGCACGCCCATCTACCTGCACCCCAGCGCCCCGCCCCGGAACATGATCGGTCCCCTGCTGGACGCGGGCCTCGACGGCGCGATCTACGGCTTCGCGGTGGATACCGGCATGCACGTGCTGCGGATCATCACCGCGGGGGTCTTTGACCGTTTCCCATCGCTGAAGCTGGTGGTCGGTCACCTCGGCGAGGCGTTGCCGTTCTGGCTGTACCGCACCGACTACATGCATGCGGCGACGGTGCGCGCGCGGCGGTATGAATCTATGAAGCCCATCAAGCGCAAGCCCAGTGAGTACCTGCGTGACAACATCTGGGTCACCACCAGCGGCATGGCATGGGCGCCCGCCATCATGTTCTGCCGCGATGTCCTCGGCCCAGAGCGGGTTCTGTACGCCATGGATTACCCCTACCAGTACGCCCCGGCTGAGGTGACTGCGCACGAGAATCTGCCGATCTCCCCGGCGGAGAAGGCTGACCTCTTCCAGCACAACGCCGAGCGCGTCTTCGGCCTCCGTGTGACGGCGGCGTAGCCACCACGGCCACCCAGGTCGCGCTAGTGCCCCGGATGGTGGTGGCCGAGAACCCTGGGCCAGTCATACCCGAATCGCTGATGGCGGGGCGCCCACCACACTTCGGTGCAACCAGGCGCGCCGCACGCCACCTTGAGGTGTCCGCCGCGGGCAGCTCGGCTGGCCGGGCAGTCGCAGGGCTCCCAGGTGATGGTGACACTGCCGGGACGCCAGGGATGGTGACTGCGGCACTCCGGCGGAAACCCAGGCCATGGATAGACACTTTCCTGATCCACGGATGTTATTCAAACACATACTCGATAGCTGGGAGGTGCATGTCGCTGGCGGCGGCCCGCTGATCCATGGTTTGATTCCCTGATGTCTCCGGGTCACCTACTCAGCCTGGGCTTGCTGATCAAGGGCGACCGTGGATGACTGTCAGGCCGATTCGGTACCTGGGTGACCCTGTTCTGCGATCCCAGTGTGACGCAGTGACGCGATTCGACGACTCGCTGGCGCGCCTCGTTGCTGACATGCTCGACACAGTCAGGGAGCCGGGCCGCGCAGGCCTCGCTGCGAATCAGATCGGCTCGACGCTGGCGATCTTCACCTACAACGTCGACGAGCACGTCGGCTACCTGATTAATCCCGAGATCGCCGAGCTCAGCGGTGACGACGAGGGCCCTGAGGGCTGCCTGTCAGTCCCCGGCGTCACGGCAATCCGCATGCGGGCCGCGCACGCCGTGGCGACCGGAGTCAACCTCCGGCAGGAGCCGGTCACCCTTGAGGGCGCCGGCGAGCTCGCCCGTTGCCTGCAGCACGAGGCCGATCATCTGCGCGGCGAGCTGTACATCGACAAGCTGGAACCCGCTGAGCGCCGACGGGTCATGCGGCAGATCCGCGGTCAGCCTCCATCGGCCACTCCTGACTGGTCGGGCTTGTGAACCCGCAGCCGAAGGGCCTCGTCGGGCAGTTTGCTGCCCCTCTACGGGCAGCATTGGCCCCATCACGCCCAGGACTGCGCCCAGGACTGCGCCCACGCCTGCGCCCAGGACTGCGCCCACGCCTAGCCGGCCGGGATGCGGCGCCGGCCGGCGAATCCGTACGCCACCGGGTGATACCAGCTCAGCTCACGCTCACCCTCCAGCCAGCACAGCAGTACCGGCCCCCCGGCTAGCTCGGAGGGGAAGTCCAGCAGCAGCGGTGCGATGCCCTTGACCTCGAGGCCGGTGGTGCTGAACCAGCTGACCAGCTCGCTCAGCTGAGCCTGGAAGCCCTTTGCCTCGGGCAGCCCGCCGAGCTGCGAGCTCTCCCCGGTGGCCAGGGCAGCCTGGAGCTCGACAAGACTGGCCCGGACCTCGATCAGTGCATCGGCTCTCGTCTGGACTTCTGGCATGAGGTCACGCGCTTCGTCGAGCGTGAACGTCCGATCCATACGCCCAAGCCTGCCGGAATTGCACGAGCCGCGTCCACCAGCCGCGACCGCACGCCAGCCGCCTGCTACGGCTGCGCGCCGCCGCTGACCAGATGCGCGACACCTGGCACGTTGCCCGCACTGTTCATCTCGCTGGTCTCATCGCCGCTGCCGGCTAGGTACTGATCCAGGAAGTCGATCGTCACCTGCGCCACGGTCGGCTCTGGGACCTGGTCGCCTTCATAGGGGGGAAGATGCTGCGCGCCGTACAAATTCAGGTAGTACCGGATCCCTGTGCTGTCTGCTTGGTACAGCTGAAGGCTGGCGGCTGGAGGATTGATCGTATCGGCGTTGCCCTGGACGAACAGCATGGGTGGCGTCGCGGCGCTAAACCAGCGTCCGGTGAACGCTGGCCACTCGGCACCCGCAAGCACGATCGCCGCCCGCAGGCCTGGATACCTGCAGCAGCTCATGGCGGCCATGGCCGCGACGGTGTCGCCGCCGTCGGAATGGCCTGCTACGGCGACCCGTGATGCGTCGATGAGGCCAGCGAGCGGGCCCTTAGCCTGCTCCGACAGCTCCTCGAGGCGGCCGATAACCGCGCTGACATCCCGGGGCTGGTTGATCAGGTCAGACTCGTACGGATTCTTCGTGTAACAATTTGTGTTCGGGAAATTCAGGACCGCAACGACGTATCCCGCGCTAGCCCATTGCGTCAGTAGATCGCTATACACTGCGCCGCACTGCAGGAAACCTGGCGCGAATACCACGAGCGGAAATTTGCCTGCACTAGCTGGTCCGCGAGCAGGGGCCGGACCAGACTGCCCGCTCTCCGGGTAGCGGACCATGACCGGCAGGATGCGGGTGCCGAGCGTGGCACCGGCCGCCTCGCTGACCGTGAAGGACTGCTCGGCTACCTGGTAATCACCAGCTTGGCCCGGCGGCCGCGGCGACACGGCGCTAGCCGAAGGTGCTGGTGAGGCGCCGTGATGCGCGGCCGGGAGATGCTGGCGCTGGTCAGCCGTGAGCTGGCGGACACCGTACCCGGCTCCCGCGAGCAGGACGGCGACGGTCACGGCGATGAGCGTCAGCCGCCCGGCGCTCCTCCGCGCGGGCCCGCCAGCGCCCCCCGCGCGCCGCCGTCGGTGGCGGGCGGCCCGGTCAGCCCGGCGCGGGTCTGGCGAGATTCTCTGCAAGACTGCAGACCTTAATGAAGTCTTCATTAAAAACGCAGATGTTAACTGTTTCTGAACGAGAATCTGACTGAATCTGAATCTCCTGAGCTTGGCCTGTTTGTACTGCGCTGATTAGCCTGCCAGAATGGCAGCTAACGAGCATCACGACAACCGGACATCACCCGCCCGCCAGCGGCCGAGACGCGGCGCTGCCCGCTTGCAACGCTACGTATGGTCGCGACGTGCCCGCACGTGGGACCAGCATGCCTCGCCTGCCCTCGAGAGTGTTACCTCGGCGCTTCTCGCCGCCGCCACGGTGCGGCCGGGTGACGCTGTGCTGGACCTCGGCTGCGGTACCGGGCAGATCAGCCTCCCGCTCGCTGCCCAGGGTGCCGACGTGGTCGGCGTCGACGTCAGCCCGGTGATGGCAGACCAGTTGCGGGCTGAGGCCGAGCGCCGGGGTCTGGGGTCCGTTACGGCAGTAGCAACCCCGATAGAGGCGCTTGCTCTGCAGCCGGAGACGGTCGACTTGATAGTTTCCAGCTACGCACTGCACCACCTGCGCGACCCCGACAAGGCCAGGCTCGTCCAGGCGTGCTATCACTGGCTGCGGCCAGGGGGCCGGCTGGTGATCGCCGACATGATGCTCGGCCGCGGCGGCTCAGCCCGAGATCGGGAGATCATCAGGGCGAAGCTCGGCACGTTCGCGCGACGGGGACCCGGTGGCTGGTGGCGCATCGCCAAGAACGCGGCGCGCTATCTCGTGCGAGTCCAGGAGCGGCCGATCTCCATGGCCGCCTGGACCCGGCTCTGCAGGACGGCCGGATTTACGCCCGTCGCTGCGTTCGGCATCATCGCGGAAGCGGGCATCGTGACGGCGCGGCGGCCTGCTCCGGCGGCCACGCCGCTCGCGCGGCGAGGCGCGGCGCGGTCGGCCGAACGGTGAACGTCCGGATCGGCCCGGTCGGTCCCCGCGGGCTAGCGCTGCTGGGCGTCACTGCCGTTGTCGGGGTGGTGCTGGCCAATCACGGCTGGTCGACCTATCACGGAACGACACCCGGCTCGCTGGCGGGCGGCCCGACGGCACAGGTGGCCAGTACCCCTGCGGCGCGGCCGGCCGCCGCCGACCATAGCCATTCGGCCCAGCCGTCGAGTGGTCCGAGTGGCTCAGCGAGCAGTCCGGGCCCGCTGCTCTCATCGGAGCCGTACGCCCAGTACGCCGTCCAGGTGTGGCCTGGTCCGCAGACGACGGCTGCTCAGGCCGCCCTCACGGGGCTGACCGTCAAGGTACGCAGCGTGGCAGGCGGCCTGTCGGTGACCGCGGGCGTCAACGGGCAGCCAGCGGCCGCACCGCATCTGTATCCGGGCGGCGTCCGCGTCTACGTTGTCGAGGCGACCATGGGCGACGACTCCGGCGCGAGCGACTACAACCTCGGCGACGACGGCCTCGTCGTGACCGACGCCAGGGGAAGGATCCTGCAGTGACCGCCAGGCGCGACCCGCCGGCTGACCGGCGGCCCGCTGCGGCGCGCAGCGCGACCCGCACGGACTCCCCGCAAACTCCCGCGCGCGGACGCGTGCTTCGGCTCGGCGAACGGCTCGCCGACCTGGCGGCGACCTGGGGAACGACGACCGGGCGGGTCCTGCTGGGCCTGGTGCTGGCCTGGTTCGGCTACCACGAGCTGATCCAGCCCGCGCTGTGGACCGGGTATGTGCCCGGCGTTCATGCCGCGTCCGCGACGGCCATCGCGCTTGTTCTGGCCCACGGCTGGGTGCTTCTCCTGCTCGCCGTAGCCCTGATCGCCGGCATCGCGCCGCGGGCGGCCGCGGGGCTGGCGGCCCTGCTTCTCGCCCAGATCGTCATCTGGCTGTGGGCCTCCGCCGGGCTGTCCGACCTGACGCTACGCGACGTCGGAGTCCTGGGACTCGCGCTGTGCATCACCAGCCGGACGGAGCAGCGATTCGCCCTGAGAAACTAGGTTGGAACGGTGCACGCAACGTCGCTCCTGGACTGGCGCCGCAGGGTGGCGGCGATCTACGCCGAGGTCCGTGCTACCGCTGACGTCGCCATCGCCCACCAGGCCTGGCAGTCCGCCAGGAACGAGCTCCTCGCCACTCACCCGCAGTCGCCGGTGCCCCCAGCCGCCCGGGCGGCATTTACAGGAGTCCCTGTCGCTCCTTATGACCCGGCGCTGCGCTTCCATGCCGAGGTCGATACCAGCGTCGCCGCGGCGAGGATCGAGGTCGCCACCGGAACAGACGGCGTCGTGCCGTTTGAGCGAGTCGGTGTCGTGCACCTGCCAGGGGTCGGCGATCTGGACGTCTGGTGGCTGGTTGGCTACGGCGGCGGAATCTTCCTGCCGATCCGCGACACCAGAGACGATGGCGCCACCTACCCGGGCGGGCGGTACGTGCTGGACACCGTCAAGGGTGCCGATCTCGGCGGTGATGACGGCTATCTCGTCGTCGACCTGAACTTTGCCTACAACCCGTCCTGTGCATACGACCCGGCCTGGGCGTGCCCGCTGGCACCGCCAGGCAATAGCGTGCCCGTTCCGGTCGACGCGGGCGAGCTCATGCCGCAAGCGGCGTAGAGCGCCAGCCGGTCACGCGCTCGCGGCGAGTTCCGGAGCCAGCAGCTCGGCGATCTGGGCAGCATTGAGGGCCGCGCCCTTACGCAGGTTGTCACCCGAGACGAACAGGTCGAGCGCGTTCGGGTCATCCATGCTCTGCCGGACCCGGCCGACCAGCGTCGGATCGGTGCCCGCCACGTCGGCGGGCGTCGGGTAGACACCGCGTTCCGGGTCGTCAACCAGCACAACCCCCGGCGACGTGCGGAGGACGCCCTGCGCCTGCTCGCGCGTCACCTTCTGCTCGAACACCGCGTGCAGCGCGAGCGAGTGACCGACGACAACCGGTACGCGGACACAGGTAGCGTTGATCTTCAGGTCTGGCCTGCCGAGTATCTTGCGGGTCTCGTTGCAAAGCTTGAGTTCCTCCGACGACCAGCCCTCGTCCCGCAGCGATCCTGCCCACGGCACGACGTTCATCGCCAGCGGTGCGCCGAACGGGCCGCCGTCGCCGAGCGCGGCCCGGATGTCACCAGGCCGCTGGCCGAGGGTCCTGTTGCCGGCCGCCTTGGTGAGCTGATCGTAGAGCGCGTCCACTCCGGCCTGGCCTGCGCCGGAGGCCGCCTGGTAGGAGGCCGCCACCAGCTCGCGGAGCGTGAACGCGCGGTCCAGCGCGGCGAGCGCGGCGATCATCGACAGCGTGGTGCAGTTCGGTACCGAGACGATCCCCCTGGGCCGGACCCTGGCCGCTTCCGGATTCACTTCCGGCACGACCAAGGGCACCTCCGGATCCATACGGAACGCCCCCGACTTGTCGATCACGACGACTCCGCGCGCGGCCGCCACCGGTGCCCACTGCCGGGATACCTCGTCCGGCACGTCGAACATGGCCAGGTCGACACCGTCGAACACCTCAGGCGTCAGCGCCTGCACCACGACTTCCTCGCCGCGCACGTCGAGCCGCCGGCCCGCCGACCGCGCGGAGGCGACCAGCCGGATCTCACCCCAGATGTCCTGCCGCTCCGACACGACGCTGCGCATGACGGTGCCGACGGCGCCGGTGGCGCCGACGATGGCCAGAACCGGGCGGCCCCCACGGTCGGCGATCACCGGCCTGTCCCGCCGTAGACGACGGCCCGCTCGCTGCCGTCTCCGAGCTCGAACGCCTCGTGCGCAGCGGCGACCGCTACCTCAACATCATTCTGGTCCACGACGACCGAGATCCTGATCTCGGACGTCGAGATCATCTCGATATTGACGCCCGCCTCCGCTAGCGCACCGAAGAAGGTCGCGCTCACGCCAGGATGCGACCGCATGCCAGCGCCGATCACCGATACCTTCCCGATGCGGTCGTCGTAGAGCAGCGACTCGAAGCCGACCTCGTCCTGCAGCTGCCCGAGCTTGGTCATCGCGGCGTGGCCGTCCTCCCTGGGCAGGGTGAAGGAAATGTCGGTACGGCCGGTCGACGCCGCCGATATGTTCTGCACGATCATGTCGATGTTGATGCCAGCGTCGGCAATGGCGCGGAAGATCCGGGCGGCCTCGCCGACCTTGTCCGGCACAC
The DNA here is from genome assembly GCA_035631375.1 of Streptosporangiaceae bacterium. Taxonomy (GTDB): domain Bacteria; phylum Actinomycetota; class Actinomycetes; order Streptosporangiales; family Streptosporangiaceae; genus JAJYUU01. Next base: position 51,538 of record DASQIW010000074.1, read on the forward strand.
CGACCACCGTAATCTTCGCCTCGCCGCGGTCCTGCGCCACGCCGGAGATGATCGCCTGCTCCACTGCTTCGCCTTCCTGCGACTGCCTCATGTCCATGACCCAGGTGCCCTCTTGGTTGCTGAACGAGGAACGCACGTGGATCGGCATCGTGTAGCGGCGCGCATACTCGACGCACCGCAGCATGAGCACCTTGGCGCCGCAGGCCGCCATTTCGAGCATCTCCTCGTAGGAGATACGCGGGATGCGCTGCGCGCTCGGCACTATCCGGGGGTCTGCAGTGAACACGCCGTCTACGTCGGTGAAGATCTCGCAGTAGTCCGCGCCCAGGGCCGCCGCGAGCGCGACCGCCGTGGTGTCAGAGGCGCCACGGCCCAGCGTGGTGATGTCCTTGGTGGTCTGCGATACACCCTGGAATCCGGCGACGATCGGGATCGCCCCGTCGTCGAGCGCAGTCTGGATCCGGCCGGGCGTGATGTCGATGATGCGTGCCTTGCCATGCGTCGCGTCGGTGATCACGCCAGCCTGCGATCCGGTGAACGAGCGCGCCTCGAGACCGAGGTTCGCGATCGCCATGGCGAGCAGCGCCATCGAGATGCGCTCACCGGCCGTCAGGAGCATGTCCAGCTCACGACCGGGAGGCGCAGGGCTTACCTGATTCGCGAGATCGCGCAGCTCATCGGTCGTGTCACCCATCGCTGACACCACAACGACGACACGGTTGCCTGCCTTACGCGTCCCGACTATCCGCTGGGCCACCCGCTTGATGCCGTCCGCGTCGGCGACTGACGATCCCCCGTATTTCTGCACCACCAGAGCCACGGCTTTCCTTGTACCTCCGCTCCTGGCTCGCTCGACGCCTCAGCATCGGGCCACCTGGCTGGCCCGGTCCTGGCTGGCTGAGCCTTGAGTCTATCGGGACAAGGCAGGCAGCTACCGCGCCGCGGGCTCCTCGGCTACGTCCAGCCGGGCATGCGCGACGACCGAGTGGAGCGCCCGCATCGCGGCCCCGCCGTGGGTGCCCCAGTGGTTGACGTAGGAGTACTGCCACCACCACAGGGCCTCGGCGACTCGTCCAGCCTCGTGATGCCTGAGGCCGTGCACGAGGTCAGCGGCCACGGCGGCAAGATCATCAGAGAGACGGAACGGGGTCGCTTGGGTGTCTGCGTAAGGGTCGAAGATCTCGGCATAGTCATCACAGCTACCCAGCCGGGCGGCCAGGCCCGTCCGTAGCTCGTCCAGGGCCACATCAGGGTCGGCGCCGATATCGGGCTCCGCGTTGCCCGCCAGGATGACGTCCTTACTGGCCCCGAGCTGCGCACCCGCCAGCATCATCTGTGCGGTTTCCAGCAGGAGCAGCGGCACGGTCTCCTCCGCGCTCTCGCCGCGGGCCACCGCCGCGAGCCCGTCCAGGAAGTCCCTGGCATTCCCCGCGACCCGGTCAGCGAGCGGCCGCCACTCCTCGGTCCCGCCCGGCTCGCGCGGCGACTCAGACATCCAGCAGCCTCCGTCCCTCGAACGCCCTGCCGAGCGTGACCTCGTCCGCATACTCCAGCTCACCGCCGACCGGCAGGCCGCTCGCTGGCCTGGTGACGCGCACTCCCATCGGCTTGACCATCCGCGCCAGATACGTCGCGGTCGCCTCGCCTTCCAGATTCGGATCCGTCGCCAGGATGAGCTCAGTCACGGCCCCATCGGCCAGCCGCGCTATGAGCTCCCTGATCCGCAGATCGTCCGGCCCCACCCCGTCGATGGGGCTGATCGCGCCGCCGAGCACGTGGTAGCGGCCGCGGAACTCGCGGATCTTCTCGATCGCGGCGACATCCTTCGGTTCCTCGACGACGCAGATCAGCGACTGGTCGCGGCGGGGATCCTTGCAGATCCGGCACTCGTCGTCCTCCGCCACGTTGAAGCACACGCGGCAGAACCTCACCCGCTCGGTGACTTCGGCGAGCACCGCAGCGAGGCGGCGAGTGACCTCCGGATCGGCGGCCAGCAGGAAAAACGCGATCCGCTGGGCGCCTTTCGGGCCGATCCCCGGCAGCTGCCCCAGCTCCTCGATGAGATCCTGGACGACTCCCTCGTACACGCCAGGGTCGCCCTTAGCTCTCGCGGTCCGGGGTGTCCTCGCCCGGCGCTCCGGCCGACGGCTGCTCGTCGTCCGGGCCGCCGACAGCGCCAGGAGCTCCGGCCAGGCCCGGAATGCCGGTTAGATCTGGCATGCCAGGCAATCCGCCTGAACCCAGGGCAGCGAACGGGGCCATCGTTGCCTGCTGCAGGTCATCGGCTTCCTGGCACGCGTCCCGGTAGGCCGCCAGAACCAGGTCGGCTATGGTCTGGGCGGTCTCGCCGGGGTCGCCTGAATCGATGGCCGCCGGCGCGATCGTCACATCGACCAGCTCGCCCTGCCCGCTGACGGTGACCGTGACCAGCCCGCCGCCCGCGCTGCCCTCGATCTCGGCGTCCGCAAGTTCTTGCTGAGCCGACATCAGCTGGCTCTGCATCGCCGCAGCCGCCTGGAGCAGTTGCTGCATATTGAGCTGCCCGCCAGGATCCACGCGACCTCCCTGGTTCGGTGCCCGGCGACCCGCCGGACAACCCGAGCCTACGGCTTCGGCGTCCGGCCTGGCACGACGGCCGGCCCGGGCCGGCGCGCCAGGCCCGGCATCTGTTACGGCCCGTCCAGCTCCTCGATGATCCGGCCGCCTAGCTCGCGCGCGATCAGGTCGGGGCCAGTCAGCGCGTCAGCATCGAGGTGGTCGCCGTGACCTGGCTCCGAGCTCGCGGCCGGGCCGGGCGACCGGGCCGGGCGTTGCGGCGTGCGGCCTCCGGCCGGCTGACCACCCGTCGGCGCTGCTGGGCTCTGTGCTCCGCCCCCACCGCGGGGCACATCACTAGTGCCAACGGAGGTAGCGATACGCGCCCTGACGCCGAAAAGGTCGGCGAGAACCCCGGCGAGGACCTTGTCGTTCTCGGCGACAAGAAATCCCTTGGCGATACCTCCCTGAGCAAAAGCCAGGGTGAGCACGCCGTCCTCAAACGAGGCAACCTTGGCGTTGGTCAGTTGCATGGACGCGACGCGCTTGCGGCTCTGCACCGCTTCCAGCACGTCCGGCCAGCGGGCCCGGAGCGAGGCGACGTCGGTGACCGCGTCGGATCGCCGCGGCCCCTCGCCGGGCTGCTCCGAGCGCTGGTCGGCGGCCGCCGAAGGGGACACCCCAGACGCCCTTGGCCCCGAACCCCCCGCGGCTGCAGCCCGCGGTCGCGCGGGCGCAGGCGGGCTGGCGGGCTGTGCCGGCGCTGTGCGTTCCGAAGGCGGCGCTGCTGACCGACCCGGCTGGCCTGCCACGGGCGAGGCAGCCCTCGGCTGGCTGGCGGCCGCCGGCGCGCTGAACCTTCGCTCCAGCCGGTCGAGCCGGTCCGCCAGCACCGCCGTGTCCGCCGCGCCGCCCGGCAACAGCACCTGTGCGCACATCAGCTCGAGCAGCAATCTCGGCGAGGTCGCCCCTCGCATCTCGACCAGCCCGGCGCTGATGATCTCGGCGGCCCTGGTCAGCTGGGGCCGGCCAGAAGCGGCCGCCTGCTTGCTCATCTGCTCCAGCCGGTCCGGCGGGGCATCGATCAGGCCTGTGGCGGCTGCGTCAGGGACCGCGGACAGCACGATCAGATCGCGCAACCGGTCCAGCAGGTCGGCGGCGAATCGGCGGGGATCGTGACCGGCCTCTACGACGTGATCGATCGCGCGGAAGACGGCGGCGCCGTCGTCAGCGATGAACGCCTCGATGACCTCGTCCAGCAGCCGGTCGTCGGTGTAGCCGAGCAGGGCGATGGCACGGTCGTAGCGCAGTCCGGAGGGGTCAGAGCCGGCGATGAGCTGATCCAGAACCGACATGGCGTCCCGCACGGAGCCGGCGCCGGCCCGGATGACCACCGGAAGCACGGCAGGCTCGTACGGCACCCCCTCGCTGGCCAGGATCTGCTCCAGATGCTCGCGCAGCACCGCGGGCGGCACCAGCCGGAACGGGTAATGGTGTGTCCTCGACCGGATCGTCGGAATGACCTTTTCCGGCTCAGTGGTCGCGAAGACGAACTTCAGGTGCGGGGGCGGCTCCTCGACGAGCTTGAGCAGCGCGTTGAAGCCCTCCCGGGTGACCATGTGCGCTTCATCGATGATGTAGATCTTGTAGCGCCCGGACACCGGGGCGTAGAAAGCCCGCTCACGCAAGTCCCTGGCGTCATCCACGCCGCCATGCGACGCGGCGTCGATCTCGATGACATCGATGCTGCCCGGTCCGGCTGGCGCCAGCGCCACGCACGAGGCGCACTTTCCGCACGGCTCCGGCGTCGGGCCGCGCTCGCAGTTCAGGGAGCGGGCCAGGATCCGGGCGCTTGAGGTCTTGCCGCAGCCACGTGGACCGCTGAACAGATAGGCGTGATGCACCCGGCCGCTGCGCAGCGCCTGTCGCAGCGGCTCGGTGACGTGGTCCTGGCCCTTGACCTCGGCAAAGCTGCCCGGCCGGTATCTGCGGTACAGCGCCAGAGGCGGCCCTGGACTGCCTTGTTCTGGACGGGGGGCGTTGCCTGCCATGTCCCCATCCTGCCAGGAAAATAAAGGACCCCCCGCACACCCGACAGAGCCCGCGTACCCTTGCTGCCTTCCGGCCCTGGGGGGGTTGGCGGGATGAACGCCGTGCGAGGGGTCTGGGTGTCAGTTTAGCCGCGCTCGGAGATGCGGTAACCGACGCCCGGCGTTGTGGAGATCACCGGTGGATCGCCCAGCTTGCGGCGCAGCCGGCCGATCGTCACCGCTACGGCGTTGGTGAATGGATCGGCGTGCTCGTCCCACACCTGCTCCAGCAGGTCCTCGGCACTGAGGAAGGCCGGGCTCGCCCGCAGTAGCGCCTCGAGCAGGCCGAACTCCTTGACCGACAGGTCGAGCTGCCGACCGTCGCGGCTTACGGTGCGCCTGACCTGGTCAAGCTCGACCCCGGCGGTCCGCAGGACCCGGCCACGGGCCAACGGCTGCCTCCGGGCAAGCGCCCGGATTCGCAGCACGAGCTCAGGGAAGTGGAAGGGCTTCGTGAGGTAGTCGTCCGCGCCTAGCCCGAGACCAGCGACCCGTGCGCTCGCCGTTCCCGACGCGGTCAGCATGAGCACCATGGAGCGGCCGCCGGGATCCCCGCCTCCGCCGGTGATCATCTGGCACAGTGCGTCTCCGTGAATGCCCGGCAGATCGCGGTCGAGCACCACCACGTCGTAGGCGTTGAGGTCCAGCTTGGCGGCTGCCTCCAGCCCGTCGTGCGCAGCGTCCACCGCCATGCCCTGGTCCCGAAGGCCCTCAACGAGGACATCCGCCAGCGACCGCGAGTCCTCCACCACCAGGACTCTCACGACGGCGCTCCGGCCAGCGCCTGGCTGGCTGCGAGCGGCAACGTGATGACGACCCGCAGCCCGCCTTCCGGCCTCGCGCACAGTTCCAGCGATCCACCATGCGCCGCTGCGATAGCGGCGACGATGGACAGGCCGAGACCGGACCCGCGGTCGGATCCGACGCGGTCGGCGCCGAGCCGGCGGAACGGCTGCGCAAGCTGGGACACCTCGTCCCCATCGAGCACCGGTCCCCCGTTCTCGACCACGATCCGCCCGGTGCCCACGCCAGCCCAGATGCCGACCGCAATCCAGCCGTGGGGCGCGTTGTGGACGACCGCGTTATCGACGACGTTGTCCACCATTCGGCGGAGCATGACCTCGCTCCCTGTGACCGGCAGGACGCACCCACCGACCTGCCGCACCGAGAGCCCGGCGGCGTCGATGTCCGCCGATCTGACGCCCACTGCCTCGGTCACGACACTGTCCAGCGCGACCACCTCTAGCCCCGCCAGCGCCCCGTGCTGTGCACGCGCCAGCACGAGCAGGCCCTCCAGCAGCTCGTCGGTACGGTCCAGCTCTGCGCGGAGCCGGTCGGCGAGCGCAACGGTCTGCTCAGGGACCGGCCCCTGTTTCGCCACTGCGACGTCCACCGACGCGCGCATCGTCGCCAGCGGGGTACGCAGCTCGTGCGACGCGTTCGCCACGAAACGCCGCTGCGCCCCGAACGCCGACTCCAGCCGCTCGAGCAGTCCGTCGAACGTGTCAGCCAGATCCTTCAGCTCGTCGTGTGGGCCGTCGAAGGCCAGCCGCTCATCCAGGTTGTCCTCGGAGATTCGCCGCGCCGTCGCCGTGATCAGCCGGAGCGGACGCAGGGACCGGCCCGCGAAGATCCAGCCGAGCAGAACGGATACCGCGACCATGATCCCGAGAGCGATCAGCGAGGCCACCAGCAGCTTGTGGGAGATGCCCGCGCGCACATCGGGCTGATTCGCCAGTGCAGCCTGCAGGGAAGCGATCTCCCGCTGCGCCTTGGCAAGCGCTGCCTGTGTCGCCTCGCCCTGAGCACCAAATTCCGGGGCCTTCGTCACCCCGACCGGCGCCGTCGACGACGAGCCCACCACAAGGCCGCTGGCGATGGCTAGCAGCGCGGCACCCGACAGCAGGAACAGGCCGCCGTACAGAACGGTCATGCGCAGCCGAACGGTGCCACGCGGACGCAACGGCCGCAGGATCCAGCCGGCCACGCGCATGCGAATCAGTCCTCTCGCCAGACCTCCCAACCAGGATGCCCGGCCCGACCTAACGGCGAGATAACGACTTCGGTTCGGCCGCTGTTACGGCCGCTGCCATACAACCAGGTCAGCCGAACCTCTTCGGACTTCAGCGAACATCGAAAGGCACGAACGTGGAAGCGACAATCGAGGTAACCGGGCTGCGAAAGCGGTTCGGGGCGGCGCTGGCACTGGACGGGATGTCCTTCACCGTCCAGCCCGGCCAGGTCACCGGTTTCGTCGGGCCGAACGGGGCCGGCAAGTCCACGACCATGCGGGTGATCCTGGGCCTGGATGCACCCGAGGCTGGTCGCGCGCTTGTCGGCGGCCGACCCTATGCCAGCTTGCCGTATCCGATGCGCTACCTGGGATCGCTACTAGACGCCGGCGCCCTGCAGCCCGGCCGGTCCGCACGCGGTCACCTGCTCTGGCTGGCTTTCTCCCAGGGCCTCACGGCGCAGCGGGTGGACGAAGTTATCGAGCAAGCCGGACTGTCCACGGTCGCCCGGCGGCGGGCAGGCGGCTTCTCCCTCGGCATGCGGCAGCGACTCGGCGTAGCGGCAGCCATGCTGGGCGATCCGATGATCCTGATGCTGGACGAGCCGTTCAACGGACTCGACCCCGAGGGCATCGTCTGGATGCGGGGCTTCCTGCGGTCGCTGGCCAGGCAGGGCCGTGCTGTGCTGGTGTCGAGCCACCTCATGAGCGAGCTGGAGGACACGGCTGACCATCTGGTGGTTGTCGGCCGCGGCAGGGTCGTCGCGGACACCAGCGTGGCTGCCTTGCTTGCCGCAGCAGCGGGTGGTCGCGTGACGCTGCGGACGGCCGCGGTGCCGGAGGCGGTGACGGCGCTGGACCGCGCGGGGGCCGCCGTCGCCGCCAGTGGCGACGGGGCGCTCACCATCTCCGGATTGCCCGCCGAGCGAGTAATCACCCTGCTGAGCCAGGCGGGCGTGCCGTTCTCGGAGGTCTCCGGGCACCGGGTCACGCTCGAGCAGGCCTACCTGGACCTCACCAGGGAAGCGGTCGAGTTCCGCGCCGAGCCCGCGCCGGAGGTGGCGCTATGAGCAGCGGACTGATCGCGCCGCGCAGGCCAGGACTGCGGCCTGACCGCGCCAGCTTCGCTCAGGCGCTGCGCGCGGAGTGGGTCAAGTTCCGCACCGTGCGCGGCTGGGTCATCGCGATGATCGTCGCAGCACTGATCACAGTGTTCCTCGGCATCTTCGCGGCTGGCAACCTCAGTATCGGATGCCAGAGCCGGCCGAATGGCCCGGTGCTCACCGGCAGGGCCTGTACTCCTCACTTCCCGATCGGGCCAGACGGAGAGGCCGTGGTCGATAGCTATTACTTCGCTCACCAGACGCTCACCGGCAACGGCAGCATCACGGTACGGGTGACGTCGCTGACAGGCCTGTACAGCAGCAACGGCAAGGGCGGGCAGAACCCGCTCGCGGGCATGACCAAGGGACTGGTGCCGTGGGCGAAGGCCGGCATCATCGTCACTGACGGCATGAGGCCGGGATCGGCCTACGCGGCAGTCATGGTGACCGGGGCTCACGGCGTCCGGATGCAGGACAACTACGTCCACGACACTGCCGGCCTCAGCGGACGGGCCACCGCAACCTCGCCGCGCTGGCTGCGGCTTATCCGCAGCGGCGACACGATCACCGGATACGACTCGGCCGACGGGTCACACTGGTCACTGGTCGGCAGCACCGTTCTGACCGGTCTTCGCCACTCCGTCCAGGCCGGCCTGTTCGTGACCTCGCCGATCTATACGGTCACCGCGCAGAGCTTCGGCAGCTCGACCACACACGGCGGCCCCAGTCAGGCGACCGCGGCCTTCGACGACATCAGCAGGCGCGGCACGTGGCCCGCGAAGGCCTGGATCGGTACCGAAGTCGGGACCGGCGCCGCGTCTCCCGGCACTGGAATCGGGTACGTCCGCGTGACGCCTGGCGCCGTCACCGTCAGCGGGTCCGGTGATATCGCGCCGCTGGCGACGGGGCCTGGCGCGTCCGGACCGGTTTCGGTGTTCGAGCAGCCGCTGACAGGGTTGTTCGCCGGGCTCATCGCCATCGTCGTCGTGGCGGCGATGTTCTTCACGGTGGAATACCGGCGAGGCCTGATCCGCACCACCCTGGCCGCGAGCCCGCGGCGGGGCCGGGTGCTTGCGGCTAAGGCCACGGTCGTCGGCGCCGTCGCGTTCGTCGTCGGGCTGGTCGCCAGTGTCCTCGCGATTGCGCTCGGCCTTCCGAGGCAGCGCAACCAGGGCAGCTACGTGCTCCCCGCATCGATGCTGACCGAGCTGCGGGTGATTGTTGGCACCGCAGCCCTGGTGGCAATCACCGCCGTCATGGCGGTGGCGATCGGCGCGATTCTCCGTCGTAGCGCGGCGGCGGTCACCGCGGCCATCGTGGTCATCGTGCTGCCATTCCTGCTAGCGGTGACGGTGCTGCCCGTCAGCGTGGCGGCCTGGGTGCTACGGCTCACCCCAGCGGCGGGGTTCGCCATCGAGCAGAGCATCCCTCACTACCCGCAGGTGAGCAGCGTGATCTCGCCCGCCGACGGCAGTTACCCGCTGCCGCCATGGGGCGGCTTCGCGGTGCTGTGCGCCTGGGCCGTCGTCGCGCTCGCCGGGGCGTACGTCCTGCTCCGCAGGAGGGACGCGTGATCAGCGCCACGCACGTGCGCTACCCGATCTGGGCAGGAAGCCGCGGCGTTCTGCGGGCCGAGTGGACCAAGCTGTCCACTGTCTCGGGACCGGCCTGGCTGCTGGCAGCTGTCGTCGCGGTCACGGGCGCGGTCAGCGCGGCCGCAGACGCGGCGACCCGGTGCCCCGCCAACCTGACCTGCTCGGTCGATGCGGTCAAGCTCAGCCTCACCGGCATCCAGGTCGGCCAGGCGATCGTCGCGATGCTGGCCGTGCTGGCGGTCTGCAACGAGTACAGCACTGGCATGATCAGGGTCACCCTCGCGGCGATGCCGCGACGGCTCATAGTGCTCAGCGCCAAGGCGAGCGTCGTGACCGGACTCGTGGTCGTCGCGGGGGCCTTCGCGGTGCTGGGGTCCCTCGTGTCCGGGGCGCTGATTCTGCCCGGCCACGGGTTCACCGCAGCGCGCGGCTTCGGCGAGTTCACGCTGACCTATGGCCCGACGCTGCGCGCCGCGGTCGGCTCCGTGCTCTACCTCGGGCTCATCGCCGTGCTCAGCTTGGGAGTCGCCGCGATGCTCCGCGACTCCGGCGTGTCGATCGGGCTGACGCTCGGCCTGCTCTATCTGTTCCCCGTGTTCAACGCGTTCATCGGCAACCAGACCTGGCACAGCCGGATCGAGCGGTACACCCCGATGGCGGGACTCAACGTCCAGGCCACCACTGGTGTGCGCAGCCTGCCCATCGGACCTTGGGAGGGCCTCGGTGTTCTCGCCATCTGGGCCGCCGCGGCGGTGCTGGCCGGCGGCATGTTCCTGCGATTCCGGGACGCCTGACTGAAAGGCACATTGTGGTAGGAGGACCTGCTGATCTAGCGTCGCCTTGCGATCGATATCCCCAGGGTCAGGCACCAGGAGGCAGACGTGGATCTGCAGCTCGACGGCAAGCGAGCGCTCGTCACGGGCGGCAGCCGGGGCATCGGCAAGGCGATCGCCCGGGTCCTGGCCAGCGAGGGGGCCAGAGTAGCGATCGCGGCGCGCGACGCCGAACGCCTCGCGGCCGCGGCCGAGGACATCGGAGCGGCGTCCGGGTCGCAGGTCGCGACGGCGCGCTTCGAGGCGGGAAACGACGACTCGGTGCGCGCCATGGTCGCGACCGTCGCTGACGCGCTCGGAGGCATCGACATCCTCATCAATAACGCAGCGGAGCCCGGCGGCACGGCCCCGCCGAACCTGGCCGCCGTGACGACCGCAGACTTCACCACCGACATGAACATCAAGGTCATGGGCTACCTTCGGTGCGCGCAGCACGCCGCACCGATGATGGCCGCGAACGGCTGGGGCCGGATCGTCAACATCGGCGGGCTGACGGCGTACGGCACCGCCAACATGCTCTCGTCGATGCGCGTCATCGCCGTCGCCTCGCTCACGAAGAATCTGGCCGACGAGCTCGGCCCGTCCGGTGTCACCGTGAACCTCGTTCATCCCGGCACGACGCGCACCGAGCGGATCTCCGACGAGCGGGCGGCCCTCGCAGCTCAGAACGTGATCGGGCGCATGGTCGACGCAGAGGAGATCGCCTGGCTGGTCGCGTTCCTGTGCTCCCCCAAGAGCAACTCGATCACCGGCGAGTCGATCGGCTGCGGTGGCGGCATTCCCGGAGTGATCCGGTATTAGCCGCAGGAGCGGAGGATGCGAGATTCGAACTCGCGAGGGGTTGCCCCCAACACGCTTTCCAAGCGTGCGCCCTAGGCCACTAGGCGAATCCTCCGCCGGCCAGCTTATCCGGACGGGACCGCGGCTTGACCAGCATCCTGGCGCGGCAGCCGCCGGCGTGCGAGACCGGCCGGAGGCCAGCCCGTTCCCCTCCTCGGGACGATTCCAGCCACCCGCAGGGCCGCGCGGACCTCACTTAGACTCACTACGTGGTTTTCAAACGGGTCGGTGAGGGGCGGCCGTACCCTGACCATGCCAGGACGGGCCGGGAGTGGGCCGAGATCCCGCCTCGGCCAGTCCGGCTCGACCAGCTCGTCACCACGAAGAACGTGCTGGACCTGAACACGGTCCTGGCCACCGATTCCACGTTCTACGGTGACCTGTTCCCGCATGTCATCAGCTGGCGAGGCGAGCTGTACCTGGAAGATGGCCTGCACCGGGCGCTGCGCGCGGCCCTGCAGCAGCGTTCGGTCCTGCACGTGCGAGTGCTCGAGCTGGACTAGCGCAGGACCTGGCGCAGCGGTGGAGGTGGGATTTGAACCCACGGATGGGTTGCCCCATCACACGCTTTCGAGGCGTGCGCCCTCGGCCACTAGGCGACTCCACCGGGGCAGAGCCTACCCGAGCCGACCAGGGGCCGAGTCGTCTAGCGCCGCTGATCAAAGAAGTCCTGCAGCAAAGCCGCGCACGGCCCGGCCAGCACGCCGCCGATGACCTCGACCGGGGGCCCGAGCCGGGGATCGTGCAGTACGTCCCACACCGACCCGGCGGCCCCGGCTCGCGGGTCGGCAGCCCCGTAGACGAGCCGGGCCACGCGTCCCGCCAGCAGGGCACCTGCGCACATGGTGCACGGCTCGAGCGTCACCACCAGAGTGCAGCCGTCGAGCCGCCAATCACGGCGGGTCTGGCCTGCCATTCGCAGCGCGAGGATCTCCGCGTGCGCGGCGGGGTCGAAGTCGGCCTCCCGCTGATTCCGCCCCCGGCCGACCACAGTCCCGTCCGCGTCGAGCACGACCGCTCCAACCGGGACATCCGCAGCGGACGCAGCGGCCTCCGCCTCGCCGAGAGCCAGCCGCATGGCAGGCTCGAAGCTGGCCACATAGCCAGGCACCACCGGATCAGCTTACGAAGTGCCGATGGCCGAGGCCAGGGCGTGCTCGAGCGCGTGACCGAACCCGATGCGCCGCGCCAGGCTGGCCAGTACCTCGTCGGGAAACAGGTCCAGGTCGCCAGATAGCGCCCCGAGCTCCATCTCGTCGACACCCAGGTCCGCAAAGATCGACATGTCTCCCACCGGCAGCACCTGATCGAGGTCCTCATCCTCAGGCACGGGAATGTCCAGGTAGCCGAGGACCTGCCTGGCCAGTGGCCAGTCCACCGAGGCGGTCACGTCCGACAAGAAGACTGAGACATGATTGCCGAGAACGCGCAACGCCACGAAAAAGTCATCGCCAACGGCGGCCAGGCCAATTGTCCCGCCGATGCCTGGCTGCTGACGCAATGCCTGGATAAGCCCGTCTAGGTTCTCGGTCAGGGCGGTCGGCAGGACGTCGGCCTCCCATACATCGTCTTCGCGGTAGACAACGACCGCGAAGTCGCTCGGGCTCATATCGGGCATCGTCACCCCGCTGGCTGGGATCTGGCAGAGAAATGGTGTCAGAATCTGCGCCTTCGTGTGTCCCGATCTGACCGCTCTGGCACCTGAGCGGGCGAAACGGAGTGCCGAGCCGCTGCATCGAGCTGTCCCCAATCGCCGCAGCGCCTGGGGATCCGGATGTCTGCGCGATCACCGACGGCGAGAGCTTGCGGCGATTCGTTACGTGCACCGCGCGTCAGTCCGGCCATCCCGCGCTGAAGTCGTATGGTGGCCGAGGGTAGCTGCTCATTGGTTGGCAAAAATGCGCTGAGCTATGCTGAGGACGCCGGTATCGAAGAGGGAATTGGTCACTCGCGGCAGCAGGCCACGCGCGACAGTTCTGGGGAGGTGATCGGTGTTGCGGAAGGTCATCACATGGGCAATCGTCATATTCGTCATCTACTACCTCGCGACTGACCCTACGGGCGCCGCACATGCCCTCCAGAGTGCATTTCATGGCCTCCAGTCCGCGGGGAACTCAATGGCCCGCTTCGTGAACAAGCTCTAACCATGAGACAGCCGACGTCGGGCCCGCGATCACCGGTTGCCGTCAACAAGTACCTCCTGCCCCGCGAGGTTCAGGTGGCGACGGTTCGTCAGCACCCGGCCGTGCTGATAGGCCCTAGCGCGCTCACCCTAGGCGGACTGCTCATCGCGGGTGTCCTCAGCGCCACCTACGCGCACGGCCTGATCAACGACATCATGTGGATCGGCTGGGGACTGCTGTTCCTCTGGCTCGCCTGGAAGGCTGTCAACTGGTCGGTCGACTACTTTGTTGTCACAAGCGAGCGGCTACTCCTGGCCACAGGATTCCTGACCAGGAAGGTCAACATGATGCCGCTGACCAAAGTCACCGATATGAGCTTCCAGCGCACCTTCCCTGGCCGCCTGCTGGGCTACGGCGAGTTCATCGTCGAGTCGGCAGGCCAGGACCAGGCATTGCGCCGGGTCAGATTTATTCCTTATCCGGAGCAGCTTTACCTGCTCATTTGTGGCATGCTCTTTCCATCGAGCGCGGACGACGAAGACGACGAGAACGAGCCCGAGGACGACGAAAGTCAGGCCGAGGCGCTCGCGGACGATCTTTGATCTGAGCGCTTTGCCCCTTCCCCGGGGTTCGTGCGGCCGGATGACACGCCGTGACGTCCGGCCGCACGAGCTTGTCTGGGCTCCGAGCACCGAGCCAGCAAGCGCACCGTCTCATCACCATCGACGCCGGCTACCGCATGGCCACCCGTCCGGTATTCACCGATCAAGGTGTCGAGGACGTGCGCCGGCAGATCGATGCATACGGCTGGCACGCCGCCGATCTCGTGCTGCACTGGTCCCGCGCGCAGATCCTGACCGCGCAGACGAAGGCAGAAGGGACGGTGCAGGCATGACCGGCCACAGCAAGGCACTTGCGCAGCGAACAGTGACCGGCGTCGTGGCCGGGATGGTTGTGGCCGTGGCCGCTGCGACAGGGGTCGGCTTCTGGCTGTCCTACGACGGGTTGCACGCGTTCGCGCTACACGCGGGAGTGTCAGGTCCTGAAGCATGGGCCTGGCCGGCCAGCGTCGATTTGTTCATAGCTGCCGGAGAAGCAGGGGTGACCATCTCGGCTTTGCGCCGACACAAGGACCGGGCCGCGTGGGCATACCTCGCGGTCGGGTTCGCCGCGTCGGTGACCGCGAATGTACTGCACGTCGACCCGGCCGCGCTGCACTGGACGCACTACGCCGCCGCCGCGGTCCCGCCAATAGCGGCCATGCTCGCGCTGGCCGCGCTGATGCGCCAGACGTACCAGCTCGCCGTCGACCGCCACGTGGCTACGCAGCGAGCTGCCACTTCGGCGCAGAAGGCTGCCACTTCTGCGCAGAAGGCTGATGGTGACCGATCGCGCAGGCAGCCACCTGCCCGGACAGCCAAGCTGCCACTGGCCACTCTGAGCGATCAGGCGGTCCGGTCAGCGCTGGCCACAGATCCGGACATGACGACCGGACAGCTCGCGGCCATGACCGGCCTGTCTGACCGGACGGTCCGCCGGGTCAAGGCCCGGCTGAACGGCGCCGCGGCAGCATGAGAAAGTCGCCGGCTGGTGAGCCAGCTGTCGCCCGATCCTGGAGGTCGCTTGCCATGCGCCGCGCCTGGGCGGCGCAGGCCTGGGCGGCGTCGATCTTGACGCGAAGTCGGTCTGCCTCGCGCGGGTGCTGGCTCGCGAGGTGGCGGAGCGTCTCAGCCAGCCGGTCCTCGGTCTCGGCGATCTGCTCAGCCACTCTGAGGATGTCGGCGCGGAGTGTTGCGGACCACGACAGGGTTTCTTCGGGTTTGCGTTCTGGGTCTTGCATCCCGAGGGCCGGAGTCTCTCCGCTCATCTCTGACACCTCCCTGCTGGCGATGCCCAGCTACCCGGAGCCGTGCGGGGCATGCGGGGATCGCTGGCTTTTTCGCCACGAGGACGTCGAGCGAGCCGCTTCGGCCAGCAGCGTGTAAACCAGCCGGGCTGCTCGCGCGTCTACTTGGTGTTCCTGGGAGAGCGGGGCCTGGGAGCGCTGAGGCCCGCACCGATCTGGTGCGGGCCTCAATTGCGTCTGGCGCGGGATTTCATTGCGCGGCGTGCCTGCAGGATGAATCGGACAAAAAGCCGCGGAGGCTCGGGGATTTGAACCCCGGAAGGGCGCGAACCCTAACCGCATTAGCAGTGCGGCGCCATAGACCGGACTAGGCGAAGCCTCCTGGTAGCCCTAACCGGGCCGGCCCCTAGGGTACCGGTCCAGCCGACGGCTCAGCAAAGAGCATGACACGAGCTGACGGGTCCAGGTCAGCGAGCCTCAATGACCTGATACTCGCCGCTCGCGTAGGCCTCCCGCATCCTGGTTTTGGCGAACTTGCCAACGCTGGTCTTCGGCACTTCGGCGATGAACGACCAGCGCTCCGGCAGCTGCCAGCGCGGCACCCGGTCGGCTAGGAACGCCCGCAGCTCGTCCGCGGTGGCGCTGGCCCCCTCGGCCAGCACAACGGCCGCGAGGGGCCGCTCGCCCCACCTCTCGTCAGTGACGCCGATCACGGCCGCTTCGGCAACCGCTGGATGAGCCATGAGGAAGTTCTCGAGCTCCATCGAGGAGATCCACTCACCCCCTGACTTGATGACGTCCTTGGCGCGATCGGTGAGCGTCACGTAACCCAGCGGATCGATCTTGCCGACATCACCCGTGCGTAGCCAGCCGTTGTCGAACTTCGCCGGGTCATCGTCCTTGTAGTACGACCCCGTGACCCATGGCCCGCGCACTTCGACCTCGCCGACCGCCTCGCCGTCGCACGGCAGTTCGACCCCGCCCTCACCAACGAGCCGGTGCTCGACCTGGCACAGCAGCCGGCCTGCCGTATCCCGGTAGATCCACGCCTGCTCCTCCGGCATGCCCGCGGGCGGATGCGCAACACTGCCGATCGGCGAGGTTTCCGTCATTCCCCAGGCCTGAAGGATGGTCACGCCGAGTTCCTTCTCGTAGGCCTCGATCAGCGAGTGCGGAACCGCCGACCCGCCACAGGGCACGATCCGAAGCGACGACAGATCCCCGCCGTTCACCCGGACGTGCTGGAGCAGCGCGTTCCAGATCGTCGGAACGGCGCCGGCGATCGTGGGCCGCTCCGCCTCGATAAGCCGAACGAGCGGCTCCGGCTGCAGGAACCGGTCTGGCATCACGAGCGACGCGCCGGACAGGGCTGCCGCGTACGGAAGCCCCCACGCGTTGGCGTGGAACATCGGCACGACCGGCAGGACGCGGTCGGCATCCGACATCCCGATGACGCCCTGCATGCAGACGGCCATCGCGTGCAGGTGCATGGACCGGTGACTGTAGACGACTCCCTTGGGCTGACCGGTCGTCCCGCTCGTGTAGCACATCGCCGCCGCCGAGCGCTCGTCGATCTCCGGCCACTCACAGGTGGCAGGCTGGTCGGCCAGCAGTGCCTCGTACGAGTGCACCGGCCGCCCCAGCGCCTCGAGCTCGGCTGGTGGCACGAACTCGGTCTCGCCCTCTGCTGCCGTGACGATGACGTGCCTGATGCAGGGCGCATGCGGCAGCACCTTGGCCAGCAGCGGCACCAAAGTCGCGTCAACGATGACGACGTCGTCCCCCGCGTGCTCGGCGATATAGCCGATGACCTGCGGATCGAGGCGGAGGTTCAGAGTGTGCAGCACCGCACCCATCGAGGGGATCGCAAGGTAGGCCTCAAGATGCTCCGCGTTGTTCCACATCAGGGTCGCGACTCGCTGGTCGCCGTCGACGCCGAGCGAGCGCAGTGCGTTGGCGAGCTTGGCCACCCGAGCTCCGGTCTCCCCGTAACTGCGCCGTCGGCTGCCTGTGGTCGTCAGGGTCACGACATCGGAGCCGGCATAGGCCGTGGTGCCATGACGCATGATCGCCGTTACGGTCAACGGGCTGTCCATCATCGTGCTGCGCACGGCCAAACCCCCTACATTCGTCCGCACGGCGTCAGCGCCGTCCGGTCGCGGCCGGGCAAGACCGGATGTACCGGCGCGACCAGCGCCGTTTGCCGATAATCGCCCTAACCGCCCTGACTGCAATCAGTGTCACGGTAGCGGCAAACAACTGGCCTGTCAGCCGGCCCTTCGGCATCCAGGACCAGCGACGAGGCCGACCAGCCGCGCTCAGCCGGACTGCAGGTCAGCGTCGATTCGCAGCCTGGCGACGGCCCTCGCGACCGTGCTCTTGACCGTTCCGAGGCTGACGCCGAGGATCTCAGCGACCTCCGCCTCGGTCTTGTCGTCGTAGTACCGCAGCATCACCGCAGCCCGCATCCTGACCGGCAGGCGGTCCACCGCGCGGCGGAGCATCTCCTGCAGGTCGCTATTGGCGGTGTGATCGGCAACTGCCTCGTCCGGCAGTTCGTCGGTCGGCAGCTCCATCACTCGGCGGCGGCGCCACCAGGAGATGTGGGTGTTCACGATTGCCCGCCGGACATAGCCGTCCAGCGCACTGCGGTCCTCGATGCGGTCGGCGGCCAGGTAGGTCTTGGCGAGGGCCGATTGGACCAGGTCCTCGGCGTCGGCCTCGTTCCGGGTCAGCAGGTAGGCGGTCCGCAGCAAGGCGCGCCTGCGCGTCCGCACATAGTCGCGGAACTCAGGCTCGCTGACTCCGGCTGGCGCGCCCGGATCGCCGTCGGGCGAGACAGCATCCGGTGCGTGCAGCGTGACGCGCCCGCCGCGACCGAGCAGGCCGGACAGCCTGCGTTCGCCGCCGCGGGGCGGCGGAACCGCGGTCGATGTGATGCCCGGCCGCGGTGATGACGCGGACCCCGTCATCGTGCCGGGACCAATGCGATCGCCCCCGCCGGCCACTGCGCCCACACAGTAACGGTACCCAGCAACGGCTCAATACTGACAGTTAGGTCTTGTACACGGCGCGTCATGTGCTCAGGTCCGCGGGGGTGCGGCGCACGGAAGAACACGTCGCACTGGCGGATATCTGGCCCTGAGGACCGGAAAGCTCACCCAAACCGCTTGACGAAGACCTCGGCTGATAAGCATGGTCGTGACGCTGGGGTCACATCGAGCGGGGAGGTACAGGTGCCAGGCGCGCAGGCAAGCTTCGCGTGCTGCGACCGGTGCGCGAAATTAAGCACCGATCGGCCGGCCACCCCCGCCGGTAGCGGCAGCGCGGCGACAGTGGCACGCCGCCGGTTGCTCAAGGCTGCAGTCTCGCGCCGGGTAGCCAGCAGCGAGTTTTCCCCTGCAGCTGGCGAGGCAGACCTGGAACCTTCCGTCGCGGTGTCTGCCCAAGGTGCCGACTTTCCTGATGTCGCTCTGCAACCCAGGACAGTATGGGGGACCGTCTATGACGTGAGCCCGCATGTGCTCGTGATTGGTGATGTCGGCCGCGAGCAGCGGTTCATCCTGACTCCCGACGCGGTCGCATGGCGCGGTCACCAGGTGGAGCCCGCCGCGCTGTCTCACGGAGACAACGTCATCATCCGGCTGCACCCTGGTCATCGCGACGTCGCCGACCGGATCTGGGCCAACATCGGCCGGGTGACCGGAGTGATCACCGAGCGGTCAGGCGGCACGCTCACGGTGGACGAGGGCACGACGCGGGGACCTCAGGTGATCACCCTGCACCCGAGCGCCGTGGGAAGGATCCAGGTCAGGTTCCCGACTCTCGAGCCGGGCTACCTGGTCGACATCATCGGGCTGCGCGAGGGCGAGGAGCTGATCGGCATGATCCCGGCTACCTCCCAGCCGGGCTATCCCGCCGACAGGCTTCCTGCGCTACCGCTGACTACCGGGCGGGTCACGGGTGCGATCAGCGGGTCCGCTACCTGGCACGAGCCGCGCGGCGAGCCGCCAGGTGTTCTCGGCGTGGATTACCCGGCGCTCGACCCGGAGACCGGCTGCGCTGAGGAGGCGGCCACCGGCAGCCGCGACGGTTACGCCCGGCTGCCGTATATGGCAATCGGCAGCGTCCTCCGGGTGAGGAACGAGTGCACGGGGCTGGACTGCCTGGTACCCGTGACCGGCTGCGCCTCGATCGCCCGCCTTTTCAACGATCGGTGCGTGACCTGCGGGATCTCGGCGCGCGGCCGAATCGCCGACCTGACCCTGGCGAGTTTCATCTCCCTGGGCGGCGAGCTGGAGCGCGGCTGTTTCAACGTCACGGTCACGATCGGCGAATGACCATGACAGTGAACGCGCTCCGCGAAGTCCAGATTCCGCTTCTCGCTGCCATGCTGCTCGGTGCGTGCGCGGCAAAGCTCGCCCAGGTTCTGAAAGCCGGCGGGCTCAGCGCCGCCTTCGGCCCGACGGTGCTGTTCCCGGTGAGCATGCGCAAGTCGGCCGCGATCGGCATCTGCATCGTCGAGCTCACCCTCGGCCTTGGCCTCATCGTGACGGCCGGCGGCTTCGGCGGCAATGTCGCTGCCACTGTCGTCAGGATGGCCACCTGTCTGTTCTTCATCGTGGCGACCTGCGCGCTCGTAGAGCTGCGTGCCATCCGGCCGGATCTTGGCTGCGGCTGTTTCGGCGAGCTCAGCACCGCGCCGGTCAATCTCCGGACGATGGCGAGGTCTGCGCTGCTCGCAGTTGCCGCCGCCCTCACCGTCTCACTCGCGCCGATCGGTGTTCCGCACGCCAGTGCCTATCCCGAACTTCTCGGCATCCTGGCTGGCGAGTTGCTGATCATCGGAGCGCTGTCGCCAGAGATTGCTGAAGGGCTGGTCCGGCTCGGCTACTCAGAGCCCTGCGAACTGCAGATAGTTCCGTCGGGCCGGACACTCGCGGCCCTGCACCGCAGCCGGCAGTGGCGCCGGCACTCGAGGCTCATTACCTCAACCTCTCCGGCTGACGTCTGGCGGGAGCTCTGCTGGCGCTACGTGGTCTACCCGGCCAGCTATGACAACCGGCCCGCGGACGTCGTCTTCGCCGTCTTCCTGACCTACCACCGCCCGGCGATTCGCGCCGCTCTGGTCGACGGCGCTACTGGCCGGCCCGTGCCCTGGCCCGAGAAGCCGGCCCGCGCCTGGCTGAGGCGGAAACCGGCCCCCGCGCCCCTTCCACGGCTGGCGACGGGCGCCGCAGCGAGCCCGGCTGCGCCGATGCGGGCCGATCTGCCGATATCTACCGATGTCTAGCTCTGACGCTAGACATCCGCAGACTCAGCCATACAACGAGCCTCGCGCTCGGCTTAAGCAGGCTGTGCCCGCAGGAACCGTCCGAAGTGCGGCACGGTGAAGGCGATCAGGCCGCGTTCGGAACTGTAGATGAGGCCTTTCTTGATGAGGTTGTCTCGCGCCGGGGAGACGCTCGACGGCTTGCGCCCGAGCTCGTCGGCCACCTGTGATGTCGGCACCGGCTCGTCGCCCAGCATCGCCATCGCCCGCATGTATTCACGCTCGGCCGGCGTCGCCCGCTCGTACCTGCTGCCGAAAAATCCGATGGCTAGCTCGCTCGCCGCGATCGGCCCGGCGACCGTGACGTCGTGTGCCGTGACCGGGCTGGCCGCAGCGACGTCCCAGGTGACCTTCCCGTAGGCCTGCACGAAATACGGGTAGCCGTCGGCAGCTGCGTAGAGCTGGTCGAGAGCGGCGGGCTCGAAGTCCGCACCTTCGCGCTGCGCAGGGATCAGCAGCGCGACGTCCGCCGACTCCCGGTCAAGCCGGTCAATGGCGACGTACCGGAACAACCGCTCCGAGTAGCTCTTGCTCGCTGACAGCACCGACGGCAGGTGCGGCAGGCCGGCCCCGACCACTATCAGCGGCCCGTTGCTCTGCGACAGCTCATGGCAGGCCGCACACAGCGCGGAGATGTCAGCCGCAGGGACATCCTGCATCTCGTCCACGAAGAGGGCGATTCCGACGCCAAGGTCGCCAGCCACCGAGGCCGCGTCAGCGAACAGCTCCGTCAGGTCGACCTCGAGGTCGCCGGAATCGGCGCGGCCACGTGCGGCCGGGACATCGATGCCGAGCTGAGTCCAGGCCGAGCCCTTAGCCGCTCGGCTGTCCTTGGCCGCGAACGCCTTGAGCACGCCGAGGAACTCATCGATCCGGTCGGGTGCCCGGTGTCGCGGCGCGAGCTCACGCACGGCCATGTGCAGCGCGCCCGCAATCGGGCGGCGGATTGACTGGTCAGGCCGCGCCTCGAGCTTGCCGGTACCCCACAGGCGCTGCATTGCCATCGACCGGAACGAGTTGAGCAGCACCGTCTTGCCTACGCCACGCAGCCCGGTGAGCACCATGCTGCGCTCCGGGCGGCCGCGCGCCACTCGTTCCAGCACCACCTCGAACTGGCGTATCTCCCGGTCCCGGCCCGCGAGCTCCGGCGGTCGCTGCCCGGCGCCGGGGGCGTACGGATTCCGGACTGGGTCCATGCACAGGAGACTATGGGGCCTTCTAGCAGAATCCTTAGATTGGCGTAGAAACCGCTAGCCGGCGTGTCGCGGCCCAAGATGTAGTTGCCCGCCGGGCCGGGCAGCGGACGGGGCCATTAGTCCGCTGACCGCGCCCGGCGGGCGCTACACAGCGCCAACGGGTGCGGCCACGGCGCAGTGCTTCCCTTCCAGCACGGGCAGCCGAAGCGCACGGTTCAGCGGCAGGACAAATTCTTTGACCGGAACGGGACCGCCGCGGGCGCGTCCAGCCATGCCTCCGCGGCTCGACGGGCGTGAGGGGACCCCTGCGGCCCCTAGATGGGCAGCAAAGGTACCTTCGTGGCCATTCGTGGCTGGCCAGGTACCGTCAGTGGGCCGAGTCGCGCGGGCGGTTCAGCCGGGCCAGGTACTCGTTGTAGGCGGCCAGGTGCGCGTCGTCATCGATGGTGCGGCCATCGGCCGCCTGCAGCGACGCCTCAGCGCCGCTGGGCACCGGCCGATGTGAGGTCACCATGGTGGCCAGGTTCTCCCGGCGCGCCCGTTCGAAGAAGCTGCGGCCGCTCACGGTGGCGCGCTCGTTCCTGGCCCACATCAGGAACACGATCATCATGAGCGCGAACATGATGCCGTCACCGGCGATCCACATCACCGCGCCGCCCGAGTGCACGTCCGAGACCGCGCTGGGCGCCCAGCCCGGTCGCGGCCCGGCCGGCACGCCGGGCGAGTGAGCGCTGGCGTAGCCGAGCGCCACCCCGGTGAACGTGTCGATCGGCATCAGCAGGACGAGCAGGACGAATCGGATCGGGTACGACAGCCGCCAGCGGATGGGCTCGGTGCCGAGGATGGGCAGGTAGAACAGGTATCCGATGACGACGAACAGGGCGTGCTCGGCGTTATGCCAGGCACCACCTCGCTCGGTAGCGCTGGCGATGGCCGTCAGGTGCGCCGCCATGACCGCCAGCGCGTAGGCCACGGCTCCGAAGACCGGCCACGTCAGGAAGCTCGCCACCCGCGACCTGATGACTCGCTTCGCCCAGGTATGCAGCGGGTTCCTGCTCGCGTGCAACAGCAGCGTCAGCGGCTGGCCGGCGATCAGCAGCGGCGGCGCCACCATGAGCAGCATGATGTGCTGGATCATGTGGTCGTAGAACAGCAGGTCGTCGTAGGCTCCGATGCCGCTCTGCGCGGCGATCAGGATGACGAGGAGGCCGGCGCCGAACAGCGCGGCGCGCCACAGTGGCCATGGCCTGGCCGGGTGGCGGCGCGCGACCCGCACGACGCCCCAGCCGTACGCGATGGCGGACAAGCCGACGACGCACGTCACGACGGGCGCGAACTGCCACTGTGTGACGACTGCCGTCAGACCGAACGGCGGGAGCATGCACGCCTCCTTCCAGGGTGAGAATACTCAGCTGATTGCCTGGCCTGGCTGCCAGTCCGCGACCGCTAAGGTTGACCGCGGAGGGTTCGCCTAGTGGCCGAGGGCGACGGTCTTGAAAATCGTTAGGGCGCGCGAGCGTTCTCGTGGGTTCGAATCCCACACCCTCCGCGAGACCCGCCCGCGTTTGTGCCGAGGCCGTGGCGCCGGCAGACTAGGCAGCATGAGCGACCAGATGGACGAAGACGTTCAGGGCAACCCCCGGATCGTGGTGGT
Source organism: Streptosporangiaceae bacterium (assembly GCA_035631375.1). Classification (GTDB taxonomy): domain Bacteria; phylum Actinomycetota; class Actinomycetes; order Streptosporangiales; family Streptosporangiaceae; genus JAJYUU01. The sequence goes on from DASQIW010000074.1 coordinate 74,696, forward strand.
CGGCGCCGACGGCGTCGCGACCGAATCTGACATGGCGGCGGCG
>DASQIW010000075.1:0-3734 GCA_035631375.1 Streptosporangiaceae bacterium
CTTGCCGGTCGTGCTGCGGGAGCCATTCAGGGGAGCCATTAGCCAGGCTTTGGCAGGCATCCATAGGCACACTCAGCTGGAAGGTAACCACCGGGTATCGGTGTCATCCGCGACCGGTGGGGGTCTGAGCCCTCGCGCCTAAGACGTGGCGCGACCATATCGCGACCGGTTGTCGATCGAACTGCGGCAACGTCAGCGGATCGGGATCAGGGGCAAGCATGGGTGGCTGGAATTATTATGCGCGGGTGGATTTTGCAATCCTCGGGCCCTTACGGGTGTCCGAGCGTGGGGTGCCGTTAGAGGTCCCAGGGGCCAAGGAGCGGACCCTGCTCGCCTGCCTGGTCGCGCGCGCGGGTCAGGCTGTGCCGGCCACGTTCCTGATCGATGCCTTGTGGGGTGACGCTCCACCTGCTTCCGCGGCGAAATCCCTTCAGACCTTCGTTCTGCGGCTTCGCAATGTCCTTGAGCCGGAGCGCGGAGGGGTGCCCCGGCTGCTGGTGACCGTGGGTTCGGGCTACCGGCTGGCTGCAGGCGCGTCTGATGTGGATGCCGCCCGCTTCGAGGTGCTGACCGAGCGCGCCCGCGTCGCGCTCACGGACAGACGTCCGGATGCGGCGTTTGCCATCGCCCGCGAGGCGCTCGCCATGTGGCGCGGTCCGGCGTACGCCGACTTTCGCGGTATCGCGTTCGCCGACTCCGAAGCGCGGCGACTCGAGGAATTGCGGCACGCTGCAGTGGAGCTGCAATGGGCGGCGGCCATCGACAGCGGGCGGGCTTCCCTCGCCGTCGCGCAGCTTGAACGGCTGGTGAGCGAGCATCCCCTGCGGGAGTCGTTCTGGCAGCTGCTCCTGCTCGCGCTGTATCGCAGTGGCCGCCCGGGCGATGCACTGGCGGCGTACGAACGGGTGCGCCTGGTCCTAGCGGCCGAGCTCGGAGCCGACCCGGGTCCGGACCTTCGCCGGCTCCACTCTCAGATCCTCAGGCAGGACGAGGCACTCGCACCGCCGCGCCTCCGCATCAACCTTCCGACCCAGCTGACGCCTTCGTTAGGCCCGTTCGTCGGGCGGCACGCTGAGGTGGCGGTCCTGCGAGACGCGTGGGGTCGCGCCGCGGGCGGAGAGGCAGTAGGGATTGTCGTGCGCGGCCCATCGGGTGCCGGAGCAACGCGTCTAGCGGCCGAGATCGCCCGCGACGTGGCCCATGCCGGCGGCGCCGTCGCGTTCGCCGGTCCCGGTCGCCACGAACATCTCGAGGGAACCGGTCTGCTCGTCGTGCGCGGCAGCACGGCTCAGCCGCCGAGGCCCGGCCAGTTGGTCATCTTGCTCGCTGCCGACGGGACGCCGGTACCGCCCGGGTTTGTCGTGCTCGACCTGCGGCCGCTGGGAGTGGACGACGTGCGCGAACTGGTTGCGGATTACGTCGAGCCTGTTCGTCTCAGCGAGTTGACCAGCCGCGTCCTTGCCGACTCGGCCGGCTGGCCCGGCCGCGTGCACGACGCCGCGCGACGGCTCTCGCGGGAGGTCGCGCTGCAGCGCGCGGGCCTGGCCGCAGCTCGAGCCGAGGAATCGCACACGCTGCTGGCGGCCGCTCGCGGCGACGTCGCCGCCGCGGTGACCGCGGCACAGGACGCGGCCGGGGTGGGCGTCGACCCGCTCACCTGCCCGTGGCGGGCACTGGATGCCTACGAGCGCGAGGACGCGCCGTGGTTCTGCGGTCGCGAACGCCTCGTCGCAGAACTGGTTGCCCGCACGGCCTCCACTCGACTGGTGTGTGTCGTGGGGGCCTCCGGGAGTGGGAAGTCCTCGATAGTCCGGGCCGGGCTGCTGGCCGCGCTGGCCGAAGGGGTGCTGCCAGGCAGCGCTGCGTGGACCCAGCTGGTCATGCGGCCGGGCGAGCATCCTATGCAGTTTTTGGCGGAGGTTGCGCTCGGTGGACACGCTGCGGACCTGGGTGAACTCCTCGTGCGCCTCGTCCAAGCGCCGGTCGGCGGCGACACGGACAGGGTCGTGCTGGTCATTGACCAACTCGAGGAATTGTGGACGCAGTGCACCGACGCCGGCGAGCGGGCATCGTTCCTCGACACGATCGCAGGGCTCGACCGAGGCAGCGACTCTCGCCTTTCCGTTGTGCTGGTGCTCCGCTCGGACTATGTCGCCGACCTTGCCGATCACGGCGAACTCGCCGCCGAATTGGCCGATGGTACCGTCCTGGTCGGAGCGCTGTCGCCGGACGAGATCCGCCGGGTGGTCGAGAAGCCCGCGCGCCGCGGAGGGCTCACGCTCGATGACGGCCTTGCCGACGCCATCGTTGCCGACGCCGGCCGCGAACCCGGGCTGCTGCCGTTGTTGTCGTCGGCGCTCACCCAGCTGTGGGAACTTCGGTCCGGTCAGCGACTCACGATTGGGCAGTACGTGGCGATGGATGGCATTCAGGGCGCCATCGCACACCTTGCCGAGTCGGCATATGGCTCCCTGTCGGAGCACGACCAGGAGCTGACGCGGCTGATCGCTTACCGGCTCGCCGGGCCAGGAGTGGGGTCCGCCGTGGTGCGCCGACGCGTTCCCCTGCCCGAACTGGAATCGATGCCGGTCGCGGGCGCGCGGTCAGTCGTCGAACGACTCGCTGCGGCACGATTGCTGACGCTCGCCGACGGTTCGGTCGAGGTCGCGCACGAGGCCCTGTTCCGTGACTGGCCACGGCTACGTACCTGGCTCCAGGACGACGCGAGCGGGCGCGAGGTCCAACGCCGACTGGTGCTCGCCGCCGCTGAGTGGGCAGCCGATGAACGGGACGCGGGCGCGCTGTGGCAGGGCAGCCGGCTCGAGGCCGCGCTCGATGTCGCCGAGCGTCGTCCCGACGAGCTGACCCCGATCGAGCGGTCGTTCCTGGACGCGTCACGCGACCGCGTCACGGCCGAACGCGATGCCGCCCAGCAGCAGGCGGCCACGGCAAGGCGTCAGAACCGCCGCCTGCGGCGCCTCCTCGGTGGCCTCGGCGCACTGCTCGTTGTTGCCCTAGTCGCGGGAACGCTCGCGGTCGCCGCCCGGACGCAAGCCGAGCGCGATCGCCGGACTGCCGAAGCCCGCCAGCTTGCGGCGGCGTCGCTCGTCCAAGACCAGCCTGACCTTGCACTGCTCACGGCCCTTGAGGGCGTCCGTGCCCAGGCAGACACCCAGACCTACGGCGCCCTGTTGACGCTGCTCGCGCGCAATCCGAACGTCATGAGCCGGGTGCGCACCCCCGACCGCTTTCTACGCGGCGCCTCGTCACCGGACGGCAAAACCGTCTACCTCAGCGAGAACACCGGACGTATCCAGGCGGTCGACGCGCTCACCGGACAGCGGCGTTGGGCCGTGGAGGTGCCGAACGCCGACATCGGGGTCTGGAACATCTTCGCCTCCCCCGACGGCAGGTCGCTCCTAGTGACCGGCCACAACGGCGCACCGCACGTCCTCATCCTGGACGCCGGCTCCGGCCGCACGCGCCTGGCACTCGGTCCACAGCAGATCCTGGCGACAGGCGCGGCCTCAGATGCGATCGCGAACGGGGCTGGCTGGCTGCCTGACGGCCGGGCCGTTTTCGCGTCCGCCACGGACCTGTTCGTGATGCGCGCAGACGGCAGCGGGCTGCACGCTCTGGCCTGGCCGACTCCGGGCGTCCACCCCGACATCGTCCGGGTGTGGCCGGACGGGCGAATCAGCCTGGCGACCGGCGCTGGCCCCGACCAAGCCGTG
>DASQIW010000076.1:0-11925 GCA_035631375.1 Streptosporangiaceae bacterium
CGCAGAGGACCGTCAGCGCGAGCACCCATGACACCGGCGTGTCGGTGCCCGTGCCGAGGCCGTGCACGACCGCCACTGGCCACGCCGCGTAGGCCGACCAGTGCACCAGCCGCCAGCTCCGCAGGCTCATCCGCGCCCTCAAAAGGCTGGTGATCACCAGGGCGAGCATCAGGTCAAACGACACCGCGCCGAGGCCGAGCCAGAACGGGCGGTAGGACCCGATGAAGGGGATGAAGGCATCGATGAGTGGGATGGACACGAAGCTGTCCAGCACCGTCGTCAGCACGTGCAGCACGGTGAAGGTCAGCGCGACAAGCGACAGGTTGCGGTGGAGCGCAAGCGTGACGAACCTCGGCCAGCCGGCGCTTTCGAACCGGACCGACGTCAGCAACCCGGTGCACATCCCGGCCGTCAGCAGCACGAGCGCGACAAGTCCGGTCGCCCGCGTCGCATACCAGAGCGGTGTCGACGACGTCACGACGATGGCGATCGGGTGACTGGTCACGGCGCGTCTCCGTGCTCACCCTGTGCTGGCCAGCCTGCGGTCGTGGTCACGGTGCCGTCTCGCGCGACGAGCCGGGCCGGCAGCCCGAGCCCGGACAGCCAGTCCGGTGCGTCAGCGCCGCGGATGATAGCGGCGGTGCTGGCGGTATTGGCGTCTGTGCAGGTGCCCGCCGCCACGCTCACCGTCTTCCAGCACGAGGCGGCTGGTGCGCCGGTGGCCGGGTCCACGATGTGATGGACCGGGCGCCCGCCCGCAAACCAGGCGCGGACGGTCGTGCTCGACGTCGCCAGGCCGCCGGAGGCAACGGCCACTGTCTGGCCGGGAGCGGTCTTCGGCGCCGCGTGATCGTCGGTCACCCGGACCGGCCAGCCGCCCGCCGGGGGCTCGCCCGCCACGGCGACGTCGCCGCCGAGGCTGACCAGCACACCGAAGCCAAGCCGATCGGCGATTTGGCGGGCGCACTGGTCGGCCGCCCACGCTTTCGCGGTGGCCCCGAGATCGAGCTGGGCGCCGTTGTCGAGCCGCGCGGTCCTGCTCTGCTCATCGAGATGCACGCTCTGCCAGCCCGGCACGGGCCGGACCGTCGTTGGTAGTTCGGCTGGCCCGCCCGAGGCCAGCACGTCGGTGAAGTCCCGGTCGTAGCCGAGTTCGGCGAGGGCAGCCCCGCAGGTGGGGTCGACCCGGCCGTCGGTGAGCTGTGCGGCCCGCAGCGCCGCCCCGAGCAGGTCCGTGAACGTCTGGCTGACGGTTAGGGGCCTGCCTTCGGACGCGTTCAGCCGGGATAGCTCGGAGTCCGGGCGGAACCGGCTGCAGGCCAGGTCAACATCGGCGAGCTTCTCGTTCGCGATCGCGCGCGCCTGACCGACATCGCGATGCCCGGTCACGAGCAGCACTGCTGTCGTGCCGAACACCCCGAACGTATCGCTCGCCATCGTGCCGGTGCTCATCTCGATCCATGATGCCCGATGGCAGGGCTGGAAGGCGCCGAGCTAGGTCGTCGCAGGGCCGGCTCAGAGCATGTCCAGAGCAGCCCCGGTTACGGCTCGGCGAACCTGGGCCGGCCCCCCGCCCCTCCCGATGCGCCTCCGGTGAGCCGCCCGAACGCCTGCAGATTCGCGAGGCTCTCACCGCGCTTCACGCGCCAGGCGTATTCCTTCCTGATGGCCGACGCGAAGCCGATCATCAGCGCCTGGTCGAAGGTGTCGTCGGCATAGCTGAGCACGCAGCCCAGCAGCCGGTCCACCTCGCCGGTCGTGATGGCGTCCAGCGGCTGCCGGCCGACGAGATAGACGTCGCCCACCGGGTCGAGGGCGAAGTGCACGCCGTACATGCGGGCGCCCCGCTCCAGCAGGAACCGGTAGAAGGCTGCGTGATTCTCGTCAGGCTGGCGGCAGAAGAATGCCTCGACCAGCAAGCTGTGGGTGCCGGCGACCAGCCAGGTCATCACCTGGAGCTTGTGCTCGCCGCGCAGCTTCACGAGGTAACTGCCTGGCGCCGGAGACTCGTACTCCACGCCGAGCTCCTCGATCGCGGCGGCGAGGGCGGCCTCGGCGGTGTCAGCGTGGGGGGACGACCCCCCTGAGCCCTCCGTGCCGCTGGTCACGCGTCGACCGCGGCGGTGGCCTCGGCGCTCACCGTCGTGTAGAGCTGCAGCAGCGAGTCGACGGTGGCCGACCATCCGAACCGGGAGGCGTGCTCGCGCGCTCCCCTGGTGAGCCTGGCCAGCCGGGCGGGCGCCTCGATCAGGTCGCGCACCGCCCGCGCGTAGTGGCCGGGGTCGCGGGAGTCGACCAGGATGCCCGAGTGCTCGTGCCGGACTGCTGTGGTCAGCCCGCCGACTGCGGCGGCGACCACGGGCGTGCCGCAGGCTTGCGCCTCCATCGCGACCAGGCCGAACGACTCGGAGTAGGAGGGCACCATGACGAGCGTCGCGGCGCGATACCACTGGGCCAGCTCGGGTTGGGGGCACGGCGGCTCGAGCCGGACCTGGCGGTCCAGGCCGAGGCTGGTTGCGAGCTGAAGCAGGCCGTCCGGGTCGTTGCGGCCTGCGCCGCTGGGCCCGCCGATGAATGCGACGGTTAGCCGGTCGGCCAGCCCCGGGTCGTCGGCAATCAGGCGCGCTGCGGCGTGCAGCACGACGTCAGGCGCCTTCAGCGGCTGGACCCGGCCGGCGAAGACGACCACCACGCCATCCTCGGCCAGGCCGAGCACCCGCCGGGCGGCCCGCTGGGAGCCTGGCTGGAACACCGACAAGTCGACGCCCGGGTTGATCACGGCAACCCGGGCCGGGTCCGCGCCGTAGTGCCCGACGAGCTGGCGCGCCTCGTCGTCGGTGTTCGCAACGAGCCGGTCAGCACAGGCGACGACCTCCGCCTCGCCGCGCAGCCTGATGTCAGGCTCAACGGCGTCCCCGGCGGCCAGCGCCGCGTTCTTCACCTTGCCCAGAGTGTGCATGGACTGGACCAGCGGGACGCCCCAGCGCTCCTTGGCCACGGCTCCGACCTGCCCGGACAGCCAGTAGTGGCCATGCACGAGGTCATATCGGCCGGGCGCGTGCCCGGCTTCGGTGCGCAGCAACTCGAAGGTGAACTGGCAGAGCTGGCCGGGAAGGTCCGACTTATCAAGATCCTCGAACGGTCCGGCCGGCAGGTGCCTGACGAGCACTCCGGGCGCCAGCTCCGCGACCTGGGGCTGGTCGCGCGATACCGCCCTGGAGAAGATATCGACCTCGACACCGCGCTCGGCGAGGCGCTTGGCAACTTCGACCACATACACGTTAAGGCCGCCTGCGTCGCCGGTTCCGGGCTGCTCAAGCGGCGATGTGTGGACACTGACGGTCGCGATCCGCCGTAGCTGGGGTCGCGGCACAGGCATGCACCTCCGGAAGGGACGAACCGCGGACGGAGCCGTCGTGTTCCCGGCCCGGTGGCCGCGGCCGGGGGAGGCGCTGCGATGCGAAATAGCCACGTTACCTATCTCTTTGATGGATTTTGCCCTTGGTAGAATTCCCGCCATGAGCACGCTCATCATGATCAGGCACGGCGAGAGCGAGTGGAACGACAAAGGCCTGTTCACTGGGTGGGTCGACGCCCGGCTATCGGAGCGGGGGAAGCTGGAGGCCGCGCGTGCCGGCCAGCAGCTGGCCGATGCGGGATTGCGCCCGGGCATCGTCCACACCTCGGTGCTCACGCGTGCCATCCAGACCGCGAACATCGCGCTGGACGTGGCTGACCTGGCCTGGCTGCCGGTCCGTCGGTCCTGGCGGCTGAACGAGCGTCATTACGGCGCCCTGCAGGGCAAGGACAAGGCGCAGACCAGGGCGGAGTTCGGCGACGACCAGTTCATGCTGTGGCGAAGGTCATACGATGTCCCCCCGCCTCCGCTGTCCGATGACGACCCGCTTTCTCAGGCCGGCGATCCCCGCTACGCCCTGCTGCCAGGCGAGCTGCTGCCGCGCACGGAGTGCCTTCGTGACGTCGTGGCCCGGATGCTCCCTTACTGGTATGACGCGATCATCCCGGACCTGGCAGCGGGCCAGATGGTGCTCATCGTGGCGCACGGCAACTCGCTTCGAGCCCTCGTCAAGCACCTCGATGGGATCAGCGACGCGGACATCAGCGAGCTCAACATCCCGACCGGCATGCCGCTGGTATACGAGCTGGATGGCGCGTTCCGGGCGACAGGGCCGGGCAGGTACCTCGACCCCGAGGCTGCAGCCGCCGGGGCCGCCGCTGTCGCTGCTCAGGGCGGCGGAACCCCCCGTTAAGCGCGGCTATTCACACGTGTGGTGCCAACCGGGCACAATTGACATGGACGTTAGCCGTCGCAGCCGTGAACATCCTGCAAATAACCGCTGGTGGGCGATCACCGCTGTGGGCTTCGAGCGGACTGCCCTAATAGCATCAAGACCGTGAAGTTGGGGGTGCAAGCAGTCATGCCTCCGGACATGTCCGTCACGGAGCAATCGTCGGACCCCCGGCTCCCTCCTGGCATCAGCTCCGTCCTGGCCGTGCTGCTGTCGTCGGCGGTCGTGCTGGACAGCGACGACTGCGTCCTCAGTTCCAGCGCTGCTGCGCGAGATTTCGGATTTGTCGAAGGTGACCGGCTGGTCGTCGGAGAGCTGCTGGCTCTGGCGCGTCAGGTCCGACGCGAGGGGCTGCCCCGCGAGGGCGAGATCGACATCATGACCAACAAGTTCAACGGCCGGGCCACCAGCTTCGCTGTCCGGCTCGCGCCGCTTGGTCCGGCGGTCGGTGATGGCGGGCTGATCTTGCTGCTGGCCGAGGACCAGACCGAGTCCCGCCGGGTGGACGAGATCCGGCGGGATTTCGTCGCGAACATCAGCCACGAGCTGAAGACCCCCGTGGGCGCGCTGGCGCTGCTGGCCGAGACCGTGGAAGAGGCAGCTGACGATCCGGAGGCCGTGCTGCGCTTTGCCGGCCGGATGCGTCAGGAGGCAGCCAGGCTCACCGACCTCGTGCAGGACCTGATCATGCTGTCGCGGATCCAGGCGGCCGAGCCGGTGCCGGACCCGCGGCCGGTCGTTCTCGACGAGGTCGTAGCTGAGGCGGTCGACCGCTGCCGGATGCGGGCCTCGGCCCGTGGCATCTCTCTCGAGGTCAGCGGCGCCCTGGGTCTCACCATCCTGGGTGACGAGGACCTGCTCGTCACCGCCCTGCGCAACCTGCTGGAGAACGCTGTCTCCTACAGCCCCGACAGGACCAGGGTGGTGATCACCACCAGGGCCGCGTCCAGCTGGACAGCCGAGATCAGCGTGAGCGACCAGGGCATCGGCATCCCTGAGCGGGACCGCGAGCGCATTTTCGAGCGCTTTTACCGGGTGGACCCGGCTCGATCCAGAGCGACCGGAGGAACGGGCCTCGGCCTCGCCATTGTCAAGCACGTGACCGCCGCCCACGGCGGCAATGTGACCGTCTGGAGCCAGGAAGGCGCCGGCTCCACTTTCACGCTCCGGCTGCCGCTGCGCCCGCGTCGCGGCGGCGTGCCGGCCAGCACCAAGAATCTCGGTGGTCAGGACAATGCCGCGCAGACGGACCCCGCTGCGTCGCCGTCTGTCAGGGAGGCAGTCACGTGACTCGGGTGCTCGTTGTCGAGGACGAGGAATCCTTCAGCGACGCGCTGTCGTACATGCTGCGCAAGGAGGGATTCGAGGTCGCCGTCTGCCCGACTGGCCCGGACGCCATCGAGACCTTCGACCGCACCGGCGCCGACCTGGTGCTGCTCGACCTCATGCTCCCCGGCCTGCCGGGCAGCGAGGTATGCCGGAGCCTGCGCGAGCGGTCCAACGTCCCCGTGATCATGCTGACTGCTAAGGACAGTGAGATCGACAAGGTCGTGGGGCTGGAGCTGGGCGCCGACGACTACGTGACGAAGCCCTTCTCGTCCCGGGAGCTGGTCGCCCGGATGCGGGCTGTGCTGCGCCGCCGCGGCGAAGCGAGCGAGCCGGTCAGCGCCGTCATGGAGTCCGGCCCGGTCCGGATGGACGTCGACCGGCACGTCGTGACGGTCCGCAGCCAGCAGGTGCAGCTGCCGCTCAAGGAGTTCGAGCTGCTTGAAGTGCTGCTCCGCAACGCGGGCCGCGTACTGACCCGGATGCAGCTCATCGACCGGGTCTGGGGTGCCGACTACGTGGGCGACACCAAGACCCTGGACGTGCACGTCAAGCGGCTGCGCGCCAAGATCGAGACCGAGCCGACGAATCCGCGGCACATCGTGACGGTGCGCGGCCTTGGCTACAAGTTCGAGCCGGTGGCCTAGGCCCGCACCTGGCTAGCTCGCCGACGGGGACGGCGTGGCCGTCCCGGCGGGGTGCCGCGCACCTGTCGTAGCGGCCGGGCTGGCCGTGACGGGTGGCGGCGCGAAGGTGGCGTACTGCGCGGCCCGCGGCATCACCGGCACGTCCATGGTGACAGGACCCTCTTTCGCGAAGTTCAGGGTGAGCCTGACCGTCGAGCCACCGGCGAGTGGCCGGACCAGGTCCTGCAGAACCACTCGCGGGAGCGGCCCGGCGTAGTACACGGGATGACCGCTGACGACAGGGATTCCGCCGGCCGGCAGCGTCACGGACGTGGCGGTGCCGTGCGCGGTGATGCTGACCAGTGTGTCTGGTGTGCCGTTGTTAATCAGAGCCAGGAAGACGCTTGCCGACGAGCCGGCGGCGAGATTACGGCCCAGCGGCGCCCCGAGGATGAACACGTTCCTGATGGCGATGCTGCCCGCGTTCTCAGTTTGTGAGTCGGTCGGTGGGTGGTACTGCAGAGTCGGCGCGTTCGTGCCGGCCTCGCAGCCGGCCAGAACCGGGATCAGCGCCGCCGCCGCGGCAGCAGCCAGCACCAGCCGGCGCGCCTGTGGCAGCCGGCCTGGCGCGCCCGCCCAGCGGCTCCGCATCACGGGATGCTCCAATCGTGAGGACTCCGACAGACGTCCGAAAGCGTAGCCACCCGGCTGGCGCTGCCTCGAGCCGGCCTGGCCAGTCCGCGGGTCAGGCGGGCTTGCCCGTCAGCACCTGGAGCAGGGGAGCCGGATTGTCGTCAGGCCTAATATCGCTCACCCAGGTGGCACGCGAGTTGGGTCCCACCAGCATCGCGGTGAGCTGATTAGGTGCAATGCCAGCCTGCGCCTGGGCGCTACTCAGGACGTTGCCGTCTTCCGAGGCCAGGTGCACCCACACGCGGACCCTCGGGTCGAGCCGGTTGTAGAGCTGCTGGACTTCTGGCTGGGTGCCTCGGGTGGTGATCACGTAGGCGGGCACGGTGGCTGTCGACGCGACCCGGGCGAGCCAGCCGAAAGCCCCGGTGCACTCACAGTTTTTCGGTACAAGGACCAGCATGGCCTCATCGAGCTGTTGCACCGTCAGGGGGAAGCCCGCGGAGCCTTCCACGGCGATGCTGGCATCCGGCAGCGGCTTGTTCACGATCATGGCCGCCTGCGGTGCGCCGGGCCCGGTCGCCACCGAGGTCATGGAACCGGGCGAGCGGGCCCCGTTCGGGCCAGACGTCGCCGTAAAGACGGTCAACAGGGTGCCGGTAATGAGGGCCAGCACGAGGCAGCAGGCCAGCAGCGGGAGCACCACGCCGTCCTTGCTGAGCGACCGGTGCCAGCGGCCCTGACGCTCGGTCCGCCGCAGGGCGCGCACTTCGCGGCGATAAGCCTGCACGTCCCGATCGAGGTCCCGCGCATCATCGGGGATCTCGATGTCGACCGGTGGCAGGCCCGTATCGTCCCGTTCCGGTTCGCCGCCTGGGTTCACGCTGACCTCTCCGACAGGGAGCGAACGTCTCTCCTCAGTATGGTCCAGTCGGGACCACACCGGGCTCGGCAGCCGGCAAGGACATTCCCGTAGTCAGGGAAGCACGGACAGCGACGCGCCAGTGCATAGAGCCCCGGGCGAAATTTGACCGTTGCTAACTGAGCCATTGACCTGCACCTTTGCCGCTAACGACAGCGAATCGACCCGGACCCCCGTGGTAAGCTGGTAGTCAGCGGAAGGGGTACGTGCCACATGTCATTTAAGGTCGGCGACACTGTCGTCTACCCCCACCATGGGGCTGCGCGGATCGAAGAAATCGAAACTCGCGTGATCAAGGGCGAGGACAGGACGTACCTCGTGCTGAAGGTCGACAAGGGTGACCTGACTGTCCGTGTCCCTGCGGACAACGCCGAGCTAGTCGGCGTCCGCGACGTGGTCGGGCAAGAAGGACTCGAGCGCGTCTTCGAAGTGCTGCGCGCCCCGTACACGGAGGAGCCCACCAATTGGTCTCGCCGGTACAAGGCCAACCTGGAGAAGCTCGCCTCGGGCGATGTGAACAAGGTGGCTGAAGTGGTGCGCGACCTGTGGCGGCGCGACCGTGAGCGCGGCCTGTCGGCTGGCGAGAAGCGGATGCTGGCCAAGGCCCGGCAGATCCTGGTCAGCGAGCTAGCCCTCGCCGAGAAGACCAACGAGGACAAGGCTGAGGCCCTGCTCGACGAGATTCTCGCTTCCTGACCTGTGCTGGCCGGTGAGCCGTGCTGGCCGGTAACTCGGTGCTGGCCCCAGTGTTGCCGCGAATAGGCATCGGCGTTGACGTTCATCCCGTCACGGCCGGCCGGCCTTTGTATCTGGCTGGCCTGCTCTGGCCTGGCGAGGACGGCCTGGCCGGCCATTCTGACGGTGATGTAGCCGCTCATGCTGCCTGCAGCGCGGTGCTGTCCGCAGCCGGGCTCGGGGACCTTGGCACCCAGTTCGGCACCGACCGGCCCGAGTGGGCCGGGGCACCGGGATCCGCATTGCTGGCCGAGAGCGCGCGGCTGGCCGTTGCGGCGGGTTATGTGATCGGGAACGTGGCCGTCCAGGTCATCGGTAACCGGCCCCGCATCTCGGCCAGGCGGGCTGAGGGCGAGCAGGCACTAGCGGCCGCGCTCGGCGGCGTGCCGGTCAGCCTCTCCGCGACCACCAGCGACGGGCTCGGCCTCACTGGTCGCGGCGAGGGGATCGCCGCGATTGCCACAGCGCTCGTCGTTCCGGCCTAGCACGGGCCGTCGGGCCCACGAATGCGACCGAGCGAGGAGCGTCACGCTTCAGGTGGCGTGGGCGATCTCCGGATGCTGTTGACGACCGGCATGCCGTCGCCCTCGTCCGCCTTCGCGGGCGGTGCGTCCTCGGTCTGCGCCTCTGCCTACTCGGTCTGCGGTGCTGTCTCGTCGCTTTGCGGTGCTGATTCATCGGCGGGCACGGCTGGCTCCCCGGCCAGCCCGGTCGGGTCGCTCTCGGCCTGGGCGGGACCGATCTCGTCGTCCGGCGTGCCGGTGGCGTCGCCAGCGTCGTCCGCGGCTGCCTGAGTAACCGGCTCTGGCTCTGCCGTGCGCGCCTGGAACCACGGCTCGGCCTCCGCTGCGGCGGCACCCGCAGCGGCCCCTGCTGCCGCGGACGCGGCGAGCAGCGACGAGAATCGCGGCACGATCGAAGCCGATTCCCACGGCTCCGGCGTGCTGATGGGAAGCGACGATGCGGGCACGGCCCCGCTGGGCTCCGGCGCCATCGGCTCTGCCGACGCGAGCGCCGCGCGCGAGCGTGACTGCCCCGCCTGCCGACGGCGCCGGGCGTGGCGCAGCATAGCGAGCAGGAGCACGAAGGCGACGAAAATCAGTGCCCATGGCAGCACCGCGACGATGCCAGCGGCGACGTTATACGGGATCGTCCACCCGGTCGAGCGCAGGGTGTCCGCGCCGGCCGCCGCGCCGAGCACGACGAGCAGCGTCAGCCAGGCCAGGATGCGGCTGAGCACGCCTGCACCCCGCAGCGCGAGGACGGCAGCAAGGGCGATTACTAGCATCGCGTCGATGAGCAGCGGATAGACCTTGGCATAGCTCGGCTGAATGCCGGCGTGCGAAACTATGGTGCGGATGTCGGTATACGACAGGACGAAGGTGGCGGCGGCGAGCGCGGCGATGCCTACGCCAACCGCGGTGAGGGCGAGCAGCCGGAGCGCACCCGGCGCACCGTCATGCTGCGCCGCGTCGACCTCGCTCGACGCCTGCCGGGTCATGGGCGTGGCGCTTCCTTCCTGGTTCGGCATGCAGGCGTACGGCTTCTCGCCGAGGGCACTGCCTGAAGCCTGACGCGCGGCGGGAGAATGAGTCACCGGCCAGCCAGCGTCAAGGGAGACGATATGCCGTACTACCGGGTTGCCGGCGACGTTCCGGCAAAGCGCCACGTCCGCTTCCGCGGTCCGGACGGGAGCCTCTACGCCGAGGAGCTGATGGGTGAGGAGGGCTTCGTCTCGGATTCCTCGCTGCTCTACCACCGGCATCCGCCGACCGCCATCGTCAAGAGCGAGGGCCTGGCCGACCCCGCGGCCGAGGTCGCGCTCGCCGCGAACCATCCGCTGCTGCCACGCCACTTCCGGACGCATGACCTGCCAGCCAGCGGCGACATGGTGCTCGGCAGGCAGTTGCTGCTCGCCAACGACGACGTTCGCATCTCATTCGCCGCCGCCGACGCGGACTCTGACCTCTACCGGAACTCAGGCGGCGATGAGGCTGTGTACCTGCGTTCCGGGACTGCCGAGTTCGAGTCCGTCTACGGCAGCATCGCGGCGAGCTCCGGCGACTATGTGATCGTGCCGCGCGGCACTATTCACCGCTGGCTGCCTGGCAGCGACGGCGTGCAGGCGCTGATCGTCGAAGCCCGTGGCCACATCCGCCCACCGCGCCGATACCTGTCGCAGTACGGTCAGTTCCTCGAGCACGCCCCGTACTGCGAGCGTGACCTGCGCGGTCCGACCCAGCCACTGCTCGCCGACGGCGAGGACGTCCCCGTGGTCGTGCGCACAAGCGCGGGCCTGACGAGGCTGACCTACGCCTTCCACCCGTTCGACGTGGTGGGCTGGGACGGCTACCTCTACCCGTATGCGTTCAACATCGCCGACTTCGAGCCGATCGTGAAACGCACGCACGCTCCGCCGCCCGTGCACCAGACGTTCGAGGGTCCGAACTTCGTCATCTGCTCGTTCTGCCCGAGGCCGCTGGACTTCGATCCGGCGGCGGTGCCGATCCCGTACAACCACCACAACGTCGACTCCGACGAGATGATGTACTACGTCGGCGGCGACTACTCCGCCCGCAAGGGCTCAGGCGTGGGGCTTGGGTCCATCACACTGCACCCCTCCGGCTTCACCCACGGTCCGCAGCCGGGTGCCGTCGAGGCCGTGATCCGCGGACTGGCCGAGGGCAAGACGACCACCGACGAGACCGCCGTCATGATCGACACCTTCCGGCCCTTGCTGCTCGCCGGACCGGCCCGAGCGGCCGAGGACCCGGAATACGCGTGGAGCTGGGCGAGCGCGGCGCGCGGAAGGATCAACCCGCCGGCCGCCGATCAGGGTCCGGGCTTTTGACCTCAGCCGGCCAGCGCGTCCGGCCACGTACTGTGGTGTGGTGCCCGTACCGAAGCACACGCCGTTCTGATGCGCGTGGTCACCCGGCAGTCCCGCGGCCGCTGGGCGCTCGTCGCCGCCGGAACGGTGTTGCTGTGCGGCCTGCCGGTGATGATCGGCACCTGGCCTGTCCCTGCTTCTGCCCTGTCGGCCGCGCAGCTGCGGGCGCGGATTCTGCGGTCGGCCGCCGTTCCCTACCAGGGTTATGCGGAAAGCAGCGCCAGCCTCGGCCTGCCGAGCCTGCCCGACGTCGGCGACGTGACCACGCTGCTGGACGGCACGACGGATCAGTACGCGTGGTACCGGTCGGCCAGGCAGTGGCGGGCCGACGTGCTCACGACGGCGGGCGAGAAGGACACCTACCGGGCGGGCGCGCTCGGGACGTTCGAGTGGACCTACACCACCGACACCCTGACGCAGATCGTCGGCAGCCAGCCCGTCCGGCTGCCACGCGCCGCGGACCTGCTGCCGCCAGCGCTCGCTCAG
>DASQIW010000077.1:0-36229 GCA_035631375.1 Streptosporangiaceae bacterium
ATGCCGGCCAGCACGAGCATCGCTACGCCGCTGAGGACCAGGAACACCGCATAGGTATAGAACAAGGCCGGACTATTCACGGCAATACCCCGCAATCCCTGATGCCTCGGGCGGTCGAAGTGCAAGGCATTCAACCATATGTGCCCACACGCCGTCTGTCAGTTGCCTCCGTGGCCGACATCAGCGGCCGGGGCGGCCTGCGCCTCAGCCGCGTCACTCGTTACCCGCGCGGGACCTGCGTCCCGTCCGGGCCTAGCCAGGTGCGGCCGTCGATCAGCTCACGGGCGGCATCGAGGTGACCGGCATGAGCGGCCGTCTCGGTGATCACGTGCAGGATGACTTCCCGCACGTCGTCGAGTCGCCAGCTCGTGAAGTACTCCGGCCACGTGGCGGGCGGCGCGTCCAGGTCGATGGTGGCCAGGATCGCATCGGCGCGCGCGATCTCCTGCCGGTACAGCTCGAGCACAGCCTCCGCAGGCTCGTCGGGCGATGGCTGCCATCCGGTGGAGTCGTGGAGGTCAACCGGCTCACCGGCAGCCACACCGCGGAACCAGAACCGCTCGACGTCCACAGCCAGGTGCCGCACCATTCCGACGCACGTCCAGCCAGACGGCAGCACCGGCCGGCGCAGATCTGCGTCTGGTAGCCCTGTCAGCACCCCGAGCACGTGCCTGCGCTGGGCGGCCAGCCAGTCCAGTAGCGCCGCCCGTTCCTTACCGGGAATCGGTTGAGTCATCTGTCCGTCCTGTCGTCACGCCGGAGGTGGTTCCTGGCACTACGACGAACGGAACGCGGTGCGCAGGACTAACTGATCTCGATGAAAGCGCGCAGCGCAAGCGCGGGCTCACACCCCGAGCGCGAAGGAGGCCCGAGTTTTCCACCGTCCTCCGGGTGATGACTCGGCTATCAGCGTCACCGCTGAGACTCGATCGAGGACAGGCAGTAGCCCGGCAACCTGGTCCTCCGCGCGGCACATCTCGTCGACGGGGCTGTCTTCGCCGATCGTCAGGTGCGGCACGGCGTCCTCGAACCGGCCCTCGTACGGCGGGTAGTCGGGAAAGGCGGCGAAGACCCTGGCTGTTAGCTCCCGGAACGGCGCCGGATCCTCCGGCCCCACCCACAGCACGCTCGTGCCAAACCACTCAGTGTGGTCGAGCCGCACGTCGAAGGCCGGTACGACCGCGAAGAGCTCGCCGAGCCGGATCAGCTCGGCGGCGCCTAGCCGGCCAGGCGGAGCAAACGGGAACAGTATCGTCACGTGCGCCGGAACGCCCAACGCAGCGCTGCGGTCGAGTCGGGCCCGATGCTGGCCTACCACCGGCTCGGCAGCCGGGATTTCGGCGATGAGTGCGGTCTGCAGGTCGCGATCTGGATCCGTCACGGTGTGGTCTTAGCTCACGCCGGGTGGCTGGAGGAGCACCTTGACGGCGCCAGTGCGCCGGGCGTTCTTCAGCGTCAGCACTGCCTCGCGCCACCGCTGCAGCGGGAACCTGTGGGTGATCACGGGCGTCAGGTCCAGTCCCGCCGCTACGAAGTCGAAGTAGTGCTCCATCGCGTGCTTGGCGACGCCGCCGACATCTTCGATCCCGAACCCGTTGGAGCCGATGACGCGGACCTCCTTGAAGTACAGCGGGGTCCATTCGAACCGCTTCGGCGGCTCGACACCGGAGATGACCACGGTGCCGCCGGTCGCGACCAGGCGCAGCGAGGTCTCCACGGTCTGGACTGACCCGATGGTGTCGTACACCACGACAGGGCCATCCTGCAGCCAGTCACGGCCGCTCCATGGCCGCAGCGGCACCCCGCCTGTCCGCCGGGCGACGTCGGAGACGAGGGCATCGGGACCGGATGGCAGCACTGCGTGGGCGCCGACCCGGACCGCGAGTGCCGACCGGGCACCGGAACGGGTGGCTGCCCACACCTGCGTGCCGGGATACAGGTGCCGTAGCAGGGCGATCGCGGCGAACGCCAGCGTGCCTGAACCGTAAACCAGGACCGGGCCGTCGCCGGGCGGTGGTGCGAGCAGGATCGACCGCAGCGAGACCGAGACCGGGTCGGCCAGTACGGCCGCCTCGTCCGAGACGTCGTCCGGGATGGCAAACAGCTGCGAGGAGTGGGCAGCGAATCGCTCGGCGTGTGCGCCGCCCGCGGCAGCGCAGTTGCCCAGGTGGATGGCGACTGGCAGAGTGCCGGCCCGGAATTCGCGGCACCAGGGGTACCGTCCGGCCGCACACGCGGCGCATGGCGGCTGTACGCCGCGCGGCCCGCACGACAGCCACGGGTTCAGCAGGACCCGAGCGCCGGTGTCTGCGCGCCGCCCGACAGCCTCATGGCCGAGGATGTGCGGGAACGACACCAGCGCCGTCAGCGGATTGTCACGGGCGCCGTTCAGCAGGATCTGCTTGACGTCGGAGCCGCACAGCCCGGAGATCGTCGTCTGTACCCGGACCCAGTCGGCGGCCGGGAGCGGCAGTTCCGGCACCTCCTCCAGCCGTGTCGGCGCCAGCCGCGAGACGTAAGCACGCCGGGTCAGCCGCCCGCCGATCGTCGCGGCTGCCTCGCGGGCCAGGCTGTGCCGGAAAACAAGCGCCTTCACACCGTCCTCCCTCGGCCGCGATACCGGCTGGTCAGCCGGGCAGCCACGACACGTAGAAGATGCCCAGGCCGAGCGCGATGCATAGGGCGGAGATCAGCCAGAACCGGATCACGATGGTCGTCTCGGCCCAGCCCAGCAGCTCGAAATGGTGCTGCAGGGGGGCCATGCGGAACACCCGGCGTCCGGTCATCTTGAAATAGCCCACCTGGATGATCACCGACGCGGTGATGATCACGAACAGTCCGCCCAGCACGAACAGCAGCAGTTGGGTCTTGGTGCAGACGGCCAGGCCCGCCAGCACGCCGCCCAGGGCGAGTGATCCCGTGTCGCCCATGAAGATCTTGGCTGGCGGCGCGTTCCACCACAGGAAGCCGAGACACGCCCCGAGTGCCGCGGCCGCCACCACGGCTAGGTCGAGCGGACTTGCAATCGGGTAGCAGTGCGCAGTAACAGGCCCGCTTGTGCAGTCGTTGCGCAGCTGCCAGTTGGCGATCAGCACATACGCCGCGAGCACCAGGATGGCCGCGCCGGTCGCGAGGCCATCAAGTCCGTCGGTCAGGTTCACGCTGTTCGATGAGGCCGCGATCAGGATCACGATCCACACGACGAACGGCAGCGTTCCCAGGGTCGGCCCGATGTCACGAAGCAGGGACAGCGACGGGTCCGCCGGGGTCAGGTCGAAATGGTCAGGGAACCGGAGCACCAGCACCGCGAAGATCACGCTGATCAGGGTCTGGCCCGCGAGCTTCGCGCCGCTGCGCAGGCCGAGGCTCCGCTGCTTGTAGATCTTGATGAAGTCATCGACGAAGCCGACGAGCCCGAGCCCGGTCATCAGCAGCAGCACCAGCAGGCCGGCCGGCGATGGCGGGTCGCCAGTCAGCCAGTGACCAGTGAAGTAGCCGACGACCGAGGCAAGGACGATCACCGTTCCGCCCATGGTGGGCGTGCCCTGCTTCGTCTGGTGCCCTTCCGGGCCGTCGTCGCGTATCGCCTGGCCGTAGCCCCTGCGGCGGAACGTGCGGATCGCCAGCGGGGTACCGAGCAGGGAGATCAGCAGCGCGACGAAGGATGCGACGAGGATTGTCTTCATGGTGCGAGCCGCGCGGCTTCGGACTCGGGGTTCACCTGGTCGGACAGCTCGCGCACCCGTCCATCATGCCGTCTGGGATGCGCTGGTTGCGCCAGGACCGCCGTGGCGTCCGATTACCTCCAGCACCGGGACCGCTCCGACTGGCAGCCGCGCCCGCCCGGCCGCAGCCGGTCTGCCACGCTCTCGGGCTCGGCGTGAGACGGGCGGTTGCAGCATGCTGGGCTCATGAGCGCAGCCGAGTCGCCCGCCCCGGGCCTGCCGGTACGGCGGGCCGCACGGGTGATCCTGCTCGACCCTGCCGATCGCGTCCTGCTCATGCGCTACGACCAGCCGCCGCCGAATGGACAGCACTGGGCGACGCCGGGCGGAGGAGCCGAGGACGGCGAGGACTATCCCGCCGCGGCGCTCCGCGAACTCGCTGAGGAGACCGGCTGGACCGACGTCGTCCTGCTCGGCGAGGTGCTCCGGCGGAGCTTCGACATGGACTACGCCGGGCGGATGGTCCATCAGGACGAGCGGATCTACCTGGCCCGCACCGATCAGGCGGGCCGCGAGATCGGCGACGTGGCCGCCATGCACGAAGCCGATGGGATCGCGGCCTGGCGCTGGTGGACCCTGGGTGAGCTGGAGGGCACGAACGAGCAGGTCTGGCCCCCGGGCCTCGTCGGGCTGATCCGGGCGAGCATATGACGTGCCAGCGCCGGCGACTCTTATCCGGGCCCGCCGTCCATGACCATGGCCGGGCGAACCTCGATCGCGCCGTAACGGGCAGCGGGGATCGTCGCGGCCCACTTCAGCGCCTCGTCGAGGTCGGCGCAGTCCAGGACGTAATAGCCGCCGATGACCTCCTTGATCTCCATGAACGGGCCGTCGGTCACCATCGGCTCGCCATTGCGCAGCCTCAGCGTCCGAGCGGTGGCGGGGTCTTGCAGCGGCGCACTGTCGACCAGCACGCCTGCCTCGCTCATGGCGGCCGTGGCCGACTGGTAGTCGTCGAGCATCTGGGAGAACTCGGCTGATCCGGGGGCTGGCGGCGGGACATCGGGGTTGACCGGATCGCCGGCAAGCAGGCACAGGTAACGCATGACAAGCTCCCTTCTGCGGCCGCGACGACCGCCCACGCCCTCTCCACGAATAAGGATGGCGGTTCCTGACCGGGGTAGCAGACCTCGCAGCCCCAGGGGACGGGCGTCTCGCGAACAGCGCGCCGCTAGCGTGGGGCCAATGAGCGGATCAGGTGCCGGCCTGTCGGACCCCAGCGCACTGGCGGCCGCCATCGAGGCCGGCCTTGCTGGCGCGGGCACGCCGGCTCTTTCGGCCGGGACGCGACGGCTCATGGCTGCCTACCGCTCCGGCGAGAATCCCCCGACGCCGGTACTCGCCACAAGGACCGACGCTGCCGCGTACGCCGCGTACCGGATGCCGGCCACGGCGGCTGCGGCAGCGCTGGCCTTGCAGGAGACTCGGCGGTCGCTGCCACAGTGGAGGCCGGCGACGCTGCTGGATTTCGGGGCGGGAACGGGCAGTATGGCCTGGGCGGCCGCCGTCCAGCTGCCCAGCGTCACGACGATGACCCTGCTGGAGCAGTCAGCAGAGGCCACGCGCCTGGGCCGCTCGATTCTGGCCGCTACGGAGCTGCCCGTGCTGCGCACGGCGGCGTGGCGGCCCTGGCAGCTGCCACAGGCCGACGCCCCATCCGATCTCGGTGGCGGGCACGCTGCGGATCTGGCCACCGCCGGCTACCTGCTCGGCGAGCTGACGCAGATGCAGCAGGCCGAGCTGGTGACGCTCGCGGTGCGGGCCGCCCCAGCGGTCGTGCTCGTCGAGCCGGGCACGCCGGCCGGACACAGCAGGATCCTCGCCGCACGGGCACGGCTGCTGGCGGCTGGCTATGTTCTCGCAGCACCATGCCCGCACGATCTCGGCTGCCCGCTGCAGGCCGCGGGCGACTGGTGCCACTTCGGGGCCAGGCTGCCGCGCTCGGGGCTGCACCGTCAGGTGAAGGGCGCGGAACTCGGATACGAGGACGAGAAGTTCAGCTACGTCGCGGCGGTCCAGCCGGACCACCTGGGCCAGCCGGATCGGCCACCCGGCCGGATCGTACGGCGGCCGCAGCAGCGCAAGGGGCTCGTCACGCTCGAACTCTGCCGGGCTGATGGCTCGGCCGGCAGCGAGCTCATCGGCAAGAGCGCGGGGGACACCTACCGCCGGGCCAGGAAGTCGGCCTGGGGAGGGCGATTCGAAGCCAGCTCCAAGGGTGGCGGTGCCGACCGGAAACCCGAGACCGACCAGACGTAAACGGTCGGCTCGGGTCCCGATCGTCACCGCCCGCGCGGCCGTCCACGACGATCGCGAGAGACGCAAAGAGCGTTAGCGGTGCTGCCGTCAGGGGCGGGACTGCCGGGAGGGGCCGCCGGGAACGCGCAGCCGCAGTTCGCCGTCCGGGAGGGATGCCTCGGCGAACGGCTCTAGCTGCTCCTTGCTCCAGGTGAGCGCGCCGCTCTCCAGGTCGGCGATGATGCCGCTGACCCAGGTCAGCTCTGCGGCGGTCATGGTGCGCTGGTATTCGTCGTCCATCCCCACAGCCCGCGGCAAGCCGCTCATCCTCGCGAGGCTGGCGTCTGTGGCGGCGAGCTGTGCGCGCAGGGCGTCGGCGCGCTGCCCGAGGACGACCATCGCCTCGGCCGGCGGCAGCAACATCATGAACGACAAGGCGGCCGGGAACTGCGGGAACTCGGCGCGCGGCAGCGCCAGCATGTCGGACAGCCAGTCCACGACCGCCTGGCTGCCTGCCTCGGTGAGCTCATAGACCGTCCGCTCGGGGTACTGCTGGTCTCGCTCGGTCTGGCGGACGGCGATCAGCCCGGCCTCGAGCAGCCGGCGGATGGTCTTGTAGAGGTTCGCCCGCTGACCGACGTTGACGACCGCGTCCTTGCCCCACTCCTTGAGCAGCCGCTGCATCGCATAGGGGTGCAGCGGCGCCGCGTGCAGCAAGCTCAGCACGGCGAGGCCGAGCGGCGACGGTCGGACCTCGTTCTCCACGGGTTCATTCTACTAGTTCCGAGGGCACTAGTAGGGAGCGGTCTCTCCTAGTGAATGATGCACTAGTCTTTAGGAAATGAGTTGCTCGACAACTAGTTGCTAGATTACTATCGATCGCGACATAACTCGTTGTGAGACGAGCCACTTCGATCGACGGGGAGACCACCATGACCACCGGCAACGCCGCGCCGCTCATCGCAGCGCGCGGCATCACCGTGCGGTTCGGCAAGGTGACCGCCCTGGACGGGCTAGAGCTGACCGCTCAGCCCGGCCAGGTGCTGGCCGTGCTCGGACCGAATGGCGCGGGCAAGACGACGTTCGTCCGCTGCCTCGCCACCCTTGTCCGGCCGGACAGCGGAGAGCTCCGCGTCCGTGGCCAGGACGTGGTCCGCGACGCTGCCAGCGTCCGGAAGGACATCGGCCTCGCGGGACAGTTCGCGGCTGTGGAGCCGACGATGACGGGCCGGGAGAACCTGGAGATGACAGCACGGCTGTTCGGCCACCGCCGGGCTGCGGCGCGGCGCGCCGCCGCGTCCGTCATCGAGCAACTCGATCTCAGTGAGGTCGCAGACCGGCGCAGCAGCACCTACTCGGGCGGCCAGCGTCGTCGCCTGGACCTCGGCGCGAGCCTGGTCGGCAGCCCGCGGCTGCTGCTCCTTGACGAGCCGACCACAGGCCTGGACCCGGTCAGCCGGAGCGAGGTCTGGGCAGCGGTGCGCAGGCTGGCCACGTCAGGCACCGACATCTTGCTGACCACTCACTACCTGGACGAGGCGGACCAGCTAGCCGATCACGTCGTGGTGATCGACCACGGCCGCACGATTGCGTCCGGCACCCTGAGCGAGCTCAAGGCGAGCATCGGCCAGGACGTGATCGAAGTCGCGGTCAGCGATCCGCGCCAGCTGGCAGAGGTCGCCAGGATCGTGGCCCAGGTGACGTCCGGGCCGGCCAGGCCCGAGCCAACCGGACAGCGCGTGACCGCGCCGGCCCCGGCCGGACCTGGGCAGCTCGGCGAGGTCATCGCCCGTCTCGCGGCCGCGTCGATCGCGGTTGAGGAGATCGGCCTGCGCCGGCCCACGCTCGACGAGGCCTTTCTCGCGCTGACGGGCGCGACCGACGCCGCCGACACCACCGACGCCGCCGACACCCTTGACAACCAGCCGGCATCAGCCGGCCAGAACAACATCGGGAGTAGGTCATGACCGCAATCGGGATTCTGGAACGGCCGCCGCGCACGCCCGGCTTGGCCGGTGCGTCTGGGCAAGTTGCCCTCAGGGCGCTGCGCAAGTACATCCGCACGCCCGGCCTGTCCGTCATGGGCGTGGTCCAGTCGGTGCTCTTCCTGTTCAGCTTCCGCTACGTGTTTGGCGGCGCCATTCACGCGGGAGCGACCAGCTACGTCGACTTCCTGGTGCCCGCCTACGTCGCCAGCATCGTGCTCTTCACCGGCGGCGGTATCGCGGTCGCCGTCGCCGAGGACAAGGTGCAGGGGTTCACCGATCGGATGCTGTCCCTGCCGGTGCCGCGGTACGCGCTGGTGCTCGGCCGCACCATCGCTGACTCGGCGACCAACGTCTGGACGATCCTCAGCACCGCCGCGTTTGGCTTCCTGTTCGGGTTCCGGCTGCCAGGAACCTGGCAGGACGGGCTCGCTGCGCTTGGCCTGTGCGTTGTCTACGCGGTCGTCTTCACGATCGTCTTTATCGTCATGGGGCTGTTCGCACCGAACGCGCAGGCAGCGCAGGGTATGTCCCTGATCGCGTTCGTCTTCGCCTTCATCTCCAGCGCATACGTGCCCGCGACGTCGATGCCCGGCTGGCTGCAGCCGTTCGCGAAATACCAGCCCATCACGCCCATGGTCGATGCCGTCCGCTCGCTCCTCGCGGGGTCAGCCAGCGACGTCGGCCTGGCCCTGGCCTGGTCCGCGCTGCTCGTTGTCGTCTTCACCCCGGTGGCAGTGATCAGGTACCGCCGGGGATAAGCGGCGCCTCTGGCCAGGAACCGCACTGGATACGATGAGAGCACGGGAACGCGAGCACGAAGGGGAGCCACATGTCCAAGATTGCGGTCGTCGGATTCGGCCGGATCGGTCGGTCGACCGTAAAAGCAGGGCTGAGCAGCAAGCTGTTCACGCCGTCGGTCATCGTCGACATCGTCGGCGCGGACGCCATGGCTCCCCTGTTTGAGTTCGACTCCAATTACGGGCGCTGGCGGGACCCGGTGCACGCCGAGGCGGATGAGCTGATCATCGGCGACGCCGCGATTAGCTGGATCGACGCTCGCAACGGGGCGCCGGACTGGAAGGCCCTGGGTGTGGATCTGGTGCTCGACTGCACTGGCCGGGCCACCACCCGGGCCGGCGCTCAGGCGCACCTAGACGCCGGTGCCCGCCGCGTGCTCGTCAGCGCCCCGAGCAAGACGCTGGATGACTGTGACGCCGTCCTGCTGCCCGGCATCAACATGGACGCCTATGACCCGGCGAAGCACCACATCGTCAGCATGGCGAGCTGCACGACAAACGGCCTCGCGCCGGTCGTCAAGGTGCTGCGCGACACGGTCGGCATCCGGGACGGGTTCTTCACGACGGTCCACGCCTACACCAACACCCAGTCGCTGACCGATCAGCCGATGAAGGACCGCAGGGATTCCTGGGCGGCTAGCGAGAACATCATTCCGTCCTCCTCAGGCGCGGCAAAGGCGCTGAAGTTCATCTGGCCCGATCTGCGGGTGACCGGCAAGGCCTACCGGGTGCCAGTCCGGACGGGCAGCATCGTGGAACTGACCGCGAGGGTCAACGCCGAGATATCGGCGGCTGAGCTGAATGAGGCGTTCGTGGTCGCGTCGAAGGAAGGCTCGCTGGCTGGCATCCTCGGCGTGCTGCACGACGAGTGGGCTTCCACTCGGATCGTGGGCGACACGCATTCGTCAATCGTCGACTTGCCGCTGACCTCGGTCAGCGAGGGTGACCTGGTCACGGTCGCGGCCTGGTACGACAACGAGTTCGGGTACGCGACGCGGCTGGCGGAAACCGTCGCAACGCTCGCGGCCAGCTAGCGGGGTGGTGGGGGCCGCCATCAGGCGGCCCCCAGGTCAGCCCAGCCGGATCGCCAGCTGGCGGAAGGTGTGCGGCGCCGCCCCGTGCAGCCAGGCAGGGAACCGCATCCAGCCGGGCACGTACACCACGTCGAGGTCGCGGGAGACGGCAATCGCGATGGCGCGAGCCGCGCGCTCCGCCGGGATTGGCCGGGGTCGCCGGCGGTCGTACGGGCGACCGCGGTGGCCGAAGAACGGCGTGTCGACAACGCCCGGCAGCACGAGCGAAACCCCCACGCCCGTGTGCGCCAGCTCATAGGCCAGGCTTTCGGCCAGGCAGTTCAGCCCCGCCTTGGTGGCTGCGTACACCGCCTCGTTCCGGACTCCGGTGACGCCGGCAATTGACGAGACGAACACGAGCCGGCCGGAGCCGCGCTCGGCCATGCCCGGTGCGAGCAGCCTCGCGAGCTGCGCAGGTGCCAGCAAGTTCAAGCTGACCAGCTCGCTGGCCTTGGTAGGAGGCAGCGCTCCGATCGGACCGGCCCATCCGGCGCCCGCGTTGCAGACGAGCACGTCCACCCTGCCCTCGGCGGCCAGCGCCTTCTCAACGAGCAACTCCGGCCCGCCTGGCTCTGCCAGGTCGACCGCGACCGGCGTCGCGCGCGTACGGGCTGCGACGTCGCGCAGCCGCTCCTCATTCCGCCCGGTCACGACTAGCCGTGCCCCGCCCGCCGCAAGCCGCATGGCGGTGGCAGCGCCGATGCCCGAAGAGGCACCCGTCACCAGGACCACAGCATCGACTAACCGCATCCGCGCTCACCTCCAGTGCGAGCGTAACGTCATCGCCCTGGCGTGCTGCGAGCCGCGGCCGCCAATCCCGCGCGTTGCTACGCCGAGACCGGCATCCCTGCGCTTGTCCAGCAGCGGACGATGTCGCGCATGGACAGCAGGCCAGTCACCTCGTGTCCGTCGATCACAACGAGGTGCCGGAAGTTCCCGGCCGACATGGCAGCTGCCGCCTTTTCCAGCGTCCAGTCAGGGCTGGCGAAGACGACGTCCGCGGTGCGATGGTCGGCGACGATTTCGGCATCCGGATTCTGGCCGGCGCCCACGGAGTCGAGAATGTCCCGTTCGGTGAGGATGCCTATGGCCGGGTGGCTGGGGTCAACGACAACGGCGGCGCCCACACGCTGGCCGGACATCAGCCGTGCCGCCTCACGCAGCGTATGAGTGGGTCCGACACTGAGAACGACCGTGGTCATCCCATCTCGTACGTTCATGCTGCAGCGCTCCTCTCGCGGCGACGTGGCGCGGCCAAGCGAGAATTGCTTGTGCGCTTGTGATTCCAGTGGTGTCCAGCATCCGCCTTAACCGTCGTCAGGGCAACCCCTGAACGGGCCGGCGCTCGCCGCGCTAGCTCAGCAGGCTGAGCACCTCGGAGTGCAGCAGGCCGTTCGAGCACACTGCGCTACCGCCGTCCGGCCTGGGGATTCCCGCGAGATCGGTGAATGCGCCGCCTGCCTCCTCGACAATGATCTGGAGCGCGGCGAGGTCCCACAGGTTGACGCCCATCTCCGCCGAGACGTCGACCGCTCCCTCAGCGACGAGGGCATGTGACCAGAAATCGCCGTAGGCGCGGGTTCTCCATACCTTCCTGGCCAGACCGACGAACTCGTTCAGCCTTCCGCCGTCCTCCCAGGTCGAAAGGCCGGAATAGGACAGCGACGCATCGGACAGGCTGGCGACTGACGACACCCGGCAGGCGGATGCCTTGGTCAGGCTCTTCCCGGTCCAGGAGCCGCCATCGCGGGCCGCCCACCATCGGCGGCCCAGAGCGGGGGCGCTGACCACGCCGACGACGACCTCGTCCTCGTCCATCAGGCCGATGAGGGTTGCCCACACCGGTACACCCCGGACGAAGTTCTTGGTGCCGTCGATGGGGTCAATCACCCAGCAGCGCTGACTTGACCCGGTATGACCGGATTCCTCACCGAGCATCGCGTCGCGCGGCCGGGCCCGGCTCAGTACGTTGCGGAGCGACTCCTCGACGGCGAGATCGGCGTCGCTGACCGGTGTCAGGTCTGGCTTGGTTTCCACGTGCAGGTCCTGAGCCCGGAACCGGCGCATGGTGATGTCGTCCGCCGCGTCCGCGAGCACATGCGCGAACCCGAGGTCGCCAGCAAAACCAGCCATGGCAGGAAAGCTAGCGCGTCGCGACCCCGCGTCGCCATCGCCGGGCATTATTCGGCGCGGCGGCAGCGCCGCTAACCGGCTGAATCGGGCAGGTCGGTCGGGTCAATTCCCTCGCGGCTGCGCAGCAGCCGGCGGAGCGAGTCGAGCCGCACCGCGGCGGCGGGTCCGCCGTGCTCAGCCACCCAGTCGTCCAGCGCGCAGCCGGCCGCCAGATGAGTGCAGCCGGGCGGGCACTCGGCGATCGCGTCGGCGAACTCGCCGAACGCCGACACCACGCGACTGGCCGCGACGTGACCGAGGCCGAAGCTCCGCAGGCCAGGCGTGTCGATGATCCAGCCACCACCTGCCTGGCCACCCTGCCGGGCAGGCAGCGCCAGGGCGACCGCGGAGGAGGACGTGTGCCTGCCCCGCCCGGTGACCGGGCTGACCGCGCCGACGGCCCGGTCTGCGTCGGGCAGCAACGCGTTCACAAGCGTCGACTTGCCGACCCCGGAGTGGCCGACGAGCACGCTGATGCGGTCGGCCAGCAGTGCCCGCAGCGAGTCGAGCTGGCCCTCGAATGGTCGCTGCAGGGCGACTGCGCGGACGCCAAGTGGCTCGTAGGCGGCGATGAGCTCGTCTGGCGCGGCCAGATCGGCCTTGGTGAGGCACAAGAGCGGCTCCAGCCCGGCGTCGTAGGCGGCGACCAGGAACCGGTCGATCAGCCTCGGCCGCGGGGGAGGTTTCGCGAGCGCGATGACGATCACCAGCTGGTCGGCGTTGGCGACGATGATGCGCTCGGCCGGGTCGTCATCCTCAGCAGACCGCCGCAGCACCGACGTCCGCGGCTCGACCCGCACGATCCTGGCGAGAGTGCCGGGCAGGCCAGAGACGTCCCCGGCCAGAGCCACCCAGTCACCAACCACGATTCCGCGCCGGCCCAGCTCGCGCGCTTTCATCGCCGTTACGGGGCGGTCGCCGACGAAGCAGCGGTACCGTCCGCGGTCGACACCGGCAACGAACCCGCGAGCGGCGTCCTCGTGGGCTGGGCGCCGCCTGGTGCGGGGCCGCGAGCCCCGGCCCGGCCTGACGCGGACATCCTCCTCGTCCAGGCGCGAATGACTGCGAGCGCTGCTCAGGGCACCTGTCCCAGCATCTCCAGCCACCGGCTGCGAAACTCCGGGAAGGTCTTGCCGACAGTCGCTGCGTTCCGCACCCGCAGCCCCGGCACGGCCAGCCCCAGGACGGCGGCAGCCATCACGAGCCGGTGATCGTCGTAGCTGTCGAAGGGCTGCGAGGCCGCGCGCAGTGGCCGCGGTCGCACCGCCAGCCCGTCGGGCAACTCGGTGACATCGCCGCCGAGGGCGCCGATCTCGGCGACGAGCGCGGCCAACCGGTCGCTCTCGTGCAGTCGCATGTGGCCGATGCCGGTGAACTGTGACGGCGAGTCGGCTAGCGCGGCAAGCGCGGTCAGCACCGGGGCGAGCTCGTTGACGTCCCGCAGGTCGGTGGTGGTCCCGTGGATCGAACCCGTGCCCTCGACGTGCAGCCCGTCTGCGTCCTGCCAGCACGCGGCGCCCATCTCGCTGAGGAGGCTGATGATCTGCCTGGCCGGCTGCAAGCTGACCGCCGGCCAGCCGGGTATCGTCACCCGGCCGGCCGTCACCAGGGCGGCGGCGAGGAACGGGGCGGCGTTGGACAGGTCGGGCTCGACGTGCACGGTACCGGGGGCCAGGCGGCCTGGCAGCACCCGCCAGCGGTCGGGCGCCGCCCGGTCCCCGGCCGCGTCGCCCCCGCTGCCCGTTCCCGTCTCTACCTGTGCTCCAGCGGCAGTCAGCATCGCCGCGGTCATGGCGATGTGCTGTGCAGAAGGGACCCGGCCGCCGTGATGGACAATCTCGAGGCCGAGGTCGTACCGCGGCGCAGCGAGCATCAGCCCGGAAATAAGCTGGGACGACGCCGAGGCGTCCAGGTTGACGGCCCCGCCGCGAACGTGCCCGCGGCCGTGCACAGTGAACGGGACGGCGCCACGGCCGTCGTCGCTGATGGTGACGCCCGCCTGCCGCAGCGCGGCGAGGAGCTGGCCGACCGGCCGCTGCGAAGCCCGCGCGTCCCCGCTGACCTCGACGTCGGCGCTCGCGAGGGCCGCGACCGGCGGAACGAAACGCATCACGGTGCCGGCGTTTCCCGTGTCGAGACTGATCCGGCCCGTGCGCCAGCCGGGCGTGACCAGCCATGCAGCGTCGGCGCCGCCCTCGGGCGCGCTTGCTTCGACGCGCCCGCCGAGAGCAGTGATCGCAGCCCGCATGAGCGCCGTGTCGCGTGCCTCGAGCGGCCCGGTGACTCTGGTGGGATCGTCCGCGAGCGCGGCCAGGATCAGCGCCCTGTTGGTCATGGACTTGGAGCCGGGCAGCCGGACAGTGCTGCTGACGGCGGCCCCTGCCGCAGGCGTCAGCCAGTCGGCCTCGACGTCTGCTGGCATCCGCATGTCTGGCAAGGCTACTGGCTCAGGTGCGTCTGGACGTGGCCGGGCAGCCGGAGTGACAATCAGACACCGCAGCAGTGCGGGATGGGAATGATTCCGGATATCCCGGCAAGGTTTGGCATAGCCGAATCTTGGCTATGAACTGGCACATTCTCTGTTCTCCCGCTGCTAGGTCCTGGCCAGGTGAGAGTATGTGCGGTCGGTACGCGTCGGCACGCAAGCGCGTCGAACTCCTCGAGGAGTTCAGCGTGCAGCGTGACGCGGCCGAATCGCTCCAGCCGGACTACAACGTCGCGCCAACCAAGCCCGTCTACGCGGTGCTCGAGCGATCGGGCTCCCGGCAGCCGGAGCCCAGCACAGCCGCAGGCAATGGTGACGGGCCGGATGACGACGCCGTCGAGCGTGAGCTGCGCGTGGTCCGCTGGGGGCTGGTGCCGTTCTGGGCAAAGGACCCGAAGATCGGCAGCAGGATGATCAACGCCAGGGCGGAGACGATTGCCGAGAAGCCGGCCTTCCGGCGAGCCTTTGCCAAGCGGCGCTGCCTGCTGCCCGCCGACGGCTACTACGAGTGGCAGGCGCAGCCAGGAGCGGCCAAGCAGCCCGTCTATATCAGCCGCGCCGACGGCAGCTCGCTGGCGTTCGCCGGGCTGTACGAGCTGTGGCGCGATCCTGCCGTGGCTGAGCAGGACCCGGCCTCCTGGCTGTGGACGGCGACCATCATCACCACTAGTGCACCGGACGAGATCGGCGTCATCCACGACCGGATGCCGATGATCATCGACCAGGAACGCTGGTCCGACTGGCTGGATCCTGCGGTCAATGACGTGGCAGACGTCCGCGCCCTGCTGGTCCCCGCTGCGGTGAGCGGCCTGCGCACCTATCCGGTGTCCCCGCAGGTGAATTCTGTCCGGAACAACGGACCGCAGCTGATCGAGCCGCTCACCGGGTCGTTAACCGGTCCTGAGCACTCGGATCACGGCATGAAAGCGCTGTTCTAGCGCCCCTGGCGGCGGCGGGCAGCGCAGTGTGATCCCCCTCGTGATGCTGTCGGCCAGTTTTGGGAAGGAGGCGGGGATCGGATGGATGCCCTATCAGCGCGTCGCCGGCTTGAGGCGATCTGTGACGAGCTGGACCGGTCTATCAGCGTTCTCAACGGGACTGGCGAGCACAAACAATGGGCAGGCGAGTATCCGCAGGACCCCGCGGACGCCGGAGCTAACTTGTCAGAGAGCGAACGGTCAGAGGCAGTGCTCGCCGCCGCCCGGCGCCAGCGGACGGACGTGCTCGCCGCGCTCCACCGAATCGACCTCGGCACCTATGGCACGTGCGCAGATTGTGGGGGACCGGTGCCGGAGGGTCGGCTCGAGGCCAAGCCCGAGGCTGCCAGGTGCGTCGCGTGCCAGGCCAAGCTTGACCGCCGGAGGCGGTAGGCGGGCGGGGGGCTCCGGCGGTCGTCCCTGCGCCCGCACAGCAGCCGGAATGCCAGCCCGGCACGTGGTGTTTCGGTTTTTGTGTCTCTCGCTCGCTATCAGACCCGGCCGGGCCTGGCCAGGCCCAGCCCGGCCATGCCTATCCCATCCAGCAGAGCCGCGAAGGATGTCATGACCCTGGGCGTTGTATCCTCCCGGCGAGGAGGCTGGCAGTCTGGCCGCCTGCAATCCTCGTCTGGAGAAGGGGTGGGTCCGGTCCCCGAGACACTTGAGCAGCGCAGCAGCCGGTTCGAAGCCGACGTGCTGCCCTACCTCGATCAGCTATATGCGGCTGCGATGCGGATGACGCGCAACCCGGCCGACGCTGAGGATCTGGTCCAGGAGACGTTCGCGAAGGCGTACGCCTCCTTTCACCAGTTCCAGGAAGGCACGAACCTCAAGGCGTGGCTGTTCAGGATTCTGACCAACACCTTCATCAACAGCTACAGGAAGCGGCAGCGCGAGCCGCAGCGGTCAGGGACCGAGGAGATCGAGGACTGGCAGCTGGCGAGGGCCGCATCGCACACCTCGAGCGGGCTGAAGTCAGCCGAGAACGAGGCTCTCGAGAGGCTGCCGGACTCGGACATCAAGGCGGCCCTGCAGGCGCTTCCTGAGGACTTCCGGCTCGCTGTGTACCTCGCCGACGTCGAGGGCTTCGCCTACAAGGAGATCGCCGACATCATGGGGACTCCGATAGGGACGGTCATGTCGAGGCTGCATCGCGGCCGTCGGCAACTCCGCGAACTGCTGCAGGACTACGCGGCGGATCAGGGCCTGTACGCGGCGGCGCCCGCGGG
This sequence comes from Streptosporangiaceae bacterium, assembly GCA_035631375.1. Lineage (GTDB taxonomy): Bacteria > Actinomycetota > Actinomycetes > Streptosporangiales > Streptosporangiaceae > JAJYUU01. Next base: position 16,685 of record DASQIW010000077.1, read on the forward strand.
CAACGGCGCCGCGCCCGCCGACGGCGACGCTGGCCGGGAGGACGCGCCATGAGCTGCGGAAAGCCCCACGAGGTGCCGTGTACCGAGGTGCTCGCCCTGGTGTACTCCTACATCGACGGCGAGATGGAGGACTCGAGCACCGCGCAGATTCGCCAGCATCTGCACGAGTGCGGGCCGTGCCTGCGGGAGTACGGCCTGGAGGAGCTCGTGAAGCGACTCGTGCACAGCTGCTGCGGGCACGAAGAGACCCCAGGTGAGCTCCGCACGAAGGTCCTGACCCGGATCGCCACTGTGCGCGCGGAGATCGAGAGCAGCGAGGCCCTGGCCGAGTAGCGCCGGATCCCGGCGAGAATCCCGACGCCGCGTTACGCTAAGTCGCGACTCGTGTCGGATGCGCCGGCCGGGCGCGCGCAGGACAGGTGACGGATGACCTCAGGCCAGCTTGGCATCAGCCGGACAGCGACTGGCGCCGAGCGCGAGGTCCGCATCAGCATGGCCGCCCGGATCTATATCGGCGTCGTAGTGCTGGCCGCCGTCGCGGCGATGTCACAGACGACCGTCTTCGTCTCGACCCAGATGCCCGTCCAGCATCGCTGGGTCGCGCTGGCTGTCCTGATGGCGCTGTTCCTCATCTGTGACTCTGCCCGGGCGCCGCTGACCTCCCGGCAGACCAAATGGTCGCCCAGCTCGTCGGCGACCCTTGCGGCAGCGGTGCTCCTTGGTCCGGGCGCCGCCGGGCTGGTCGGCGCCATGTCCCTGCTGAGCTTGCGCCGACGGCTCCAGGCGGAGGAACGCCTCTTCAACGGCGCCATGCACGCGCTCGCTGGTGTCGCAGCCGGGAGCACCTACCTGGCGATCAACGACACCGTCGGCCTGCCGAAAAACGCGGAATTCTCGGAGATCTTCCTGGCATTCGCCGCTGCGGCGGCGGTGCACGTACTGGCGAATCATGGCCTGCTGTGGGGGATCTACCGCCTCAACCGGGGCGATCCAGGGCTCCGTGCGGAAGCGTCTGAGTCGAGCCTGGTCCTGCTGCTGGCGTCCGACCTCGGCTACGCGAGCCTTGGCCTGGTCATCGCCTCGCTGTGGAGCGCCATGATGTGGTTCGCCGCCGTGATCGTGCTCGTGCCGCTGTTCGTGGCCCGGTGGGCGATGGCGCAGTTCGCCGAGGAACAGCTGGCGTACGCGGCGACGATGAACGCGCTGTGCCAGGCCGTCGAGACCAAGGACTACTACACCCGCGGGCACGGGGACCGGGTTTCTCGCGGGGCCGTCATGATCGCGAACCAGATCGGCATGAACGCCGCGCGGACCGAGGCGATCAGATTCGCCGGGATGCTGCACGACGTGGGCAAGCTCGGCGTGCCGACCCAGGTGCTGCAGAAGACCGGCCCGCTCACCGAGGACGAGTTCGCCACCATCCAGCTGCACCCCATGCGCGGCCTGGAGATCGTGCGCGAGATCGGCTTCCTTTACGAGGCGCTGAACGGGATCATGCACCACCACGAGCGAATCGACGGCCGCGGCTACCCGATGGGCCTGGCTGGCCATGAGATCCCGGAGTTTGCCCGGGTCATCGCCGTCGCGGACGCGTTCGACTCGATGACCTCCACCCGGTCCTACCGGGAGGCCAAGAGCATCGACCAGGGCATCGTCGAGCTGCGTAAGGGTGCGGGTACCCAGTTCGATCCGGTCGTCGTCCAGGCGTTCATCGCCGCGATCGCCCGGGACGGCTGGGAACGGCCAGGACCGGCCGGCGCGCCCATCGACCTGGCCACCGTGACCGTTCAGGATCATGACGACCCGACGGCGCCGTTGCAGGTCGTGGTCCCGTGACAAGCGCGACCCGGCGCCTGGAGCCCGACCGGCTGGCGTACTGGCAGGCGATGGACTCGGGCCGGCTGCTGCTCATGGGCGCGGCCGCCATGCTGGTGACCGCCTCATTTGCGGTCAGTGCCGTCGTCCTCCGCCATCAGGCGGTCGACTGGCACGCGGCCCTCGCCTTCGGTGGATTCGTCGCGTTCGGCGAGCTGCTCCGCCTGGCGCTGCCGGGCGGCCGGGAAGCGGCGCCCATCGCCATGGTCGGTGCGATGTCCTACGCGCTGCTGCTGACAGTTCCGGAAGGGTCAGGGAAGCCGGTGGTGCTGCCCGCGGTCCTCGTCGTCGCGGTCTGCGCCGTGGGCATGACTGTCGGCGCGCTGCCGCATGTGGCAGCGGGCCGCCCGGCCGGGGTGACCGGCATGTGCACGAGGCTGATCGCGGTGGCCGGCGTGGCATTCATCTTCCGCAGTCCCGTGGTCCGCTTCCTCGTGCCCACCGCACACCACCCAGAGAAGCAGTGGTGGCTCGAGGTCGCTGTCATGGCGGTGCTGATCTTCTTCGGCTGGCTGATCGACACCGTGGTCGGGGCGCTGATTCGCGCCGACGACGTGGGCGCCTTGTTCTCGGTCGCGCTGGTGGACGAGATGCAGCTGCAGTGGCGGCTAGGCCTGGCGGTGGGCGCCTCGGTCATCATCATGGTCTTCAGCGTCAAGGAGCTCGGCCTGGGGGTGCTGGCCGCGTTCATCGGGCCGCTGCTGGTGACGCAGGTGGCGTTCCGCCGCTACGCGGGCATCCGGGCGACCTACCTCCAGACGGTCCGGTCCCTGGCCAGGGTCACCGAAGTGGCCGGGTACGTCGAAGCGGGTCATTCCCGCCGCGTCAGCAGGCTGGCCGTCGCCGTAGGCCGCGGGCTCGGAATGGCCGAGCCCGAGCTGCTGGCGCTCGAGTACGCGGCGCTCATGCACGACATCGGGCAGCTGTCGCTGCGCGACCCGATCCCGGGCGGCGCGACCGTGCTGGTCTCGCCGACCGACCAGGACCGGATCGCCGAATATGGCTCAGACGTCATCGGCCGCGCAGGCGTTCTCGACGAGGTGGCCGGGCTGGTGCGATGCCAGGCATGGCCCGCGCGCGGGCACAGCCCGGCACCGCCGCTCGGCAGCAGGATCATCAAGGCGGCGAACGCCTTCGACGACATGGTCGGTAGCTCGACCGACCGTGACAGGTCGGCCGCGGCGATCGATCGGATGCGCCTCGATCCGATCGCGTACGACGTCGAGGTGGTGGAGGCGCTGCGAGACGTCGCGGGCCGCCGGGTGCCGTCGCGGCTGTAAGCTGCCGGGCGTGCTCGAATCGGTGCTTGTCGCTAATCGCGGCGAGATCGCCCGCCGGGTGATCGCTACTGCGCGCAAGCTGGGCGTTCGCTCGGTGGCGGTCTACTCGGAGGCCGACGCCGACCTGCCGTTCGTGCGGGAGGCTGACGAGGCGATGCTGATCGGCCCGCCGCCGCCCGCCGCGAGCTACCTCAACGGCGCCGCGATACTGGCCGCGGCCCGCCAGGCTCGCGTGCAGGCCGTCCATCCCGGCTACGGCTTCCTGGCGGAGAACGCGTCGTTCGCCGCCAGCGTCATCGACGCCGGACTGCTCTGGGTCGGCCCGGCCCCGGACGTGATCACGCAGATGGGTGACAAGATCAACGCCCGGAACCTGATGTCACGGGCCGGAGTGCCGGTGTCGGCTGGCACCACCGAGCCTGTCGGGGCGGGATCGGCCGCCCTGGCCGCCGCTGACCAGATCGGCTACCCGGTGATGATCAAGGCCGCTGCTGGCGGCGGCGGCATCGGCATGACCGTGGCGCGGAACGCCGACGAACTGCAGGCGGGCATCGACACTGCCCGGTCCAGGGCCGAGCGCTTTTTCGGCAGCGCGGACATCCTGCTCGAGCGGTTCGTGACCTGTGCACGGCACGTGGAAGTGCAGATCCTCGGGCTCGCCGACGGCACAGTGCTGACGCTCGGCGAGCGGGACTGCTCGGTGCAGCGGCGTCACCAGAAGGTCGCTGAGGAGACGCCATCACCGGGTGTCGGCCCGGAGCTGCGGGCCAGCATGCTGGCCGCGGCGGCCAGGGCGGGCGAAGCGGTCGGCTATCAGGGAGCCGGCACCGTGGAGTTCCTCGTCGACGTGGCGGCGGGCGGTTTCGTGTTCCTGGAGATGAACACGCGGCTGCAGGTCGAGCACCCCGTCACCGAGCTGGTGACCGGCATCGACCTCGTCGAGCAGCAGTTCCGCATCGCCGTGGGCGACGACGTCAGCTTTGCGCCAGAGAGCGTGATCCCGGCCGGGCACGCGCTGGAACTGCGGGTCTACGCCGAGGACAGCAGGCGGTTCCTGCCGAGCCCGGGCACGATCAGCGAATGGTCGCCACCAGCCGGACCCGGCGTGCGGCTCGACGCCGGCTACGCAGCGGGCAATACCGTCACGCCCTTCTACGACCCGCTGCTGGCCAAGCTGTGCGTGCACGGCGCCGACCGCGGCCAGGCGTTGGAGCGGGCCAGGGCCGCTGTCGGATCTTTCGGCATCGCCGGGCTGAGGACCAACCTCGCGTTTCACGCGGACCTGCTAGAGTCCCCGGAATTCACCAGCGGTGACTATGACACGTCGCTAGTCAGCCGGCTGCGCCCATGATCGTTGAGGAGTACGCGTGAGTGAAGTCCGTGCGGAGATGGTGGCCAACGTGTGGAAGGTCGTGGCTGCCGAGGGCGACACCGTAGCTGACGGGGACACGCTGGTGATCCTCGAGTCGATGAAAATGGAGATCCCGGTGCTGGCCGAGAGCCCGGGCAGGGTGACCAGGCTGGCGGTCGCCGAGGGCGATGTTGTCCAGGAAGGCGACCTCATCGCCGTCATTGACTAGACCCCGGTGGTCGAGCGCGGGTAGACGTTCTTCGGATCGGTGACCACGTTGACGATGTACGGCTGACCGGAGTCGAACGCGCGGCGCAGGGCCGGGCCGATACCGTCGGGGTCGGTGACTAGCTCCCCGCGGCCGCCGAGCGCGGTCACCACCTGGTCGTACCGGCAGCCCGGCTGAAGGTCGGCAGCGACGTCGTAGCCATACAGGGCCTGCATCGGGTGCTTTTCCAGCCCCCAGATCCCGTTGTTGCCGCAGACCATCACGACAGGCAGGCCGTGCCGGACGAGGGTGTCGGCATCCATGAGGGAAAAACCGGCTGCCCCGTCGCCGAGGAGAAGCACGACCTGGCTGGCCGGGCGAGCCACCCTCGCCGCGATGGCGTAGCCGAGTCCGGTGCCAAGACAGCCGTACGGTCCCGGGTCAAGCCAGCCGCCCGGCTGCTGCGGCTCGACGTACTTGCCCGCGTAGCTGACGAAGTCACCGCCGTCGCCGATCACGACGGCGTCCGGCTGCAGCAAGCCGGCCAGCTCGCCATAGATGCGCAGCGGGTGAATCGGACTGGCGTCGCTGTGCAGCAGCGCCGCGTCGGCGGCGACCTGCTGCGCGCACACCGCCTGCAGGCGCGGCAGCCACTCCTGTTGCCACCCGCTCGCCGCCGCTTCAGCCGCGATCCCGGCAAAAATCGCCGTCAGGTCGCCGGCCGCTGATTCGGCCAGCTCGCAGTGCGTGGCAATCTGGTCGGCGGCGTCGCCGAGATGCACGACAGAAGCCGGGGGAGCGCCGTGACGGCCGCCGAAGTTGCCGTAGCCGAGCCGGAAGTCCAGCGGCGTACCCGCGACGATCACGAGGTCGGCCTCCGCGAACGCCGCCGACCGCGCCCTCGTGACCAGCAGCGGGTGGCCAGCTGGCAGGATTCCGCGGCCCTGGCCGTTCGTGATGACGGGCAGCTGCAGCCGCTCGGCCGCGGCCCTGGCGGCGTGCTCGGCGCCGTCCATCCAGACGTCCGAGCCGAGCACCAGCACCGGCCGGCTCGACGCAGCCAGCAGCCGGGCGATGGCCGTGATCGCACCAGCATCCGGGGTGTCCCGCGCGGCCTGTTCCGGCGCGGCTGGCGCACCACCCACTGGCCCTGTGGGTTGCCCGAACAGGGCCTCCAGGCTCGCGTCAAGGAAAACCGGGCCGCGGTGCGGGGTACTGGCGAGCGCGAAGGCCTCATCAGTGGCGACACCAACCCCGCCGGGATCGTGCACGGTCCAGGCCCGCTTGGTGACCGGGGCCAGCAACGGCGGGTGGTCAAGTTCCTGCAGGCTGCCCGCGCCCCAGCGGCCGTCCGGCGCACGCCCGGCCAGCACGACGAGCGGTGTGCCGTTGAAATGCGCCGTGGTCACCGCGCTGACGCCGTTGGTGACGCCGGGCCCGGCGGTGAGCACGGCAAGGCCAGGAGTGCGCGTCAGCCGCGCCGTGGCCTCGGCCGCGAAGACGGCCGTCTGCTCGTGCCGGACGTCGATGATGGGCATCGGAGGCACAGCGGTGACCGCGCCGTCGTAGAGCGGGAACACGTGTCCGCCGGAGAGCGTGAACATCGTCGTGACGCCGTGCCTGCGCGCCGCCTCGACGGCCTGAGCGCCGCCGTGCGCTCGTCGTTCCTCCGCACCCATGGCCGCGACGCTACCAGCTGGTAAGCGCGCGCAGTCTGTCCTGAGCAAGGCGCACCGGCCTGGTCACTGCCGTCTGGCTGCGATGATGACGTCGTGCCTACGCTCACCGACCTCGCCCGGCAGGCCGGGATCCGCGGTGCTGACCTCGACTGGCTGCACGCGCTGATCTCGGACTGGCAGCTGCTCGCTGACCTGTCCTTCGCCGACCTGGTCTTGTGGGCGCCGTTGCCGGGCGACTCAGGCGGCCACATCGATGCGGCCGACGGGATGGACGACGCAATCTGGATAGCGCTGGCACAGATGCGTCCGACAACGGCGCCGACCGCGCTACCTGATGACATCGTCGGGACCGATCGTCCCGGAGCCGATCAGCCCTATCTGGGTGCAGCCTTCCGCGAGGGCCGGGTGTGCCGGGAGGGCGACCCCGAGTGGACAAGGGGCGTCCCGATCCGGCACGAGACCATCCCGGTGCGCCGTATTGAACGTGTGATCGCCGTCATCGAGCGGTCGACCAACCTGAGCTTTGCCCGCACGCCGAGCCGGCTCGACCTCGCCTACCTGAGGGCCGCTGACGACCTGACGCAGATGGTCGCGGCGGGCATGTTCCCCGCTCCCGGCGAGGAGCCGGCACTGGTCAGGTCGCCACGGGTCGGGGACGGGCTGATCCGGCTGAACAAGGCGGGCCGGGTGACCTACGCGAGTCCGAATGGACTGTCCGCCTACCGGCGGCTCGGTCTGACGGCCGACATCGTCGGCAAGCAGCTCGGCCCGCTAACCGCGCGGCTGGGGGCTGGCCGTGAGCCTCGAGACGACTCCCTGATGCTCACCGCGAGCGGTCGCTCGCACGCGGAGACCGAGGTGGAGGGCAACGGGGCCGTCGTCCAGCTGCGGACCATTCCGCTCGTGGTCGATGGTGCCAGGGCGGGCGCGCTCGTGCTGCTCAGGGACGTGACCGAACTCCGCCGCCGCGAGCGGGAGCTGCTCACCAAGGAAGCCACGATCAGGGAGATTCATCACCGGGTCAAGAACAACCTGCAGACCGTGGCGGCGCTGCTGCGCCTGCAGGCCCGCCGGCTGCACGCGCCGGAGGCGCGGGATGCGCTGGAGGAGGCGGTGCGCCGGGTTGGCTCGATCGCGATGGTGCACGAGACGCTCTCGCGAGTACCGGACGAGATCGTCGACTTCGACGACATTGCCGGCCAGGTCGCCATGATGACGGGGGAGCTGTCCGCGCCCGAGAGCCGAGTGTCGCCCTCGCTCACGGGAAGCTTCGGTCAGCTGCCGGCGTTCATCGCGACCCCGCTGGCGCTGGTGCTGACCGAATTGATGCAGAACGCCCTGCAGCACGGCCTGTCAGCGCCGGGCCGGGCGGCTGCGGGCTGCCTGCAGGTATCCGCCGCGCGGGAGCCAGGGCGGCTCAGCGTGACGGTGTCCGATAACGGGGTTGGCCTGCCACCGGACTTCGACCTGGGCGCGACCACAAGCCTGGGATTGCAGATAGTCCGCACCCTCGTGCTGACCGAGCTGGGCGGCACGCTGGAGATCACGCCACGGGCTGGGGGCGGCACCCAGGTGGTGGTCGTCCTGCCCCTCGAGGAGACGCCGGGTGCGGAGACCGGCAGCGAAGCTTCCGGCCCTGCGCCGGATGCTCAGCTGCCGACCGTCGTCGAGTAAGCGGGCCGGCCGGGCCACGCCCGGCACCGTCACGCTCCCGTACGTGCGGCGACCCTGCTGCGGCGCTTGACGGCGCGCCGCTCATCCTCACTCAGGCCTCCCCAGACACCGGCGTCCTGGCCGCTCTCGAGTGCCCACGCCAGGCAGGGCTCGCTCACCTTGCAGCGGTGACACACTCGCTTGGCCTCGTCGATCTGGAGTAGCGCGGGCCCAGTGTTCCCGATTGGGAAGAAAAGCTCCGGGTCTACGTCACGGCAGGCGGCATGGTGACGCCAGTCCATGAGTCCACTCCTCCTTCGCTCAGGCCCGGCCTTGACTGCTGCCTGAGCTGCTCGGTCTAGCTTGTGAACGATTTCACGAGCTAGGCTCTATGTGAGCTACGTACGATTCGGATCGGGCAATGGTCTGAATCGGTGCTGCTGTGCGTACCCGTGGTCCCGTTAGTTATCCGGGGCCGCAAGGATTTAGCTGGCGGGCGGCAACTGGCCATGTTGCAAGCCGATTGCCACCGCACCTGGGCTCATCGCTCCGCAGAGCCGGACTGCGGTCCGACCGCAGTTTCAGCCCGGAACGGCGTGCGCCCCCGCTCGCCGTTCACTAGGAGCGTTACAACCCTCTCAAGATCGGCTATCAATCGCAAGAGTCTAGGGCAAAGGTTCGTAAGGATTTCGGTGTCAGATCAGTCACATAGCTGGCATGCGTGCGGTGCCCGGCGTAGGTCCGCCCGGGCGATATGAGCCTGATCAGGCGCTGTCCAGGGCGAGCAGCCTGGCTCATCGGCGCCGCCGTGAAATCCGTTTAAGCACAGCAGGTCGTTCCGACAAAGGCGATGAAATGGGTAAACCCACGACCCGCAACGCCTGCGGCATGGACCGGAAGCACACATTCTCGACCTCGCCCATGTACTCGCCGTCGATCTGGAACGCCAGGGGCCGGCCGGCGGTCATGGCGATCATCGGCAGATCATGGGCGGCGACCAGGCGGCGGCCGCGCGGCGGGCGCGGCTGGCTGGCCAGCATCTGGCGAAGCGCCCGGATCGTGACCACCGTGCCGAGGCTGGCAAAGCCGAGCAGATCGAGGCCAGCGTCGAAGCTCGCATCGGGGCTGGTGTGCACCGGCCTGCGGCCGAGATACGTCCACGGCGCCGAGTTCGAGACGATGCACAGGAACAGGGAGGTCGGGTACAGGCCCTCCGGTGCCGTTATCGTGATCGCCGGCCGCCGCCGGTCCGTGACCTGGAAGTACTGACGGAGCGCGGTCCGGGCGAACAGCGCCGGGGACAGCGAGCTGCCGTGGGCACGCATGCCGTCGATGGCCCGCACCACCTCCGCGTCCAGCCCGAGCCCAGCGTTGAAGGTGAAGTATCGTCCGTTGGCGCGGCCGAGCCCGATCCGGCGCTCCTTCCCCTCCGCCAGGTCCGCTATCAGCCGGGCCGCGGCTTCCACCGGATCCTGGGGAAGGTTCAGGGACCGGATGAAGACGTTCGCGTTGCCGCCAGGCAGGGCCGCAAGGGCCGGCAGGTCGGACGCGTCGGCTGGCGGGTCCGTCTCGTCGGTATCACAACGCGTAGATCCGCCGAGCAATCCGTTGACGGTCTCGTTCACCGTGCCGTCGCCACCGAGGGTGATGACCAGCCCGAACTTGTCCGCCACAGCGGTAGCGGCGAGCCCGGTGGCCTCGCCCCGGTAACGTGTCTGCACGACCTCAAGGTCGACAGCCGACTTCAGTGCCCGGACGATAACGTCGCGGCGGCCGCTGGTTGTGGAGGTGGCGTGTGGGTTCACGATCAAGAGCGCGCGCACGCGCCCAGGCTAGCCAGCTGTCATCCCGCCAGCCACCAGCAGGACAGTCACAGGGGGCCCAGCAGAGCATCCGGCCCACGGCGACGCCACCGCCGGCCGGGCCGCTTCCCCGCACCGTGCTCGCCGCCGCCATCGTGGAACTGGCGGAGGCGACCCTCGTTCTCGTCGCTGCTCTCTGGGCAGGGATCTCGACCGCAAGCGGTCATTCCTACCAGACGTCAAGCGGCGTCGCCATCACGATCATCGGCGTCGGCACGGCGTGCCTGCTCGCACTGGTGGCTCATGGCCTGCGGCGCGCCCGCCGCTGGTCCCGTACCCCTGCGGTGCTGACGCAGCTGTTCACCGGCATCGTGGGCATCTACCTGCTGCAATCGACCCGGTTCGAGTGGGGCGTGCCCGCCATCGTGCTGGCGATTGCCGGTCTCGCCGCCCTGCTGGCGCCGCCCAGCATTAACGTGCTCACGCCCGGCCGGATGCAAAAGAGCTAGGCAGGGAACGGGGCCGCGGGCGGCTAGTCCTCGCTCGTCAGCCCGTCCCGCAGCTGGGCCAGCGTCCTTGCCAGCAGCCGGGAGACGTGCATCTGCGAGATGCCCAGCTCGGTGGCGATCTGGGACTGCGTCATGTTGCCGAAGAACCGAAGCAGCAAGATCCGCTTTTCCCTCGGGGGAAGCTGCTCGAGCAGCGGCTTGAGCGACTCGCGGTACTCCACGCCCTCGAGCGCGTCGTCGACCATGCCGAGCGACTCGGCTACGGCGGGCGCGTCCTCGTCGCCGGAATCGGGAGCATCAAGCGAGACCGTCGAATAGGCGTTGGCGGACTCCAGTCCCTCCAGCACCTCCTCCTCGCTCATCTGGAGGTGCTCGGCCAGCTCCGCCACGGTCGGCGCCCGCCCGAGATTCTGGGCTAGCTCGCTGATGGCCTTGGCAAGCGCCAGCTTCAGCTCCTGGAGCCGTCGCGGCACCCGGACAGCCCAGCCCTTGTCGCGGAAGTGCCGCTTGATCTCGCCCACGATGGTCGGCGTGGCGTAGGTCGAGAATTCGACCCCCCGCTCGAGGTCAAACCGGTCGATGGACTTGATCAGGCCGATCGTCGCGACCTGGGTCAGGTCATCGAGCCATTCACCGCGGTTTCGGAACCGCCGGGCGAGGTACTCCACGAGCGGCAGATGCAGCTCCACGAGCTCGCTGCGGATACGCAGCCGCTCCTCCTTCTCGGGCGGCAACTGTGACAGTCGCTCGAACAGCTCCCTCGCGCGGTTACGCTCCCGCGGACCGTGCTGAACCCGCGGCGGCGGCTCGGTGAACTCCCCGGTGGCAAGGTCGGTCACGGTGGCCAGCTCATCCTCCTCGCTGATCGGCTCGCCGATCGGGCCGGGCTCGCCGAGATCGCCCGTTCCCTCTAGGTCAAGTACCGCGGGCACCGGGTTCTCGGCGTCGTCGGCGCCGGGTCGCCCCATTGCCGGTGCCGCTGACACGGACTTCGGCTCCTTGGTCAAGCTGGCCTCGGGTTAGGCCGCGTCTTGCGCATCACGACTGCCAGCCGGTCGTCGGGGCCCACCTGGGCATCCACCGAGCCGGCCAGAGCCGACAGCACGGTCCAGGCGAACGTATCGGCCGACGGTGGCCGAGGGCTGAGGCTGAGGACCGAGACGGTGATGGTCATGTCCTCAGGGCTCAGCGCGAAGCTGCACTCCAGGCTGCTGCCGGGGACGGCCTGGCTGAGCAGCATCGCGCAGGCCTCGTCGACCGCGATCCGCAGGTCCTCGATGTCGTCCAGGGTGAAATCCAGCCGGGCAGCCAGTCCAGCCGTAGCTGTGCGCAGCACCGACAGGTATGCACCATCTGCGGGCATTCGCACCGTCACCGTATCCGCTGCCGGGCCGGCCGCGGGCAAGGGAGCGATGGCGGATGTCGTGGTGTCCTCCGTCAAAATCTTGTCCTTCCGAGGATGAGCGACAGCCTCAGTAGCAACTTACAGTGACCGTTCGAATGCGCTGGGGCCGGCTGGTGCTGCCTGCAACCGAACTGACAACGGCGGGCCGCGAGCGGCCCGCCGTTGTCAGCAGATCGATCGTGTCGCTCAGGCCGCCTTGGTCTCCCAGAAGATCTTGCTGATCTCCTCGATCTTGGCTAGCAGCTGGCTCGCGACGGCGACGTCGGTGCTGCCCTTCGTGCCGCCCGCGCCCGCCAGCTTGGTGGCGTCGTTGAACAGCTGGTGGAGGTGCGGGTACTTCTCGAAGTGCGGTGGCTTGAAGTAGTCGGTCCACAGCACCCACAAGTGATGCTTGACCAGGTCGGACCGCTCTTCCTTGATGTCGATGGCCCGGGCGCGGAAGGCCGGGTCCTCGTTGGCCTGGTACTTCTCGCAGATAGCCTTCACGGACTCTGCCTCGATCCGCGCCTGCGCTGGGTCGTAGACGCCGCACGGCAGGTCACAGTGCGCATGCACGGTAACCTTCGGCGGGAGGAGACGTGCGAGCAGCCTCATCGATTGCCCTCTCTCATGTCAGTCGTTGGCTTGGTCTGACAGTACAACGCCGGCGGCTGCTGCCCGCTGGGGAGGCAGGCATGCGCTGGCCGGTGTGGCGAGCCGATGTCGTTGACCACTCCATGGAGCCCGCCCTGCGTCCGGGGGACCGACTGCTGGCCTGGCGCGGGGCGCGCGCAGGCCGGCCGCCGCGGGTCCGGCCAGGTCAGCTCGTGATCGCCGGGCTGCCGTCCGAGCCGGGTTTCCTGCTCGTCAAGCGGGCGAAGGAGCTGCTGCCCGGCGGCTGGTGGCTAGTGTCTGACAACCCCGTCGCGGGGACAGCCGACAGCTACGCCTTCGGCCCCGTTCCCGCCGGTTTTATCCACGCGCGCGTGCTGCTTCGGTACCGTTCGGCGCGACCCGTGACAAAGAACTAGCCCGGCCCCTCGGGGAGGGGCCGGGCTAGTGTGCGAATCATCAATCAGTGACTGGCAGCCTCAGCCTCAGGCTCACCGGACTGACGGGCGACGAGGTTCAGGACCTCTTCCCTCGGGTTCCGCACGGCCTGCGCCCAGTAGAAGATGAGCAGGCTGAACCCGGCGACCGCCAGGAAGTCCCAGCCGAACGGAATGTTCCCGGTCGGCACGGGTGGAGCCTTGGCGCCGCCGCTGAACGTCCCCTGCCACGACAGGATGCCCATGCCGATGAGATAGACCGGCAGCCAGGACGCCGCCTTCCAGTCCATCGGCGGCCGCTGCTTGTCGAACGCCATCCAGATGCCGATCAGGACGTACCCGATCACCAGGACGACGCCGAGCTTCCAGATGGTGAGCAGACCCGACCAGTAGATGATCAGGCTGGCGATCGCGAACGCCAGCGGCGCCAGCACGGTGGCTCCCGGCGCCCGGTATGGCCTGGGGGCATCGGGCACCTGCTTGCGCAGGGCGCCGAGCGACAGCGGTGCACCCGCGTACATCAGCACGCTCGCCGAGGTGACCAGGCCGACCAGGGAGCTCCAGCTCGGGAACGGCAGCAGGAAGACCAGGCCGGCGACGAACGCGACGATCAGGCTGAACCACGGCACGCCGCGCTTGTCGACCCATGCGAACGGCGGCGGGAAGTAGCGGTTCCTGGCCAGGCCGTAGCCGACCCGGGAGGTCGACGTCTGGTACATCAGGCCGGTGCCCGAGGGCGAGATGACGGCGTCGATTCGCAGGATGGTCGCGAACCAGCCGATGCCAGCGGCCGTGGTGACCGCAGCGAGCGGACCCACCTCAAGAGTCTTGTTACTGGCCAGTGCTGCCCAGCCGTGGGACAGGGCGCTCGGCTGCAGCGAGCCGATGAACACGACCTGCAGCAGGATGTAGATCACCGTGGCGATGAGAATCGCGTAGATGATCGCCCGCGGCAGGTTGCGCTGCGGGTTCTTGATTTCGCCCGCGAGCTGGTCGGCCTGCTCGAAGCCCAGGTAGGCGAACACGATGCCCGCGCCCGGGATCGCCGCGAACATCGACTTCGCGCCCTCGGCGAAGAAGCCGCCGTGCGAGTTGAAGTTCGAGCCGTGGAAATGGGTGAACAGGATGATGATGCACAGGACCGGGATCGCGACCTTCCACCAGGTAATCCCGGCGTTGATCTTGTTAAACAGTCGCATGGCGAAGAAGTTAAGCCCGGTAAAGACCGCCATCAGGATGATGCTCCAGATGAAGCCGCTACCCGTGACCTCGCCGTTGTTCGGGTTGAACAGGCCGGGGAAGAAGGCCCAGTGGAAGCCGGCGGCGTACTGCATTACCGCGAAGACCTCGATCGGCGCGACCGTGACGGCCTGCACCCAGGAGAAGAACCCGAACGAGATGCCGGCGACGCTGCCAAACGAGAAGTGCGGGAACCGCGCCGTGCCGCCGGAAACCGGGTACATGCCGCCGAGTTCGGCGTGGATGAGGGCCAGGATGATAACCGCGATGCCGCCGATGACCCAGGCCAGTATCGCCGATGTGCCGGCCGAGTACGCGCCCTTCCACGAGCCAAACAGCCAGCCCGAGCCGATGAGGGAGGTCACCGAAGCCCAGGTGGCGCCGATCAGCCCCATCTCGCGTTTGAGACCGACGTCGGCCGGCCTAGTTACTTTGGCGACAGACTCAGCTGTCATGGTTCGAACCTTCTTTCCGGTCCGCATACGAAGGCCATACGGCCCCTTGGGTAGGGCACATGCTAGTGATCGACTTGTGGCCTGACTAGCAGTCACCTGGCTTCGTTTTGGTAACGCGAGTCACTAACGTGTCGCAAACTGGGCCAGGCCCTTCGCGTGGTCTAGGCATATAAAGGCAGGTCAAGGGATCCTTGTCCTGGTTTCGCTTGGTTACCCGGTGACAGCAAGGGCTCCACTGACGTAAGCAAATCGTAACAAACCAGGTCACTACGGGAGCGCATTCGGTCGCTCTGGGCCACCGTTAGCTCGCTCGGCGACTGCCGTCGACCCCGCGGGATGGGGCGGTTAGCTGGCCGCCGGGGTCGCCCGGTCGGACGCGTCCTTGCCGGTGTCCGGTGCTGACGTACGCGTCATGTTTGCGGGCTCCCGGCGGAGCGTGCTGACGTTTCCCCGCGCGGCTGCGTGCTCGGCGCAGTACCGGCGCGACTTGCCCCGGCTGGCGTCGATGAAGACCTGCCCGCACGATGCGATCGCGCAGATGCCGAGCCTGCTCACCCCGACGACCGAGACCGTCAGCGCGACGCTGATGATCGCTGCCGCTGCGAACCGGTCACCGATTGAGCCCTGCGCGGCGAGGTGGACGTGCCAGCGCTTGTCGTCGTCATGGCTCGTCATCTCGGGCTGAATGGGAAACTGGATCAGCAGGGCGTTGAGGCGGGCCATGGCGCGCTGGTCGTCGCCGGTGGCGGCAGCCGTGAAGATGGCCTGGAACTCGGCCCGCACATGCCTGAGTACATCGAGATCGCGCCGCGTGATGGGCCCTTCGAGGCAGTCTCCGAGCGCGCTCATGCAGGCCGCGGGCGAGCCCAGCGGATCAGGCTCTGCGGCGGCCTGCACAGCGGTGTTGGCGAGACGAACAGCCAGGTCCGCGTACGACGACAGATTCACAACGGTCCTTACCGGTGTTGGATAACCAGGAGGCCGCTTCCCCGCAACGAGTATGGCACAGTCGCGACCGGTGCGGCGGCGTCCTTTTTCACCGGACCGATGCCGATAACGTCAGCCCCGGCGGCCGGCCGCCCGCTCCCGCTGGCCGGCACCTCGCGCGGACGAGACGTGCCTCAGACGCTATGGTCCAGTCATGTTCGCTGCCACAGCTGTGCGTCTCGATGCTGACAATCCGCTCACGGGCCTCGAGCTTGGCGAGCACGCCGAACCCACGGTCCCGGACGGCTGGACAACCGTCACGGTACGGGCGACCGCTCTGAACCACCACGACGTCTGGTCGCTTCGTGGCGTCGGGCTGGCCGCTGACACGCTGCCGATGATCCTGGGCTGTGACGCCGCGGGCACCGATGCGGAAGGCAACGACGTGGTCGTCCATGCCGTCGTGGGCGACCCGACCGCGGCCGGTGGTGACGAGACCCTCGATCCGGGGCGGTCGCTGCTGTCCGAGCGCTACGACGGAACCTTTGCGGAGCTCGTGGCGGTGCCGCGGCGCAACCTGGTGCCGAAGCCCGCCGCGCTGTCGTTCGAGGAAGCGGCGTGCCTGCCGACTGCGTACCTGACGGCTTTCCGGATGCTGTTCGACAGGGCTCCGACCGGCCCTGGCGCCACGATCCTGGTGCAGGGCGCGGGAGGCGGGGTGGCGACGGCGCTGATCCTGCTGGGTCGCGCGGCCGGGTACCGGGTCTGGGTCACCAGTCGCAGCGAGGAGAAGCGGTCGCGTGCGCTGTCGCTCGGTGCCGACATGGCGTTCGAGACGGGCGCGCGACTGCCCGAACGGGTCGACGCGGTCATGGAGACGGTTGGGCAGGCCACCTGGGCCCATTCCCTGCGCGCGCTGAAGCCCGGCGGTGCGATTATCGTGTCCGGCGCCACCAGCGGGGCCGTCCCGCCCGCGGATCTGACCCGCGTGTTCTTCTTGCAGCTATCGGTGATCGGCTCCACCATGGGCACCCGCGGTGAGCTGTCGAGGCTGCTCACGTTTTGCGAGCAGACAGGCGTGCGGCCGCTGATCGACCGGACCATGCCGCTCGCCGAGGCCAAGGTCGGGTTCGAGGCGATGATCGCCGGTGACCTCTTCGGCAAGGTGGTTTTCACGGTCTAGTCTGGCTCCCGGCGGGGCTTCATTGGGTGGTTCGCTGCCCCTCTATGGGCAGCATTGGTCCCGCCGCGCCCCCCGCCGGCCCTGCACGCGTGTCACAGAGGTGTCCCGGGACTCCAGCCATCCTCAAGCCATGCCACGAATCGCGAAGTTTGACGCTGACTCACTCGCCGGAATGCTGGATCGGCAGCATGCGATCATCGGCCGTCGGCAAGCGAGTGCCTGCGGCATGACGGCTAAGGCAGTACGGCATCGGATTCGGCCAGATGGGCCGTGGCAGGTCGTCCTGCCCGGTGTCTACCTCGCGGGTCGCGGCACGTTGACCGACCAGCAGCGCGCGATGGCAGCGTGGGAGCACGCCGGACGCGCGATCGCCATCACGGGTCGGTCGGCGCTCGTCTGGCACGCCATCCCGGCGGACAAGAGCGACCTCATCGACGTACTCGTGCCCCATGACTGCCGTCGCACTGACGTGAGTTTTGTGCGTCTGCACCGGACGACAAATCTGCCCCAGGTGTTCTACTCAGACCGCAACGTCAGCTATGCCGATCCAGCCCGCGCAATCGCCGACACTGTGCGCGCGATGACGAATCTCTCCGATGTCCGGGCCGTTGTGGCTGCGGGCGTGCAGCGCGGCAAGGTGGAGCTGTGGGAGCTCGAAGTGGAGCTGAGGAACGGCCCCGTCCGTGGCTCGGCTTTGCTGCGGCGCGCGCTCGCCGAGGTTTCCGACGGTGCACGGTCGGCTGCTGAGGCTGATCTGCTGACCTTAATCAGGCAGTCGAAGCTGCCGGAGCCGTTGTACAACCCGCGTCTGTATGTAGGAAGGGCTTTCCTGGCTTCGCCTGACGCCTGGTGGCCAGATTCCGGCGTCGCGGTCGAGGTGGACTCGCGAGCCTGGCATCTGTCGCCCGCGGACTGGGAGCGGACACTCGCACGCCACGCCCGGATGACTTCCGAGGGCGTCCTCGTGCTGCATTTCCCGCCTGGCCGGCTGCGGACGGATAGGCGTGCTGTTGTCGGCGAGATGAGATCAGCTCTCGCCCGGTCCAGCGGCCCGCTGCCCCATATCAGAACCGTGCCCAGCGCCCGCGTGGGTTAGCTGCGATCGGGCTTGTCCGTATCCGATGCCTCGGCCGGGTGGTCGTCCTGCGGGGCTTGCTGATCGGTGAAAACCTCCGACCGCACCCTGGCGAGCGTGTCGGTCAGGATGTCGCGAAGCTCGCTGAGGGAACGGTCACCCAGGTTGCCAGTCTGGCGCGCGGCCGCTCGCAGCTCGGTAGCGAACTGCATCGCCATTCGCTCCAGATCGCCGAACGGGCCCTGGCCGCCCTGCCCCTGGCCGCTCTGGCCTTGGCTGCCTTGCCCCTGGCTGCTCTGCCCCTGGCCGTCGCCGGACTTGGCGCGGCCGCGGAAGCCAGGCCCGCCCGCGGGTCGGGTGCCGAAGTCGCCACCGGCCCAATCCGTCCACGTCGACCATGCGGGCCACTCTCCGGCGCGTCGCCCCTGACGGAAGCCGGCCCGCATCTGCTCGCGGCTGCGTCGCGCTTCCTCCCTGATCCGGCGTCGCTCGGCGCGGGCGTCCTCGCCGGTGTCGTCGGCGTCGGGTTCGGCGGCGTCCTGGTCGTCCGGCGCGTCGCCGTCGCGGCTTTCTGAGTCGCGGAACTGCCGGGCGGCCGAGGCGAGCTCTTCCCTGATCGTGCGCACGGTCTGGCGAACGTCGACCGAGATCTCCCTGGCCACGTCGCGCAGCGACTCGGTGAGCTCATCTTCCAGGTCGGCGAGGTCGCTCAGCCGCGACCGGATCTCCTCCCTGCCCTTGTCCGTGATGCTGTAGATCTTCTTGCCGTCGACTTCCTCGTGGGTGACGAGGCCGTCTTCTTCCAGCCGGGCAAGTCTCGGGTAGATGGTGCCGGGCGAGGGAGCATAGATGCCCATGAACCGGTCCTGCAGCAGGCGGATGACTTCATAGCCGTGCCGTGGCGACTCGTCCAGGAGCTTGAGCAGGTACAGCCTGAGCTTGCCATGCCGAAAAACTGGGCTCACCGAACCTCACCGCCCCGCGCTGGACCTCCGCAGACACCTCTGCCCTGGAGATCGTACTCCTGATGGATACGATATGTCTCGACCAGTATAAGTCAAGATGTATCGTGACCGGCCCAGCAGTCTGCGGTGGCTTCGTGCTGGTCGCAGGGCGCTGCGGTCGGCCGGGCACGCCGCGGCCGGGTCCCGCAAGGCCGCACGGGTCGCCGCGGGGTTGCCCACGGGGGTTTGGGCGGACTGGACTCTACGGCTATTCGTCGTCGTCGAGGCGGGCCAGCCAGGTGGCGAGCTTGTCGACGACCGACTCGGAGTCCGGATGCTCGTCGACGAAGTCACGCAGCCGTTCTGCCAGCCAGCCGAGCGTCACCTGCTCCCCGCCGCGCCGCTCCTGGAGTTCCTCGATGCCCCGGTCGGTGAAGTACAAGGGTTCAGCCGTTCCTGGCGAAGGCTGCGTCGAGCACCGCGGCCTGCTCGGCGGCATGTGCCTTGGCCGAGCCAGAGGCCGGTGCGGAGCTCGGCGGCCGTGACACTGCGCTAATCGGCCTGCCGATGGCCTGCGGCAGGTTCATGGCCATGAACGGCCACGCGCCCATGTTGGCCGGCTCCTCCTGGACCCACACCACCTCTGCTGCGGCCGGGTATCTGGTGAGCTCAGCGGCGATCTCAGCCGCGGGCAGCGGATATAGCCGCTCGACCCGGATCACGGCGGTGTCGGTCGCGCCGACCGCGCTCCGGTGCTCCGCCAGGTCGTAGTAGATCTTGCCCGCGCAGAGCAGAACACGCCGGATCGCAGCGGGGTCGGTTGATTGCGTATCAGGAATCACCGGCGCGAAGGAGCCTGAGGTGAAGTCGGCAGTCGTGGACACAGCCGTCTTCAGCCGCAGCAGCGACTTCGGCGTGAACACCACGAGCGG
>DASQIW010000078.1:0-27266 GCA_035631375.1 Streptosporangiaceae bacterium
GGTCTACTCGCCGGTGCCTCCCGCCACGGCCTCCTCGCCGGTCTCCCCGACGACCTCGGCCCCGGCCCCATGGGTGCCGTACACCAGGGCGGGCTGCAACGTCGGCGAGATCGCCACGGCCAACCAGGAGCTGGAGAACCCTGGCTTCGACATCCCGCAGTTCTTCGGGGCGAACTCACCGGAGACCGCGCAGCTGACCGCCGACACGGATTCTTTCAAGGACCAGGAAACCGCGGACTACGTCGGCATCGGCGTGCACTGTGCCCAGGGCAGCTCCTTCTGCGCCGACGCGCAAGCGGTGAAGTTCGGCCAGACTTCGCCGTCCAGCACCGCGGTGCCCGACGTTCTGAACGACGAGCCCGGCGGCTACACAGGCTTCCAGGCTCTGTTCGGGCACAAGTACGTCGCGCCGCAGCTCGGCGCTGGCACCGCGAATGTGACGCGCGACGGCTACGAGGTCACCAACTCGGCCGGCAACCTGGTCGACCTCAACGGGAACCAGCTCAACGGCGCGTTCATTGGCAACTCTCCTGGCTTCCCCGGCTTCAGCAAAATCAATGCGGCGCAGTCGCTGGCCTACGCGGCCGACATGCTGGAGAGCGGCGTGCAGGTCGTCAACATGTACATCTCCGACATCCACGGGAACGAGTCGATCCCGGGGCTGACCGGGTCGGGCCAGCCGTGCTTCCATGCACCGTCTGCGCTTCCTCCAGGCACCGCCTGCTACGCCGCCCAGGCCGCTTATTACAACGCCGCGTTCGGCACGTTCTTCCAGCGGCTCGCGGCCGACGGGATCACCCCGCAGAACACCCTCTTCGTGGTCAGCTCAGACGAGGGTGACCACGTGGTCGGCGCCAACGTCGGGCGGGCCATCCAGCCCACGCCCGCTAACTGCGACGGCAGCCCGACGAACCTCTGCACCTACCCGGCAGGCTCGTTCGGCGAGCTGAGCGTGAATGGCACCGGCCTCCTTGCTCAGGAGGCCGGCATCACGACGCCGTTCAGCTTCATCCAGGACACCTCACCGCAGTTCTTCCTCAACGGTAATCCGGGGCCAGGCGATCCGACGGTGCGCGCGTTCGAGCACGGCGTCGCCAGCCTGACCGCGGACGATCCGTACACCGGTAATGCGAATCAGCCGCTGACGCTGGACCTCGCCAACCCGGTAGAGGAGAACATCCTGCATATGACGGATGCTGACCCGGCTCGAACGGCGACGCTGGCGCTGTTTGCCAATCCGGACTATTTCCTGTCCCCTGGCAAGACGTCGTGTACTCCGTCGGGCCTGGGCGGATGCGTCACGCAGACTACTAGTTTCGCCTATGACCACGGCGCGTACGCGGCCGAGATCAACACCAACTTCCTCGGCCTCGTGGGCCCCGGAGTCAAGAATCTCGGCCTCGACGGCCCGGCCGCCAACGCGGGCGCGACGTCCTCTGGTCCGGACAGCGGCCTCGTCACCGTGGCTGAAACCAACTTCCCCGGGCCATGGCTCGATGAGACCGATGTCAGGCCGACCATCATGTACCTGACCGGCCTGAAGGATGACTACCAGACCGACGGGCGAGTCATCACTCAGATCCTGGCCAGCCCGAACAGCGCGCTGGCCGCACCCGCGGTGACAGCGCTCGGCGCGTGCTACAAGCAGCTCAATTCGAGCGTCGGCCAGTTCGGCGCATCGACGCTCACCGCCTCGACTAACGCCATCGAGAGCGCCAGCTCGGGAGATCACGTCTTTAACGCGATCGACTCAAAGCTGGGCACCCTCGAAATCACCAGAGATCAGCTGGCTGGTCAGATCAAGACGGAACTGTCAGCGGCGGCTTTCAGCAACAAGCCGGTGCCCGGCGCCGGCGGCCAGGCTGTAGCCTGCCAGGCTCTGATTAACCAGGCCATCCAGCTGGCCAGCTCTAGCTAGGCCAGCGCGAGTCAGTTGGCCCCGCGGCGGATAACCGCCGCGGGGCCGCTCGCGTGTCACCCGTCGCGCCGCAGCACAGCCCGCGGTACGCTCGTCTGCGCCCCCGTTTCCGGTAGCCGGCCGCGTCGGTTTGCCTGGCGCCTGGGAGACTAGTGGCCACGGAACCGGCTCGCTGGCGGGCGAAAGGCTTGGTGCAATGGCGGAGCCAAACGGGGCGATGGGGGAGCCTCGCGGTGTAATGGCCGTGTCGGACACCGCTGCGAGGGACACAGTCGCGAACAACACAGTGGCGAACAACACGATCGCGGAGGGCACAGTCGCGAGAAACCATTCCGCGAGGAATAGTCCGGACGCCCTGGTCGCGGAGATCGAGCACACGCGTGACGATCTCGCGCGGACCATCGACGCCCTGGCCGACCGGGTCAGCCCGGCCAGCAACGTGCGGCTGCTGCGCGACAAGCTCAGGGCGCAGGCGTCCAAGCCGGAGGTCAAGCTCGGCGCGGCGGCGGCTGGCGCCGCTATCGTCGGGCTGACGTTGCTGGGCATCTGGGCGCGGCGCCGCCGGTCCTAGTAGGACGCGCCGCAGCCCCGCCTCACCCGGGCGGCGTCACAAGAATGTCTGTCCCTCGCCGCGGTAGGTCGGCACGGTCGCGACGACCGAGTTGCCGTCGATCAGGTGCAGTTCGCTGAACCTTTCGCAGAGCTCGCCGGCCTTAGCGTGGCGCAGCCAGACCCGGTCGCCGAGTTTCAGGCCGTCGGCCGCCGATCCCATCAGGGGCGTCTGCACTTCCCCGGCGCCTTCGTCGCGGTCAAGCCGCAGCCCGGCGGGCAGGTAAGGCGACGGCACCCGGCTCGGGGTTCCGGCCCGGACGCCAGATAACCCCCGCCCAGCGCGGTGACCACACCAGGTCCCGGCCGGCGCACCACCGGCAGCGCGAACAGGGCTGCAGGCTGGCCGGTAAAGCCGCGGTAGGCGTCGAACAGGGTCGGGTGGTACAGGCCGGAGCCGGCTGCGATCTCCGTGACCGCAGCCTCGGCGGACGTCCCCGCGAGCGAGCCGGTCCCGCCGGCGTTGACGAACTCCAGCGGTGTCAGCGCACGGATCGCCGCCACAATAGCCGCCCGACGAACGGCCAGCTCGGCAGCCGATCTGCGCTGCATCAGACGGACCGCCCGGCTATACAGTGGCCGCCCTGGCGAGTCGTCGCCCACGCCGGCGATCTGCGACTCGTACGCCATCAGGCCCGCCAGCCGGAACCGGGGACGGCTCATGATGGTCTCGGCGAACCGCGCCGCCTCGGCGGGGGTGCGGATCGGCGATCTGCGGGCGCCGGCCCGGAACCGGCCTCCCATGGACTCGTAACCCGCGTCGATGTCCATCGCGACCCGGATGGGCTGCGGGTCGGGCAATCCGGCCGACACCTTCTCGATGAGGTCGAGGTGGTCGGGGCCGTCGACCATCAGCGTGATGGCCGCGGCCGCCGTCTTGTCGGCGGCTACTCGGGTCAGTGCCTGCCGGTCGGTGGTGGGATAGCCGACGACGATGTCGTCGCTTGTCCCGGCCGCCGCGAGCCACAGCGCTTCAGGGAGCGTGAAGGCGAGGATGCCCTGGAAGCCGTCGAGTCCGAGCGCCTCGGCGATCAGGTGCCGGCAGCGCACTGACTTGCTGGCCAGCCGGATGGGCTTTCCCGCCGCGCGGCTGGTCATCGCCGCCGCATTGGCGTGGAACGCGGCCATGTCGATCACGGCGAACGGCGCGTCCAGGTGGGCCGTGGCGGCGTCGAGCCTGCTCCTCAGGCTGGCCGGGCTCACTCCTCTTCCGTGGCCTGTTCCTTGGTCAGCGCCTCGTACTCGGTGGCAGACAGCAGGCCAGGCGGCAGGTCTCCGCTGGCATCGTCGAGCTGAACCTTGAACAGCCAGCCAGCCCCGTAAGGATCGGAGTTGACCAGCCCAGGGTCGTCCTCTATCTCCGGATTGACCTCGGTCACCTCGCCGTCCACGGGCGAGTACAGGTCGCTGACCGACTTGGTCGACTCCACTTCTCCGCACGGTTCGCCCGAGGTAACTCGGGCACCCGCTGCTGGCGCGGACACGAAGACCACGTCGCCGAGGGCTCGCTGCGCGTAGTCGGTAATCCCCACCGAGGCCGTTGAGCCGTTGATTGCCACCCACTCGTGCTCGGGCGTGTAGTGGAGCTCGCCGGGAACGGACATTTTCGCCTCTCTTGCCGGGTCTTGGCGCTTTCTCAGCTGCGCCGGGCCGCGCTGTCGGCCCGGCGGTAGAACGGCAGTTCCACTAGTCTGGCCGGCTCGGCGCGGCCCCTGACATCGACCGCCAGTTGGCCGTGAGCGGAATCCGCTGCCTGGTGCGCGGCGTCCGGGTGCACGTACGCCATCGCGATCGGGGCGCCCAGCGTGGGCGAGGGCGCGCCACTGGTGACGGTGCCGCACGGCTCGCCGTCCCGTAGCACGTCGTAGCCGTGCCGGGGAACCCGCCTGGACTGGCCGACCAGCCCGACGAGCTGACGCTGTGCTACCGCGCCCGCCCGCGCCGCGAGAGCCGCGCGACCGACAAAGTCGCCCGGCTTGTCGAGCCTGACGGCCCGGCCGAGGCCGGCGTCGTACGGGGTGACCTCACGGCTCAGCTCGTTGCCGTACAGCGGCATGCCGGCCTCCAGCCTGAGCGTGTCGCGCGCGGCCAGGCCGGCCGGGACCAGCCCCTGGCTCGCGCCCGCGGCGCTGATCTCGGCCCACAGCTTCGCGGCGTCCTGCGGCGCGGCGAAAATCTCGAAGCCGTCCTCGCCTGTGTAGCCGGTCCTGGCCAGCAGCACCTGGCATCCCGCGAGCTGCGCGGGATGGCTGGCGTAGTACCGGATCGCACTCAGGTCGGTCGTCGTCAGCCCGGCCAGGATGGCGGCCGCACGCGGGCCCTGGACAGCGATCAGCGCGTACTCGTCGGTCCGGTCGCTGACCTGTGCGTCGTGCCCGGCCGTCCGCTCGGTCAGCGCCTCAACAACGACGCCCGTATTGGCGGCGTTCGCGACCACGAGGAACTCGGCATCCCCGAGCCGGTACACGATCAGGTCGTCGAGCACCCCTCCGTCCGGCGCGCAGATCATGGTGTACCGGGCCCGGCCGGGCTGGATTGCCGACGGCTGGCCGGTGAGGGCGTAGTCGAGTGCGGCGGCGGCATCAGGACCAGAAACGGCCAGCTCGCCCATATGGGACAGGTCGAAGATGCCCGCCGCGGTGCGCACGGCGTTGTGCTCAGCCGTCTCGCTCCCATAGCGAAGCGGCATCAGCCACCCGGCGAAGTCTGTCAGGCTCGCGCCTAGCTCGGCATGCACGCCGGTCAGCGGCGTGCGCCGGGGTGCTGCTGCCGCAGGTCCGGTCCGGGTCTCGGTCACGGTCAGGCAGCCTACCGGTCCGAAGAGAGCCCGGAGCAGACTGGTACTGATCGCTCACGCACTGCGGAGGTCGCCATGAGTGTGCTGCCCGATGAGAAGGTATCCGAGCTGCTGGGGGGCCTGGCTGGCTGGAGCCGGCAGGGCGACAGCATCGTCCACGTTGAGACGCTGGCCGACTTCAAGGCCGCGATCCTCTACGTCGGTGCGGTTGCCTACCTGGCCGAGGCGGCGAACCACCACCCGGACGTGACGGTCCAGTGGAACAAGGTGACGCTGACCTTGTCGACGCACTCGGCGGGCGGCCTGACCGCCAACGACTTTGGCCTGGCCGAGCAGATCAACCAGCTGACCTGACGCTGAGCCCTGAAGCCTAGCCGGGGTCAGCCGTTTGCGTGGCGGCGCCGGCTCTGGTTTCACCCGGCGGCCGTCGGATCAGCCAGCTGGACTGATCCGGCGGCAGTGCTGGCCTCGGGGGAGGCCCCCGCATCCCCCGCGAGGTCCGCCTTGCAGGACAGCAACCGCGGCCCGCAAGGCCGTCCTTCGCCTGGGACAGCGCCACGCCCCTGGCGGCGCTGCCTGCCAGGCGAAGGTCGTCCGCACGCCGCGACCTTCGTCTGCCGCGTGCACCGTGGCTCCCCCGAGACCAGGGCGGCACGCAGCCGGGCGATCCCGCCCGGGATCACGCCGGCCCCCGGACGAAGGTCCCCCTCCGCGGCTTACGGATTTTTCTCCCCAGCGGTCTCGTCCCCCGGCCCGGCGAGCCGGGCCCGAGTGCCGCATGGGTCTCCAGTTATACACGGAGTGCTAGGCCGATCACGGCTAGTTACTGAAATGTGTTGCCAACTACTCTCCGTGACACCGTTCCATACTGACGTCAGCCCAGGTCACAAGGCAGATGCTTGATGCCGTTGATGAAGCTGGACAGCAGGCGATCCGGCTCGCCGGCGGCGCGGATGGTCGGCACGCGGGTCATCAGTTCGCGCAGCATCACCCTGATCTCCCGTCGAGCAAGATGTGCCCCGAGGCAGAAATGCGGTCCGGCCGCGCCGAAGCCGACATGCGGATTAGGCGAGCGCGTGATGTCGAAACGAGCTGGGTCTGTGAACACGGTCGCATCGCGGTTGGCGGCCCAGTAGTAGAGCAGGACCTTGTCACCCTCGCGGTAGTCGTTTCCGTTCAGCGTGCAGTCCTGGGTCACCGAGCGGCGCATCCAGATGACGGGGGATGAGTACCTGACGATCTCCTCCACCGCGCCGGGCAGCCGTCCTTCCACGTCGGCGAGCAGCAGCTCGCGTTGCTCCGGGTGCACCGTGAGCAGGTTCAGGCCGTGCGAGATCGCCGTACGCGTGGTCTCGGCGCCAGCAGACACGAGCAGGATGAAGAACGAGGCAAGCTCGGTCGGCGTCAGTTGCTCGCCGTCGATGTTGGCACTCGCGAGGGCGCTGGTCAGGTCATCGACCGGATGCTCGGCGCGCTCGGCGGCGAGCGAGATGACGAGGTCGGTCAGTTCCTGACCGGCCGTGAGAATCCGGGTGACCGCGGTGTCCATGTCCTCGCTGAGAAACTCGGGGTCTCCGCCAGCCAGAATGATGTTGGTGTTGCGCAGCACCATGTCGTAGTGCTCGCTGCCGATGCCCATCATCTGGCAGATGATTTTCAGCGGCAGCGGTGCTGAGACCTGCTGGACGAAATCGCCCGGACCATGCTTCAGCAGGTCGTCGACGATGGACGAGGCCGTAACCTGCACGTCGTCCTCGAACTTCTGGATCATCTTCGGCGTGAACGCGCGGGAGACGATTCGCCGGAGCCTGGCATGGCGCGGGTCGTCCATGCTGATCATGGAACCGAAATACTCGTTCCACTCGGCCGGGAGATCGATGATGCTGGTGGCGCCGCGGGCGGAGGAGAAGAGTTCGGGCTGGCGGCTCACCGCGGACACATCGGCGTGCGAGACGAACGCGTAGTAACCGGTGCCCGGCGCGTTGAACGGGTTCTCCGGCTCGTCGAAGTGAACCGGCTTCCCGACGGCCTGCAGCCGGATGAAGGCCTCGTGCCGTTCGGGGAGCGGCAGCGCCCAGAACTCGGTGACCGACAGGTCAATGCCCTCGATGGAACTCGCAGCAGGAGACGTCATTCCCGCAGTCTGACATTTCAGGCCAGGTCATGGCTACGGCCCGGCGGGGAGCGCTGCGCGTCAGGGCGTGACGGCCGCGGGAGAGCGAACGGGCGCCGGGCGGGCATGTGCCCGTCGCAGCGTCAGCAGGGCGATCGCGACCGGGGCGGCCACGCCGCTGATGTCGACGACAGTGGTAGCGATCCTGGCTCGCCGGGTAGCAAGCACCGCCCAGCCATCGCTGGTCGCGTGCGTCACCCGGAGGTCGCTATCGGCTCTCAGCCCCGTACTCGCCAGGCAGTCACGCACTGCCTCGAGGCGGCTGCCCGTCACGGCGGGCCGTTCCCCTAGCTCGGCCTGCAGCTGACCATAGGAGATCAGCTGGTCTGCGGCTGGCACATACGGATGCCTGGCGTCGCCGATCGTGACCCAGCCGCATCCGACCGGCGTCGGGGCGCGCGCCGTGAGGGTGAAGCCCGAGAGCTGATCTGTTCCCCGGCTCGTGACGGACTTGAGGGTGCGCCGCTCGCCCTCGGGCAGCAACCCGGCGACAGGCGCTTCGCGCACGCCCAGCTGTCCGTTACCGGGCGGTCCTGACCGGTGCGGGATCGGGGTCAGAGCCACGTCAGGCTGGCCGCAGCTGACCGCCACCCGCAGGCCAGGGTCCAGCCCGAGCTCGGTGGCGCACCGCTCGAGGAAGACCGACAGCAAGGCAGGCGGCCACGGCGAGCTGCGCGGCAGCGGGCCGGCGTCGGCGAGCTTGATACCGCGCCAGACGGCGAGCAGCTGGCCGGATGCATCGACGGCCTCGACGGACCAGAGCTGGCCGGTGCGAGCCACGCCGTCCATGCTGGCCGGGGCAACCGGCCCCGGCGACTTGCTGGACACCGGCACGGGTTCGCGTGCGGAGATCGTCGTGTCGCGCGCCGTGCGCGCGGTCCGGGCGTGCCGTCCCTTCCTGGGCGGCGCCGGCGCACCGAGCAGGTCTGCGGCCTGGCGCGCGGTGCGGCCGGCTCCCGGCTGCCGCCGTGTCGATGGGCCGGTATCGGCCAGGCGGATTTCTCCGTCCTGCTCGGCGGCTGGCGCGCCTGGCTGGCTCGGCACGCTGCCCGCACGCCGCATCGGCTCCGCGATCGCCCGGATTTCCGTCGGACCGGCCGCCTCGCGGCCAGCGAACTGCACCGACTCGCAGCCGATGGGCCGCACCCGCCGGTAGGGCACGCACGCCTGCAGTACCTGGAGTACCGCGTCGTTGAGTCCGGGGCTGCCGAGCAGGAATCCGGCGGCGCCCAGGTCGCTGCCGGGCGCAAACCATGGCTGGTCGTCGCTACCACGAGCGATAGCCCGGCCTGAGCGCGGGGTGATCTCGGGAAGCAGCGCGATCCGGCGGAACCGGCCAGACTGGAAGCAGACCGACCCGTACAGCTCGTCCCCGTCCACGAGCCCGGTTCCGGCGGCGGAGACCAGCGGCGGGACGGCAGAGGACGGCGCGGCGACAGCGGCCTCCGTGAGCTGCGGCGGCAAGGAGCTGAACACGGCGCTGGCGTGGTCCACCCCATAGGAGGTTTCCGAGCTGCGCAGCACCGTAGCAACGGAGTCGCCGTCTCGCAGCGCGCAGATGCGAAGCGTGGCCTCGCCGTCGTCGGGGATGAGCACGGGGGAGTCGAGCCGGAGCGCGCTAGCCTGCCGCACCGGCCGTCCGGCCAGTATCGACGCCGCCTGAGCGAGCGCTTCCACCGCGAGAACGGGCGGCAGCACGAGCAGCTCGTCGATCCGGTAGTCGGCCAGGTACGGATCGGTGGCCAGCGACAGCCGGGCCGAGCTGATCAGCTCGGTGCCTGGGTAGTGCACCACGATCTCGCGAAGGAACCGGCCGCCGCGCGGCAGCCCGGCGGCGGCGAACTGCTCGCCGGTGACTACGGGCGGTCGCAGGCTGGCGAGCCCGTCGACGCGGCCGTGCACGGCCAGGCTCTGGGGCAGATCAGCCGTTGTCATGATCTTCAGCAGCAGCCGGCTGGCGTCGAAAACCCGCATCGACTGGGTCTGGCCGGCGGCCAGCCGCCAAGCCAACTCCGGCCGCTCGCCCAGCCCGGCATCGGACCATGGCGGCAGGTCGATGTGCAGCACCCGGCAGTCGCTACTCGCGGCGGCGATCTCGGCGGCCCGGCTGGCCAGGGTGCCACGGCCGAATGCGTGCAGCCCAGTGGCGGCCAGGCCGTACCGGCCGGCCAGCGAGCCGACGGAGATGATCAGTTTCAGCTGCGTTCCGATAGAGGCGGCCAGCCGGTCAAGCGGCTCGCTCTGAGCAGCCGGGTGACCGGTCACGTCAGCGTCGGTCAGCTCGAGGATGGGAACGGGGCCGTCCGGGGTGGCTGCGTGCGCGATGGCGGTCACGGGACCCAGCCGGGCCTCGATCCGGCTGATCGCGCTGGCCAGGCTTGGCTCGTCAGCGAGGTCGATCACTTCGTAGCCGATCCTCGCACCGGCCGTCCGCAGCTCTTCCAGGCCGGCGATGAGCGCGGTATCGCCGGCGTCGCCCGCCCGGCCGATCACGACGATGCCGGCTCCGGAGCAGGCCAGCACCCGGGCCAGGGCGAGAACAGCCCCGCCGGCGGAGCGGGTCACGACGATGACGTCCTCGGGACCGAGCGGGAAGCCCGCGCCGCCGGACAGCGGAACCTCGGTCATGACGGGCTCGCTGGCCGTGCCGCCCGGCTCGATGACGAGTTCCCGGAACTGGCCGGGCGCAGCCGTGGCGAAGGGCGCGATGGTCGCCGGGCTCGCGGCCTCGGAGGGGACGCGCAGCACGGTTATGCCGATCGACGGGTGCTCGGCGTGCAGCGTCGCGAAGAACCCGGTGAATCCGGTATCGGTCGTGACGACCACGAGCTCGCCCGTGCTGACGGCGTCTTTGGCCGCGGCGAGCGCGGTGGTTCGCGAGCGCTCGTCGGCAGGGTCCTCGACGACGGCGAGCGTGCGGCCCGCGTTCGGGTCGGCCGTGAAACGGCTGCCGAGGTCGGCGAGCCGCGGGCTACGGGCAGCCGCGAATACGCGCCACGATCGGCTGGGCAGAGGGTCGGCTGGCTGTTGCGCCGGGCGCAGGCCCTCGGTGAAGCAGCGTGCCCACGGCGTCACGCCGGGGATGGGTCCGGTCTGCTGGCTGACCGGAACGCCTGCCACCCCGGCCCGGCCGGCATTACCGGCACTGCCGGCACTGCCAGCACCGCCGGACAGCGGCCCGGTGCCGGGCCTGCGAGCACCGCCGGTCTCCGCCGCCTTCTTGGCGCCGTTTGCGACGGCAATCGGAGCCGTGACCTCGGCGCCGGTCCGCTCGGCTCGGCCAGCCAGGGGTGCCCGGGCCGGCTGAGCAGTCAGCTCTGGCGAGCGAGGCGGCCGCATCTGGACCGCTAGTGACTGGGCCGGTTGTGGGCGGGCTGGCTGCGGTGAGGCTGGTCGCGGCTGGCTCAGCGGAGGCCGTTCGGCCCGCGCGACGGGTTGCGCGCCTGCGAGCCCTGACACCGTCTCCTCGCACGGGCTAGCCAGGAAGGCCTGATCGCGTCCGAGGTCGAAGGGCCTGGCCTGCCAGCGCGCGAAAAGCGGCTGCGGGTCGCCGACCGCGCCCGCAGCGAACAGCGCGGCCGCGACGGTGGCGGTGTTGACCGCGTCGCCCAGTCCTGATCGCAGGCTCAGCGCTGGCACCCGGCAGTTCGCCGCGGCTGTCATCAGCGTTCGCCCTGGTCCGGTGTCCACCAGCAGCGTGGCGCCGACGGCGCCGGCCGCGACGGCGTCGGCAACAGCGTCGGAGCCGGCGAAGCCCTGGCAGATGAGGTCGATCGCGTCATCAACCGTCCCGACTTCCGTACCGGTGACGGTGGAGATGAGCCGGCGCCGGGGCGGGCCGAAGCGGAACCGCTGCGCGATCGCTCTGCGCAGCGGCGCGGCGCCGCTGTCATCGGGCGGCGGCCAGGGGACCTGGTCGCCAGCGGCAATGGCCTTGGCGAGGAAGTGCGCCCGCAGCTCGGTGATCTCGGTGACCTCGCGGCCGCCGAGAACGCCGGCCCAGGCCAAGCCCGCGAGCAGGCCGATGCCGTGCCCGACCGCGCCGGTGGCGGCAACGTCAAGCGAGTCCAGCCACCGCAGCATGTCCAGGCAGTGCCCGACGTCGCCGATGAGGGTCGTAGCCGCCGCATCAGCAGTCCCGCCGCGCTGGTCGCCGGACAGCAGCACGGTCACCCGCCCGTCGGCATTGTCGGAGGCAAAGACGCCGGGTTCAGCGGCGAGCAGCCCGTCGGCCAGGTCTGGCAGCATGGTGACCGCCTGGGCTGCGAGTGCCGCAAGCTGCTCCTGCCGGGCCGCCACGAGCGCAGCCCTCGCGGGACCCTGCTCAGCCGGATCCCGTCCGAGCGCGCACGCCAGATCCAGCATTTCGGCGTCAGAAAGCCAGCGAGCGCGGTCCGCGAGCCGCCTCAGCGCGGCGGCGAGGGCGTGCCGGTCGGGTGCGTGGAGCAGGAACGGCAGCGGTTCCGCGGCGCGGGCCAGCTTGGGCTCGGCATCAGGATCGAGGCCGGCGGGCTTCCGCCAGCCGGCCGCCCGCGACCGGCCCGCCTGCTCGTGCCTGACCACGATGTGGACGTTGCTGCCCCCGATGCCCGTGGCGGAGACGGCAGCCAGGCGCCGCGCGGCGTCCCACTCCTGCGGTGATGGCGGCAGCGTGACCCTGGCCTCGCCGCTCGTGATCAGCTCGTGGGGTCGGTCCGTGCCGGTCGCCGGCGGTATCACGCCGCCGCTCACCGCTAGCACGGTCTTGATCAGGCCGGCGGCGCCCGCGGCTGCACCGGCGTGGCCGATGTTGGCCTTAACCGATCCGAGCGCGGCGGCTCGTTTCGACCTGCCCCGCAGCGATGCCAGGGCCGTGAGTTCGGCGGCATCGGCCGCGAGTGTGGCGGTCCCGTTCCCCTCTATGTAGTCGACCTCCGCCGGGTCCACGCCCGCCCGGTCGAACGCCCGCCGCATGGCCAGCAGCTCGCTGCTGGCCTGCGACTGCGGCTCGCCGGGCAGGCCACCGCTCGAGGTACCCCAGCCGACGATCTCCGCATGGATCTGCAGGCCCGCGGACCGGGCGTCGGCCGTGCGCATCAGCACGAGCACCCCGCAGCCCTCGCCGGGCAGGTAACCGGACGGGCTCTGGTCGTACAGGCGGACATCCGTCGTCGCCAGCATGCGAGCCCGGGACAGGCCGATCAGCTCGAACGGGTCGAGGCTCAGGTCGACACCTCCGACCACCGCAGCGTCGAGATCGCCAGCGGCAAGGGCCAGGCACGCGGACGCCACCGCTTGCAGCGATGACGAGCAGGCGCTGTCGATGGCGTGGCTGCCGCCGCGGAATCCGAAGTAGGCGCTGACCGTGCCTGCGATCGTGGCTGGCATGCTGCCCGCGAGGGTGTACGGGCCCATCGCCGGGAATGGCGCAAGGTAGCCGCGCTCCGCCCGGAGCAGCACCTGCTCGGCCTGGCTCGCCGGGATGTCCGTCGCATCGAGCGCGCTGGCCAGCGTCCGGCGCACATACGGCCAGCGGCTGCGCAGCGCGTTGGCGCGCGAGACCTGGCCCGCGAGAGTGTTGCCCATGATGACGCCGGTACGGTCCCGGTTCAGGCCGACGCCGGCGGGCAGGCCGGCCGCGGAAAGAGCACGGGCGGCCGTTTCCAGCGCGAGCCAGTGAGCCGGGTCGGACGCCGCGTACACCGCGGGCTCGACGCCGAAGGCCGCGCAGTCGAATTTCCAGCCCTCGATGAGTGCGGCCCGGTTGGCGTACGTGGCATCGGACGTCGCGGGGTCGGGCCGGTGATAGTCATCGAGGCTGAGCCGGACCGGTGGCAGACGCCGGAACGCGCGCCGGCCGGTCAGCGCCGTATCGAGGAGCTCTGCCGGGTCGTCGGAGTCCGGAAACCGGCAAGCCAGGCCGATGACGGCGACGGGCTGGGCACCGGGGTTGCGCCTCGCGGACGCGGCGTCAGCCATGGCAGGCCTGGTTCGCCGCAACCGGCAGGCACCACCGTTGGCTGGTTAGGCAGAAATGGTTTCCGCTGTTCCCTGACGCCCGCGTTGCCTGAATTAGGTAATTGTCGCATGGTAACGGCGCCGACGCGCACGTGAGCATTAATCCCCCGGATAGTTGGCCAGTTTCCCGATGGGCCAGCCCGGCCGCCCGGACCAAGCGCCAGCACGGCGATAACGCCCCTTGCTGGCCCCCGCCAGCGTGAGAACCCCGTTACCTGACAGCCTGAGCGGTTAGGTGTCCCGCCATTATTTGACGGTCTTGAGACGTGGTCAAGAACCGAATTGACGAACGTACTACTTTTCTCCGCTAGCGGCATTTCTGAAGTGCGGGGCAATGTAGCGGTAAATACACCTGTCAGTGTCATGTGTCCGCGTCTGCGGAGTCGCCGTTGCGCGGCCGCCGGACGGCGAGTGGGCTGCCGCCCGCTGGCAGCTCGTGCAGTCAGCGGACCCGGTCGGTGGTGCGCTAGTCTGTGCACATGCGTTTCGCCCGGCTGCTCCTTACCTAGCCGCGCCGACTGACCTGTTCGTTGGCGCGGCTGCCCCTCGTGACCCGGGGGGCGCTTTTATTGGCAAGGGAAGCTCAGGCCGGGCAGGGGCCGATCCGGACCTCACATCTACGCACCACTACGCGAGGAGCCATGACAGCCGCCGAAACCGCGGATCGCTTCGATCCGCGGGCCATCCAGGAAAAGTGGCAGCAGCGCTGGTCCGAGATGGACGTGTTCAGCGCTAGCGATGATCCCGGCGATCCGCGGCCGCGGACGTATCTGCTGGACATGTTCCCGTATCCCTCCGGCGACCTGCACATGGGGCACGCGGAGGCGTACGCGCTCGGTGACGCCATGGCGCGCTTTTTCACCCTGCGCGGCCACAACGTGCTGCACCCGATCGGCTGGGATGCGTTCGGCCTGCCCGCGGAGAACGCGGCGATCAGGAACAACACCCACCCAGCTGACTGGACGTACCGGAACATCGACGTGCAGGCGGCGTCGTTCCGCCAGTACGCGGTGTCGTTCGATTGGTCGCGGCGGCTACAGACCTGCGATCCCGACTACTACAAGTGGACGCAGTGGCTGTTCCTGCGGTTCTACGAGCGCGGGCTGGCCTATCGCAGGGACGGTTACGTCAACTGGTGCCCGGTCGACCAGACAGTCCTGGCCAACGAGCAGGTCATCGCCGGCAAGTGCGAGCGGTGCGGCGCCGAGGTGATCCGCCGGGTGCTGACCCAGTGGTACTTCAAGATCACGGAGTACGCGGACCGGCTGCTGGCTGACATGGCGGCGCTGGAGGGCAAGTGGCCCGACCGCGTACTGCTGATGCAGCGCAACTGGATCGGCCGCAGCGAGGGCGCCGAGGTCGCGTTCGAGATCGAGGGACTGGCGGAGCCGGTCACGGTCTTCACCACGCGGCCCGACACGCTGTACGGCGCGACGTTCTTCGTCGTCGCCGCGGACTCGCCGCTGGCCGCGGAGTTGTGCGCGCCCGAGCACCAGTCTGCACTGGCTGAGTACGTGGCTGAGGTCACCAAGCTGACTGACATCGAGCGCCAGTCGGCCGACCGGGAAAAGACCGGCGTGTTCCTGGGCCGTCACGCGATCAACCCGGTCAACGGCGAGCGCATCCCGATCTGGGCAGCCGACTATGTGCTGTCCGAATACGGCACCGGCGCGATCATGGCGGTGCCGGCCCACGATCAGCGTGACCTGGACTTCGCCAGGACCTTCGGACTGCCGGTCCAGGTTGTGCTGGACACCGGCTCGCCGGATCCGGCGACCAGCGGCGTCGCGACGCCCGGCGAGGGCACGCTGATCAATTCCGGGCCGCTGGACGGGCTGTCCAAGCAGACGGCGATCGCGCGCATCATCGAGATCCTGGCCGAACGGGGGCTAGGCCGCGCCGCGGTGAATTACCGGCTGCGCGACTGGCTGCTGTCGCGGCAGCGATTCTGGGGTGCGCCGATTCCGATCGTGTACTGCGAGGCCTGCGGCGAGGTGCCGGTGCCGGACGAGCAGCTGCCCGTGCTGCTGCCCGACCTGCGTGGCCAAGAGCTGGCGCCCAAGGGCGTGTCGCCGCTGGCCGCGGCTGCCGACTGGGTCGTGGCCGAGTGTCCCAAGTGCGGCGGTCCGGCCAGGCGGGACACCGACACGATGGACACGTTCGTGGACTCATCGTGGTACTTCCTGCGCTACTGCTCGCCCACGTTCGAGCACGGCCCGTTCGAGGTCGATGCGGTCCGTCGCTGGTCGCCGGTGAACCTGTACGTCGGTGGCGTCGAGCACGCCATCCTGCACCTGCTGTACTCGCGGTTCTTCGTCAAGGTGCTGTACGACATGCAGATGCTGGACTTCACCGAGCCGTTCACGGCGCTGGTGAACCAGGGCCAGGTCATCAACCAGGGCAAGGCGATGTCGAAGTCCCTGGGTAACGGCGTCAACCTGGGGGAGCAGCTGGCCGCGCACGGCGTGGACGCGATCCGGCTGACGATGATCTTCGCTAGTCCGCCCGAGGACGACATCGACTGGGCTGACATGAACCCGGACGCCCTGGTCAAGTTCCTGGGCCGCGTCGCCAGGGTGGCGGCCGAGGTGGCCGCAGCTGATCCGGCCGCAGCTGACCCGGCGCGGGGGGATCAGGCACTGCGCAAGGTGACGCACAAGACGATCGATGAGGTCACCAGGCTGGTCGAGTCGACCCGGCTGAACGTGGCCGTCGCCCGGCTGATGGAGCTGGTCAGCGCAGCCCGCCGGACAGTCGACGCCGGCCCTGGGGCCAGTGACCCGGCCGTCCGGGAGGCCGCGGAGGCACTGGCGATCATGCTGTCGCTGTTTGCCCCCTACACGGCGGAAGAGTGCTGGGAGATGCTGGGGCACCCGCCGTCGGTTGCCCGTGCTGGCTGGCCGGAGGCGGACCCGGCGCTGCTGGTGCAGGAGGTCGTTACGTGCGTCGTCCAGGTCGACGGCAAGGTAAGGGACCGCCTGGAGGTGCCGGCCGGGATCGCCGAGGACGAACTGAGGGAGCTGGCGCTGGCCGCGTCTGGCGCGGAGCGGGCCCTGGCGGGACGCACGGTGCGCACTGTCATCGTGCGGCCGCCGAGGCTGGTGAACATCGTCTCCGGCTGACGCCGCCGCCCGGGGTCGCTCGTAGCTCAGGACCTGACCTGGGACCTGGCTCTGGCCATGGGGCCTGACGCCGACGGCTCGCAAAGGCGGTGACCTGGGCCTGACCAGGCCACTCCGGTACTGTCGAGGGATGCTGCTGCGTACGGATCGAGCGGGCCGCCTGACCTGGATGGGCACCTGAGCGCCTCATGATCGTCCCTATCGTGATCGCCGTCGTCTTCGCCAGCCTTGGTGGTCTGGCGGTCATCGCCGTCGTCGGCGCCGTGAGGTCGGCGCGGTCCTCCGACCCGGACCACGCAGCGGCGTGGACTGGCCCCCGAACACCGGCCGCCTTCCGTGAGTCCGCTCGCGCGCGGCAGCCGCTCGCCGGAGGCCGCGGCGGTGAACGCCGCCGTCGGAAGCAGGACGGAGTCCTGCTTCCGACTGGCGCCACGGTCAGCTTCGACGAGGAGCGCCGGGAAGCTGACGTGGACAGTGTCCTGCGTGCCCTGGATCACGATCTGGTCGGGCTGGTGCCGGTCAAGCGCAAGGTCGAGCAGATCGCCTCGCTGTTGCTGGTTGACCGGGCTCGGAACAAGTTCGGCCTGACCGCGCCGCGGCCGAACCTGCACATGTGCTTCACCGGGCCTCCGGGCACCGGTAAGACCACCATGGCGCTGCGGATGGCGGACATGCTGCACCGGCTTGGTTACCTCGAGAAGGGCCAGCTGATCCACGCGATGCGCGACGACCTCGTGGGCGAGTTCGTCGGCCACACCGCACCGAAGACCAAGCGCGTACTCGACCGGGCGATGGGCGGCGTGCTGTTCATCGACGAGGCGTATTACCTCTACCGCGCGGCCGACTCGAAGGACTACGGCCAGGAGGCCATCGACATCCTGCTTCAGGTGATGGAGAACCAGCGAGAGAGTCTGGTGGTCATCCTGGCGGGCTACAAGGACCGCATGGAGGAGTTCTTTACCGTGAACCCCGGCATGCGCTCCCGGATCGCCCACCACGTCGACTTCGCTCCGTATGACCTGGCCGAGCTGGTAGCCATCGGGCAGCTCATGCTCGACGAGGCGAGCTACAACCTGTCGCCCGCTGCCATAGCGGCGTTCCGCGATCACGTCGAGCAGCAGATGGAGCTGCCGGGATTCGCAAACGCCCGCAGTGTTCGCAACAGTCTGGACCGCGCCCGGCTGCACCATGCTCACCGGCTGGCTGGCAACGCGGGTCAGCGGTGGACCCGCGATGACCTCATGCGGCTGGAGCCCAGCGACATCGTCGACGAGTACCAGCCGCATCCGGACCGGCTCGACAGCGCTGCTAGCGCCGGCGGCGCCGGCAGACCGGCACCGTCAGCACAGTAGCCAGCGATGCCGCGACTCTAGGCGCGAGACGACCCGTGTCGCCCGACCGGGCAGCGTTGCCGCGGCCGCCCGTCCAGCGCAGCCCGTTCCGCTCTGTCAGACCCGCCGCAGGACCGCGACGACCTTTCCCAGGATCTCGGCGTCGTCACCGGGAATGGGGGTGTATGCCGGGTTGTGTGGCATCAGCCATATGTGGTCGCCCGCGTGCTTGAACGTCTTGACGGTTGCCTCGCCCTCGAGCATGGCGGCGACGATGTCCCCGTTCTCCGCGACCGGCTGCTGCCGGACGACCACCCAGTCACCATCGGCGATGGCGGCGTTGATCATCGAGTCGCCGACGACTTTGAGCAGGAACAAGTTGCCCTCGCCGACGATCTGCCTGGGCAGGGGGAAGATGTCCTCGATGGTCTCCTCAGCCAGGATCGGCCCACCGGCCGCGATGCGGCCAACAAGTGGCACGTACGCGGCTTCCTGGGACGCGATATCCATGGGGGAGTCCTCGTCCGTGTCCCGCTCAGGCCGGACCGCCGGATGTCCTGGCAGGCGTACCTCCACGGTTCGCGGACGGCCGGCGTCTCGTCGGAGGTAGCCCTTTGCCTGCAAAGTCGACAGCTGGTAGGACACGCTTGATGTGCTGGTCAGGCCAACCGCTTCGCCAATCTCCCGCATCGACGGGGGGTAGCCGCGGCGCTGTACCGAGTCGCGGATGACCTGCAGGACCTTGCGCTGCCGCCAGGTCAGCACGTGTCCAGGGTCTGGCTTGTCGGGGACGTCAGCGACGATAGCGGGAACGCTGCCCTTGGGGCGGCGGCCGGGCTTACCGCGCGGTCGGCCAGCCGCGTCAGCACCTTTGCCAGTCAGCTCGGTGTCGGTGGCCAGGACCTGGCGCGCCCCGTCATCACTGGTCGCATCGCTCATTGTCAGACCTCCGCCTCAGTTGTTCGTTCTCACGATGCTGACGGTAGTGCTTTCGCGCCAAGATCTCAAACATCTGTTCGACGGCGCAGAAGAATGTCGTACCCCTGCGATAAGACGGTACCGTACTTCCGTTCGATCGAACGAAAGTGCGATAGAACAGAGATACGATCGAACTGTCATTCGTAGATGGAGGCTGGCATGAGCGCACTGAGCGTCGTTGAGGCGCCCGTCGTGACCCGAGCAGATGATGCCACGGCTGGCACGCCCGATCCTGCACCCGCCGGGCGCCGGTTGCGGCTTGTCGGGCCGGCCGCCGTGTCGGGCCTTGGCGACGACAATGTGGTGACGCCAGACGAGGCGGAGCCGCGCTTTAGTTCGATTGGCGGGATAGCGCTCTCGCGGCCGACCGACCAGGTGCTGACTCCGTCGGCCGTGATTGCGCCGGGCCCGGCACGGGCGAGGCGGCAGGTCAGCTCGCCGGCACCGCTGCGGCTCACCCGGCGCGGCCGCGTGGTGGTGGGGACGCTGATCGTCACGGTCGTTGCCGCCATTGCCCTCGTCGTCGGTCTGGTCGTGGCGGGCGGCGCGCAGGCGACCAATCATGGCCAGCCGGGGGCTGGTTATCAGGGCATGCACCAGATCGTCGTAAGGCCAGGGCAGACATTGTGGTCAATCGCGTCCGCCGCCGAGCCTCAGGCCGATCCGCGTGACGTCGTGCAGCAGATCATGACGACTAACTCAATGACCGGGACCACCATCACCGCCGGGCAGCTGCTGTGGGTTCCTCGCTAGGACCCGGGGTGGCAGGGCCGTCGTGGCGGCTAGGCGCGCCGCTTGAGCGCGACACGCCGGCGTGTCGGGGAAATCCGCCGCCGCCACCGGCTGTTTGCGTGGCGTCTACCTGCGGCTTCGGCATCCTGCCCGGTGGAGTTGCCAACCGCGACAGGCTGGACCACAATATGTAGTAGTTGCACGCGTGTAATTTTCCTATAGCTTGTGCTTGACGGGAGATCGGGATCGCGGGCCGCCGGGGAGGTGATCGCGTGTACTGCCCTTACTGCAAGCATCTGGATACGCGGGTCATCGACAGCCGTACCGCGGACGATGGTGCCGCGATCCGCCGCCGCCGGGCGTGTCCCGCCTGCGGCCGCCGGTTCACCACGCAGGAGACGGTCATCCTGACCGTCGCCAAGCGCAGTGGCGTCACCGAGCCATTCAACCGGGACAAGATCGTGCGCGGCGTCCGGCGGGCCTGCCAGGGCAGGCCCGTCACCGAGGATCAACTGGCGCTGCTAGCGCAGCAGGTGGAAGACCTGATCAGGAGCCGGGGCAGCGGCGAGATCC
Organism: Streptosporangiaceae bacterium; assembly: GCA_035631375.1. Lineage (GTDB taxonomy): Bacteria > Actinomycetota > Actinomycetes > Streptosporangiales > Streptosporangiaceae > JAJYUU01. The sequence goes on from DASQIW010000078.1 coordinate 20,231, forward strand.
CGTCTCAGGAGATCGGCCTCGCGATTCTCGGTCCGCTCAGGGACCTGGATGAGGTGGCGTACCTGAGATTCGCCTCGGTGTATCGCGGGTTCGAGTCGCTGGCCGACTTCGAAGAGGAGATCGCCTCGCTTCGTGCCGCGCACCTCGACGATTGGCGGCCCGACGATATGGAGTTCCTCCATCGCGGCACAGGGCAGGATGGCCAGCCCGCGTCGCAGCGCTAGACGGCTGGAAATGCGAATTCAACTGATGGGCCGTGCGGCCCGCTGCCGGATCCAGAGGGATCCGAGAAGGGGGACAGGGACATGACGGAGACGGCGAGCGGGGCAGCCTCACAGGGCCGCAGCAAGCGGGCCAAGGGCCTCACCTTGCGCCGTATCTTCACCCGCGAGGGCGTACACCCCTATGACGAAGTCACCTGGGAGCGCCGTGATGTCGTGATGACCAACTGGCGCGACGGGTCGGTCAACTTCGAGCAGCGTGGCGTCGAGTTCCCCGGCTTCTGGTCCATCAATGCGGCCAACATCGTCACGACCAAGTACTTCCGCGGCGCGATCGGAACTCCGCAGCGCGAGTGGAGTCTGAAGCAGCTCGTGGACCGGGTCGTCGGTACCTATGGCGCGGCAGGTCGCGAGTACGGCTACTTCGCGACCGAACAGGACGCAGAGATTTTCGAGCACGAGCTCAAGTACGCGCTGATCCACCAGATCTTCAGCTTCAACTCGCCGGTCTGGTTCAACGTGGGTACCTCGTCACCTCAGCAGGTGAGTGCGTGCCAGCCGTATGACGCGCTCGTCAGCACGCCAGGTGGCCTGATTCCCATCGGCAAGCTCGTCGAGGACGACGCTGTCGGCGCGAAGGTCTATGACGCTTACGGCACGACCAGGATCGTGGCCACCAAGGCAAACGGCGTCAAGGAGGTGCTGCGCGTTCACACGACCGCGGGCAAGGTGCTCGAGGCCACCGCGGATCACCTGGTCTGGCGCGCGACTGACCTGGAAACAGGCGAATTCACCGTGGCCGGGTTCCTGCGTCCTGGCGACTATCTGCTGCATGTTGAGCCGGAAGTCGGCGGGACAGACCGGAAGCTGTTGCGCGTCAGCAAGGTCGAGAATCTCGGGCCGATGGAGGTCTTCGACATTCAGACCGAGAGCGGCGAGTACCTGTCGGGGAACGTCCGCGTCCACAACTGCTTCATCCTGGCCGTCGACGACACCATGGACTCGATCCTGGAGTGGTACAAGGAGGAAGGCCTCATCTTTAAGGGCGGCTCCGGCGCTGGTGTCAACCTGTCCCGGATTCGCTCGAGCAAGGAGCTGCTGACCTCTGGCGGGACTGCGAGCGGCCCGGTCTCGTTCATGCGGGGTGCGGACGCCTCAGCCGGCACCATCAAGTCGGGCGGCGCGACCCGGCGGGCCGCGAAGATGGTCGTGCTGGACGTCGACCACCCTGACGTTGAGGAGTTCATCGAGACCAAGGCGCGCGAGGAAGAGAAGGTCCGGGTCCTGCGTGACGCGGGCTTCGACATGGACCTCGGCGGTAAAGACATCACCAGCGTCCAGTACCAGAACGCCAACAACTCCGTCCGGGTCTCTGATGAGTTCATGCGCGCGGTTGAGTCGGGCAAGACGTTCGAGCTGGCCGCGCGTACCACCGGCGAGCCGGTCGCCCAGGTAGAGGCCAAGGAACTCTTCCGTAAGATGGCCCACGCCGCCTGGGAGTGCGCCGATCCTGGCATTCAGTACGACGGCATCATCAACGACTGGCACACTTGCCCGGAATCAGGGCGAATCACTGCAAGTAACCCGTGCAGTGAGTACGTCCATCTCGACAACTCGTCGTGCAATCTGGCCAGCATCAACCTGCTGAAGTTCCTTCGGGACGACGACACCTTCGACGCCGAGAAGTTCGAGAGGCTCACCGAGCTGATCATCACGGCAATGGACATCTCTATCTGCTTCGCCGATTTCCCGACCGAGAAGATCACGGCTGTCACTCGCGCCTACCGTCAGCTCGGAATCGGATACGCCAACCTGGGTGCGCTGCTCATGGCCACCGGGCACGCCTATGACTCAGACGGCGGACGGGCGATCGCAGCCGCCATCACCTCGCTCATGACCGGGACTGCTTACAAGCGCTCGGCCGAGCTGGCGGCGGTGGTCGGCCCGTATGACGGCTACGCGCGGAACGCGGCGGCGCACAAGCGGGTCATGGCCAAGCACGCAACCGCGAGTGCGTCAATCCGCCCGCTGGACCGGCTCGACACGCCGGTCCTGTCCGCGGCCAACAAGGTCTGGCAGCAGTGCCTGGCCCTCGGCGAGAAGAACGGCTACCGAAACGCTCAGGCGAGCCTGCTAGCGCCCACCGGCACCATCGGCCTCATGATGGACTGCGACACGACGGGCATCGAGCCAGATCTGGCGCTCGTCAAGTTCAAGAAGCTCGTCGGTGGCGGTTCGATGCAGATCGTCAATCAGACAGTGCCGCGTGCCCTCAAGAACCTCGGCTATCAGACCGAGCAGTCCGAGGCGATCATCGAGTACATCAGCGAGCACGGCCACGTCGTCAATGCTCCCGGTCTGCGGCCCGAGCACTACGAGGTGTTCGACTGCGCCATGGGGGAGCGGGCGATCAGCCCGATGGGCCACGTGCGGATGATCGCAGCCGTGCAGCCGCTGCTGTCCGGGTCCGTCTCGAAGACGGTGAACATGCCGGAGAGCGCGACGGTGGAGGATATCGAGAAGATCTACTTCGAGGGGTGGAAGCTCGGCCTCAAGGCGCTCGCTATCTACCGGGACAACTGCAAGGTCGGTCAACCGCTCTCGGTCGCGAAGAAGAAGACGCAGGAGGCACCGGCTCCTGCCTCGCCGCACGAGGTCAGGCCGGTACGACGCCGACTGCCGAAGCAGCGGGCCGCGATGGTGACAAGGTTCTCGGTGGCTGGCGCCGAGGGCTACATGACTGCGTCGAGTTACCCGGACGACGGCGTCGGCGAGGTGTTCCTGAAGCTCGGCAAGCAGGGCTCCACGCTGGCCGGCGTGATGGACGCGTTCTCGATGGCGATCTCGGTGGGCCTGCAGTACGGCATCCCGCTCGAGTCCTACGTCGCGAAATTCACGAACATGCGATTCGAGCCGGCTGGTATCACCGATGACCCCGACATCAGGATGTCCAGTTCGGTGATGGACTACATCTTCCGCCGCCTGGCGCTCGACCACCTCTCCTACGAGCAGCGGGCCGAGCTCGGCATCCTCACCACCCAGGAGCGCACTGCGCAGCTCAACGGCGAGGATCCAGCGCAGTCATCCGAGGAACTCGACCCGGAAGAACTCGCGCAGTCCGCCGCGGTCGAGCGAGTCGGGCGATCCCAGCCGCAGGTCACCGAGTCCGCTGCAGTCCTGCCAGCGCCTCCATCGACCGCTGGCACGAGCACAACGGAGCTCATTGAGTCGCAACAGGGTCGCGTCGCCGATGCGCCGCTGTGCCTGACCTGCGGCACCAAGATGCGCCCGGCTGGCAGCTGCTACGTCTGCGAGGGCTGCGGCTCGACGAGCGGCTGCAGTTAGAACCGAGCGATAGCGCCTCAGATCCAACGTGCTGTTCGCAGATCCCCGGCCCCGCAGGGCCGGGGATCTGCGCTCCGCAGCCGATCACTGCCCAGGGCGCGTGATCGCTGAGAACAGCTGGACCGAACCAGTGCCCTGGCTGGCGCAGCGCGGACCCCGTGGAGCCTGGAAAGGCTTACAGTCAGGGCGTGGGCTAGCCGCCGCAGATCACCTGGAAGGAACGCCATGCCGCCGCTCAACGCCGAACGGTACGAGGCCGAAATCGAGGCAAGCACGGCAGGGCTGGCGGGGATCTTGGCTGAATATGATCAGAGCCTGCCGATCCCCACCTGTCCGGAATGGACTCTGCGTCAGCTTGTTACGCACGTTGGCAGGGCGCACCGGTGGGCGGCCGAGATCACGCGTACGAGGTCTGACACGTTCATACCGTTCCGTGAGGTGCCGGACGGCAAGCTGCCGGATGATCGGGCCGAGCAGTGCACGTGGCTGCGCGACGGAGCGGCACGGATAGTCGACGCTGTGCAGGAGGCCGGCAGTGATCTCGTCTGGTCGTTCGCCGGGCCTGCGCCTGCCAGTTTCTGGATACGGCGGATGGCGCACGAGACGCTGGTGCACGGAGCGGACGCCCAGCTCGCTGCGGGTGCCGAGCCCGAGCCACTGATTGAATCGGACGTAGCTGCCGATGCCATCGATGAATGGCTGATGCTTCTCACCCTCGGGATTCTCGGCAGCGCCGACGAGCGGACCAAGGCCCTGCCCGCCGGCGTTGTCCTGCACATACATGCAACCGATGACGGACTTGGTGGCCGCGGCGAGTGGATAATCCGACACGACGCGGGCGGTCTGGCAGTTGAGCCGGGTCATAGCAAGGGCGATGCGGCCCTTACCGGCCCGGCCGCCAGCTTGCTGCTCGTGCTGATGCGGCGAAGGCCGGTTTCCGATCCGGCAGTAACCGTTTACGGGGACAGCGCCGTGATGGACGGCTGGCTGGCAAACACCGCGTTCTGAGGACGGAGTCGCCCCTGGCGGTCGCAGCACGGATCAGGCAGTCTGCAGCCATGCGCGATGACGCCGAGACATCTGGGGACGATCTGGAGCGACTGCTCCAAGCGATCGCGGAGAGAGCCGAATCACAAGGTGGCGACGTTGCAGAACTGTCGCGAGAGTGGCGCGCAGGGGTCTCTGATCAGCTGCGCTTGACGGAAGAATCGCGGACGAAGGTCATCCAAGCCGTCCGCGAGCTGCTCTCAGAGTTCCCTATGGGACGCGAAAATCCTGGCCAGGAGGACACCAGCGGTCCCGGCGACGAGAGAACCCAGCCCGTTACGACCGATCTAATCCAGAACCCAAACGGGCTGGCCCAGTACCAGTCGCTGGCCATGCTGGCCGCCCTCATCAGATGGTTCAGCCGGGAGTCCGGCCGTACAGAAGCAGAACTCCTGGACGAACTGGCAGCGAGCTACGGCCACTAGGCCACTAGCCTCGCCCGAGGTGCCTCAGCCGTGGTGCAGATAGAAATGTGGCTGGGCGAAGATGATCCAGGCTGCTGCCAAAGCGATCGCCAGGATCGCGATGATGTAGATGACCCACACATTTCTCATGGTGGGACCTTTCGCCTGCCCCCGAAACCTGGGCTAATCGGACGCGGTGGGCACGGAACCATGCCCGCGAGGACTGACTTACCCACTGCGTGGATGCGCGAGCGCCAGAGTCGTGCTTTCGGACCCTGACACGCCTCGGTGCGTTCGGCGATCAAGCCCACAGCCGACTGACGAGCGGTGCCTAGCCTTGGGCTGCACTGGCAACCGAATGGGGCCGCTCCAACCCATCCACTGCCTCAGCGAGGTGCCTCGGTCGGCACGAGCGGGCGTTTCCGCGGAAACGTGTCAGCTACGAGCCTCGGTCGGCGGCATGAGCGGATGTGTCGCTGAGGTTGCGGCCGCTGGTTCAGCCACCAGGAGGACCGGGTGGACACCTCGCTGTCCGAAGCAGCGCGTGGGATAAGGACTGCCAGCTCAGGCTGCGCTGTTGGGGCGGCGCGTCTCAGGCGAGGTTCGGTCCTCGGTGCCTATCGCCGCCCAAAGTGGCCTGATCTCCGTCCAGAAGAGTCTCACGCTCGGCCATACTGCTGGGAGCGCGCCAACCGTGAGCCAGGTAGTTTCCCGACGCCGGTACCCGGCTTTCCGCAGCCCGGCGGCCAGTCCGGGCAGGTGGCCAGCACCCCAGGGCAGGGCAGCGTCCGAGTCGCCCGGCAGGCTGGCGAGGACGAAGCGGTTTCGACCCTCAACCACGACATCGTCAATGCGCCGGGAGGCATCACCGGCCAGTCGGGCAAACAAGCGGCGCATCAAGTCGGTCAACCAGGGGAACTGTTCCAGCCGGACCCCGATCGAGTATCCCGCGCCGGCCAGGGCCTCCTGCTGGTCAGGCGTTAATCTCCCGAACTCGTTGCCGGGAACCCACAGGCCGAGCATGTTCTGCGGACCCGCCTGCCTGACTAGCTCAAGCCGGGCCATATCCGCTTTACGCCATGACGGCGAACTGCCGAGGGCAGCAGACTGATCCACCCAACCGAGATAGCGGCTCGCCGCCTCGGCGAGCCGAGGTGCCCGCCGTTCGTAGTACCGGGCCACGGCGGCCCGTTCCTCGCCGCTGGCTGCCGCCCAATCCTGCTCTGAGGAGTCAGCCCCCTCCATGCAGACAACCGCTCCGGCGGCCTCCATCTCGTCAATCACGGTACGCAGCTGCTGATAGTAAGCGGCTGAGCCCTTGTGCATGGTCGCGACCACCGTGACGCTGCGGCCAGATTTCGGATGCTCGAACCGGACAACCGGGGTCTGCAGCATCTTGTGGCGTACTCGCAGAGACGCAGTCACTGAGCGGCCGCAGGTGGTGCAGGCGGTGTCATGTCCAGAGACTATGGCGGTGCGATCACGGTGGCTACGCCACCGGCGCCCGCGTTCGGCGGTCGGTGGCAGCCAACGTGTGTTCACCGGCCTGGATGGAAATGCGGTGGGCAGCCTGTAGGCGTCTGTCTACGATCAGTCCTCGTGATCTATCAGGATCCGCTTGGCTATTTGCTGGGCCTCGAGGGCATCGCGCTGCTGGATGACGAGCAGTTGAGGGACCGCGGCGTGCTGGTCGAGCAGGTTAGCTCCGCCGCCGTCTACGAGCAGGTGTCGGCCGGTTACGACGCGGAAGCCGGCGGCGGGCTGTTCGCCACCGACGCGCCCGTCGTGGCCGAGTACCTGAGCGGCAGGGAGCCTGGCGTGGCGCTGGACGCCGCATGCGGAACCGGGCGATTCGCCGAGTTCCTGGCTAGCCGCGGGCACCGGGTCATCGCCGTCGACAGCTCACCGGCCATGCTCGCCCACGCGCGGCAGCGTGTCCCCCAGGCCGAGTTCCATGTCGCCGAGCTAGACCGGCTGCCGCTGCCGGATGACTGCGTGGATGTGATCGTCTGCGCGCTC
>DASQIW010000079.1:0-2114 GCA_035631375.1 Streptosporangiaceae bacterium
CAGCGTGCCCGCGAGCTGGCCGCGGCGCTCGAACAGGCGCGGGAACAGCGCGTGCACCCGCTCGAAGTCGTCGTCCAGTTTCTCGCCGCCGCGCAGCACCGCGCCAAGCTCGAGGTTCTCCCGGACCGTCATCTGCCCGAACAGCCGCCGGTTCTCCGGCACGATCGCGATCCCGCGGGCGATCCGCTGTGGCACCGGCCAGCTCGTCACGTCGGTGCCGTCGATCAGCACCCGCCCCGTGCGCGGCCGGACGATGCCCAGGATCGTCTTCAGCGTGGTCGACTTGCCGGAGGCGTTGCCGCCGAGCAGGCAGACCAGTTCCCCCGCGCCGACGTGCAGCGAGATTCCCTCGAGGATCCGTATCTCCGCGTAGTACGTGGTGACGTTGTCCAGGCTCAGCAGCGCGGTGGACGGCTGCCCGTCAGGCTGCGTGCCGCTCATTCGGGCTCCGCCAGCGCTTCGGGGTCCCGGCCTAGGTAGGCCTCGACGACCGCCGGATGGCTTGCGACCTCGTCGAATCCGCCCTCGGCGATCTTGACGCCGTGGTCGAGCGCGATCACCCGGTCCGAGCAGCCCGAGACCACGTGCATGTCGTGCTCGATCACCAGGATCGAGACGCCGCGCTCGTCGCGCAGCCGGGCGATCAGCTCGGTGATCTCATGCGTCTCGGCCGGGTTCATTCCCGCGGCGGGCTCGTCGAGGAGCAGCAGCCGGGGCCTGGTGGCCAGCGCGCGAGCGATCTCAAGCCGCCGCCGATTCGCATACGACAGCGCGTACGCGGGCTGATCCCAGCGGTACCCGGCCAGCCGCTGGCCGAAGAACGACAGCACGTCCTGCGCCAGCGCCCTTGCCTCGCGCTCCTCGCGCCTGGCCCGGGGCAGGCGGAGGACCGACTCCCACGGCATCGCCTTGGTATTGCCGTACGTCGCGGCCATCACGTTCTCGATCACCGACATGTTCAGGAACAGCCGCAGGCTCTGGAAGGTCCGTGCGATCCCCTTCCTGGCGATGCTGTGCGGCAGCTGCCCGGCGATCGACTGCCCGGCGAACCGGACGTCTCCCGAACTCGGCTCGTAAATGCCCGTGATCACGTTGAATACCGACGTCTTGCCCGCGCCGTTGGGCCCGATCACGCTGACGATCTCCCGGTCGGCCACGGCCAGGTCCAGTTCGGCGAGCGCGCGCAGGCCGCCGAAGGACAGCGAGAGCCGGTCGAGGTCCAGGACGGGTGCCCCGGGCATGCTGGGCTGCGGGTCCGGCGGCGCGGCCAGGTTCTCGTCGCTCATGTCGGGGCCTCCACCCGCCGCGCCCCGAGCAGCCCTTGCGGCCGGGCGTTCATCATCACGATCAGTATCGCCCCGATCATGAGCTGCCTGGTGATGGCCGGGTTGGTGCTCAGCTTGGTCTCCCAGACCAGCGCCGCCAGGTAGAGCGTGGGCACCAGCAGGACCGTCCGCCAGCGGCCTTTGGTCTGCACGAGCGCGATCAGCAGGCAGATCAGCAGCACGTACCCCCAATCCCCCAGCGCCTGGGTGTTCGCCGGGATGACCACCCAGTCGCGCAGCAGGTTGGCGATAAAGCCGGTCGAGGACGGCGCGCCCGCCACCGCTTTGGCCGAGATGGCCCCGGCGATGGCGTGGGTGGCGTAGCCGAGCACGGCGGTTGCCGCAAGAACCGCCACGAGCCTGCGCCGCGGGCGCAGCTTGACCACGAGGGTGAGCAGGATCAGGCCGTAGAACAGGTAGCCGGAATCGGTTGGGCTGCGCAGCAGCCCGTCGTAGATGACCATGACCACCAGGGCGCCGACGGCCGCGCCGGCGATGCTGCCGGCGCCGCCGAGAATGAGCCCGGCGTAGATCAGGATCAGGATGGGTGTGTCGAAATCCGTGGGGAACACGCTGATCTGCTGCGCGGCGAAGATGGTGCCGGCCAGCGCCGCGACCATGGCGCCGAACGCGAAGGCCGTCAGCTTGACCCAGTTGACCGGGATCGTCATCGACGCCGCCGCAAGGGAGTCGTCGCGTACCGCCCGCCAGGCCCGCCCGGTGCGTGAGTTCTCGAGCAGCCGCAGCACCCCCATCGTCAGCACCAGCACGATCACGAGCAGGTAGTAG
>DASQIW010000080.1:0-101298 GCA_035631375.1 Streptosporangiaceae bacterium
AGAATGAGATCACGGCTTTCATCGGGCCGTCCGGGTGCGGCAAGACGACGGTCCTGCGGACGCTGAACCGCTTGAACGACCTCATTCCGACGGCCCGCGTCGAAGGCGATGTCCGTTACCGCGGCGAGGAGCTCTACGCCCCCGGCGTGTCTCCCGCGGCCGTGCGTCGGCGCATCGGCATGGTCTTTCAGAAGCCGAACCCGTTCCCGAAGTCGATCTACGACAACGTGGCCTACGGGCCGCGAATCAACGGTGAGCGGAAGAAGGCCGCGCTGGATGAGATCGTCGAGCGCTCGCTGCGTCAGGCCGCGCTCTGGGACGAAGTGAAAAACCGGCTCAACAAGTCGGGGCTCAGTTTGTCCGGCGGGCAGGCGCAGCGACTATGCATCGCCCGGACGCTGGCGGTCGAGCCCGACGTGGTGCTGATGGACGAGCCGTGCTCGGCGCTCGACCCGATCGCGACCGGCCGGATCGAGGACCTGATGCACGAGATCAAGTCCCGCTACACCATCGTCATCGTCACGCACAACATGCAGCAGGCAGCCCGAGTCAGCGACCGGACGGCCTTCTATTCGGTGCTTCGGGATGAGACGAGCGACACCAGGACCGGCGTGCTCGTCGAGTACGACCTGACCGAGAACATGTTCCACAACCCCCGCGACGAGCGGACCCAGGCTTACGTCACGGGCCGGGTGGGCTGACGCTCACCAAGCCGCGTGGAGGCTAGCGAGCGCGACTAGTCTTTCGGGCCGGTGACTCCGGCCAGGTAGACCACTCGGCGGGCAATATTGACCGCGTGCGCGCTGAGCCGCTTGTAGTCCCGCGCCACGAGGGTCATCTCCATCGATACCGGCAGCGACATCTGCCCGGCAGCGAGCTCGGCCACGAGGCTGGCGTGCAGGTCGTCCATCTCATCATCGAGAGCGACGAGCGACAGCGCCACCGAGCGGTCGCGCTGATACCAGGAATCGGCTGCCCGGCGCCACATGTGGGACGCGAGATCGCCCATCCGGTCGACCAGCCCCCGGGTGCGCGGCGTGAGGTCAGCGCCCAGGATGTGGTTGGACTGGGTCGCGATGTGCATGACGAGATCGTGGGACCGCTCGATCTCCGGCACTATCCGCAGCACCGACAGCAGAAAGCGCAGATCGGACGCGACCGGTGCCTGCAGCACGATCTCGCGGTTGACCAGCTCCTCGATTTCCGGGTACAGCGTGTCGACCAGCTGCTCGCGCTCGGCCAGGATGGGGAGTACCTCGTTCTCGCCGCTCAGCAGCGCCTGAGTCGCGCGGGGCAGATCCTCGGCCAGCAGCGCGAATAGCTCAATGACCTTGCTTTCAATGGCTTCGAGATCGCGCTCGAATTCCTGCCGGTGCCCGGTCATGGATCAAGCTTACTGACGGCGAACGCTGAGCTGGCGAAATGGCTCCGCGCATAAGGAAACCCCGGGCCGCTCCCGCATCGGGTCCGCTCCGGCGCCCACGCGCCGGTAACAGACCCGCCGCGGGGACCGGCTGGACAAGGCCGGTCAGCCCGGGGGCCCGGTGTCTGCCGTGAATTCGCCAGCCGCCGCTCTGCTAGGAGAGCCAGCACAGCCCGGCGGGCCAGCACAGCCAACCACGCGCATGACTACATGCGCACGATCAGCCCTTGATGAGCAGGCCAGGGGCGGCCGGTGATGCGCCTAGCGCGGCTCGCGGGAGTCCGGGGGTCGTCCCCCGGGCCTACACGGCCTGCGGTTCAGCGCTTCACGCAGGCGGTGACTAACGGACAGCCACCTCGCAAGTCCGACATCTATGCATACGTTGGACCACCTCCTTTCCTGCGTAACCGCAACGCTACGTCAGCGCGGCTTCGGCCGGCAAGCACGTTTCGCTAGGGGCCGACGCGAGCGGCAGGGTCGGTGCCGCCTGGTGTTCATTAGAATCGTGAGCATGGTGCAGACGTGGGACGACGCGCTGCGAGCGGGCGGCTATCGCGTCACGCCGCAGCGCCAGCTTGTCCTGGAGGCCGTCGCCCGGCTCGAGCACGCCACGCCAGAGGAGATCTACGGCGAGGTCCGCCAGACCGCGCGCGGTGTCAACGTCTCCACCATCTACCGGACGCTGGAACTGCTGGAGCAGCTCGGTCTCGTCAAGCACAGTCACATCCACCACGGCGCGCCGAGCTACCACCTGACGGAGCACGCCCAGCACGTCCACCTCATCTGCCGCGAGTGCGAGCAGGTGACCGAGGTGGACCAGACGGCGGTGCGACCGCTCGTGGACGCACTGGAAGAGAGTCAGGGCTTCGCGACCGATGTCGGGCACCTGACTGTTTTCGGCATCTGCGCGACCTGCCGTGCCTAGAAACAGAAGAAGGGAAGGGAACGTGGCCGTTCACCGGCGCAGCCGCGCGTCCGGCCGATGACCAGCCCGCTGCTCGCGACCCCTGGAGCCGTCCCTGCCGACGGGATCGACGAGGGCGTCGCGGCTCACTACGGCGATCCCTACGCCGAGCAGCGGGCGCTGGCCGGCCGCTTCGGCGTGGTCGACAGGTCCAACCGCGGCGTGCTGCGGATCACCGGCGCTGACCGGCTCAGCTGGCTGCACAGCCTGACCACGCAAGACCTGGAGCGGCTAGCTCCCGGCTCTGCAGGGGAGGCTCTGGTACTCAGCCCGCAGGGGCACGTCGAGCACCACCTGACGCTGACCGACGACGGCAGCTCGACCTGGATCCACGTAGAGCCGGGCGAGGCTGCGTCGCTGCTGGAGTTTCTCGCCTCCATGCGGTTCATGCTGCGCGTCGACCCGCAGGACGTCACCGCCGACTACGGCGTTCTCACGGTGGTCGGGCCGGACACTCCGGCCGGCGATCTCGGTGGATTGCGCCTGGATGCGGGTCTGGGGGCCGATCTGATCGTCGCCCGGTCAGAGCTGACCGGTATTGCCGACCGCATCAGGTCGGCTGGTGGCGCGCTGGCCGGGATGTGGGCCCACGAGGCGCTACGGATCGCGGCCGGCCAGCCGCGGCTCGGCCTAGACACCGATCACCGGACGATCCCGCACGAGGTCGGCTGGATCGAGACTGCGGTGCACCTTACTAAGGGCTGCTACCGGGGCCAGGAGACGGTAGCCCGGGTGCACAACCTCGGCCGTCCGCCGCGCCGCCTGGTGCTGCTGCACCTGGACGGCAGCGAGGACAAGCTGCCGTCGCACGGGGCCGACGTCATGCTCGACGGCGTGAGCGCCGGCCTCACCGGCTCGACCGCCCGACACTACGAGCTCGGCCCGATCGCCCTGGCTCTGGTCAAGCGGACGACGCCGGTCAGCGCGACGTTCACGGTGGACGGCATCGCCGCGGCGCAGGAGGTACTAGTCTCACCTGAGGCCGGGGCCAACGTGCAGATCGACACCGGGCTGCGGCGCCGCGGCAACCTCATGGGCCGCGCGCGCTGACGCCGGAGCGACCGCACGTACCCCGTTCCCCGGTGGAGGTTTCTTAGTGCTGCGCCAGGCGCTCTTGGCGCTGTCGGCTAGCGGGCCGGCGCGCGACGCGATCATGGCCACGCCCGCGACCCGCAGCGTGGTGGCTCGGTTCGTTGCCGGGGAGGCCATCGACGATGCGCTCGCCGCAACCGCTGGCCTGGCCGCAGACGGCCGGCTCGTCACCATCGACTTTCTGGGCGAGGACACGACCGACCCCGCCCAGGCCACGGCCGTTACAGACGAGTACGTGCGGCTGCTCGGCCGGCTCTGCGAGGCCGGGCTCGCGGCCAGCGGCCGGGCCGAAGTGTCGGTGAAGCCGACCGCCGTCGGGCTCGGCCTGCCAGGCAGCGGCGAGAAGACGGCGCTGGAGAACATCAGGCGCATCGCGTCCGCGGCGCGGAACGCCGGTACCACGGTGACCGTGGACATGGAGGACCACACCCGGGTGGACGCGACCCTGCGGCTTGTCGCAGAGCTGCGCGCCGACTACCCCGACCTGGGCTGCGTGCTCCAGTCCTATCTGCGGCGAAGCGCGGACGATTGCCGCGCGCTGGCCGTCGCGGGCTCGCGGGTGCGGCTGTGCAAAGGGGCCTACCAGGCGCCCGACGGGGTGGGCCTGGCGAGCAAGGCAGACGTGGACGTGAGCTATGCCCGGTGCCTGCGGATCCTGCTCGACGGGCCTGGTTACCCGATGCTGGCCACGCACGATCCGAGGCTGATCCGGATCGCTGCCTCTCGGGCCGGGCTGGCGGGCCGAGCGGGCGGCAGCTTCGAGTACCAGATGCTGTACGGGATCAGGCCGGCCGAGCAGGCGCGGCTCGCGGCGTCGGGCGCACAAGTGCGGGTCTACGTGCCGTACGGCAGCGACTGGTACGGCTACCTGGTGCGGCGGCTGGCCGAGCGGCCGGCGAACCTGATGTTCTTCCTCCGGGCGCTCAGTTCCCGGCGCTGATTGGCCGCAGCGGCAGCCGGTAGGCTGCGGTTCATGATCGCCATTCTGGGCGCGGGCAAAATGGGCGAGGCGCTCGCCTCCGGCCTGCTGAGGGCGGGCGTCGTCGGTCCCGGCGAGATCGTCGCGGCGGCGCGCCGCGACGACCGGGCCAAGCAGCTCCGCGACGGCTACGGCATCGAGGTCACGACCGCGCCGGAGGCCGCCGTCCGGGCGCAGACACTCGTCATCGCGGTCAAGCCACAGGACATGGCCGCACTGCTGGATGAGATCAGCCCCGTCGTGACGCCCGCGGCCCTGGTCATATCCGTGGCAGCCGGGATCACCACGGCGTTCATTGGCAGCAAGCTCAAGGGCGACGTGCCGGTCGTGCGGGTCATGTCCAACACTCCCGTTCTCGTCGACGAGGCGATGAGCGTTATCTCGCCAGGCCGGCACGCGAAGGAGGAGCACCTGCGGCGGGCCGAGGAGCTCCTCCGGCCCGTCGGCAAGGTGCTGCGGATACCTGAGGCGCAGCAAGACGCCGCGACCGCGCTGTCGGGCAGCGGTCCCGCGTATGTGTATTTCCTAGTCGAGGCGATGGTGGATGCCGGCATCCTGCTCGGAATGCCGCGCAGTGAGGCCCTCGAGATGGTGAAGCAGGCCGTGTACGGCGCGGCCACGATGCTGCGTGACTCGGGTGAGCACCCGGTGCTGCTGCGCGAGGCCGTGACCTCGCCCGGCGGCACGACGATCAGCGCGATTCGGGAGCTGGAGCGGCATGGAGTCCGGGCGGCGGTGCTGTCGGCGATCGAGGCCGCCAGGGACCGCGGCCGTGAGCTGGGCTCTGGTTAGCGAGCTGCACAAGGGCATGGCGGGACCCCTGCCGCCTGTAGATGGGCAGCAAAGTGTCTAACCTGGCCCCTGTCATTGAGATGCAATGGCCGGCGATTGGCTGCGAAGGATCTCAGCTACGTTCCGCAGCCGCGTGCTGACCTGCGGTTATGCGAGGGGCCGCCGGTCGCGACCCTGGATTTGCTGAACTGTTGCCTAATTGGCCTCGCTCGGGCCGGTTGCCCTTTCGCATACAGGACTTACGCTGGAGACAGGCGTGACTGATGCGTCTGTTCTCGTGAGGCGTAGCAGGTCGGTCGGAAGAGGGCTATCAATGGCAGCAGCAGACGCTACTCCGCTCAGCGAGGTCAGGTTCCTGACCGTGGCCGAAGTGGCCGCGATCATGCGCGTGTCCAAGATGACTGTCTACCGGCTCGTGCACTCAGGTGAACTGGACGCCATTCGAGTCGGACGCTCGTTCCGGGTGCCTGAGCAGGCGGTGACCGGTTATCTGAGGGAAGCGTACGTCGGAGTGGAGTGAGCCGCGGGCTCAGCGGCCCGGTCGGCTGTCGGCATATGCCGGACGTCGGCTCGGGTAGGGGTACGCTGCGTGAGTTGGCATGTGCCCGGCCGCCCGATCTGGCGAGCGTATGAGTAACATGCCTCAGCCAGGACAGCATGTAAGGGTGGTCTCGTGGGTTCTGTCATCAAGAAGCGCCGCAAGCGAATGGCGAAGAAGAAGCACCGCAAGCTGCTACGCAAGACACGCGTTCAGCGCCGGAACAAGAAGTAGCAGCCAGGGGGTGGTCCCGGCGGTCGCGGCAGCAGGTTAATACAGTGCTCGCGATCGGAGTGCTGGCTAGGACAGGGCTCACGCTGGCCGGGCCACGCCATGACTGAGCCGGGGCCGCCCGGAACACCCGGCTGGCCGGACCGGCTCAGCAGACTGGCCGGCCTGGCCGGATTTGCCCGGCGGCGGCTGCGCCGCGAGTACGAGGTCGACGCCTTCGGTTTCGATCCGGACCTGAACTCGGCGGTGATCATGCCGGCCGCGCTCGCGCTGTACCGGAACTGGTTCAAGATCCGCATGCGCGGGCTGGAAAACGTGCCAGACTCCGGCGCCGCGCTGATCGTCGCGAACCACTCCGGTGTTCTTCCGGTCGATGCGGTGATGCTGCAGGCAGGAATCTTTGCCGAGCACCCGGCGCACCGGACCCTGCGGCTGCTGGGCGCTGACCTCGTGTACTCGCTGCCGCTGCTCGCCTCGCTCGCCCGCCGGAGCGGGCACACCAGGGCCGACCCGGAGCTAGCGCACCAGCTGCTGACGTCAGGCGAGCTCGTCGGGACGTTCCCCGAGGGCTTCAAGGGAATAGGCAAGCCGTTCACCGAGCGGTACCGGCTGCAGCGGTTCGGACGCGGCGGGTTCGCGCGGACGGCTGTGCAGGCGCGCGTGCCGATCATCCCGTGCGCGATCGTCGGCGCCGAGGAGATCTACCCGATGATCGGGAACGCTGAGGCACTGGCCAGGGCGCTCCGGCTGCCCTATTTCCCTGTGACGCCGCTGTTCCCCTGGCTGGGCCCGCTCGGCGCCGTGCCGCTGCCGTCGAACTGGATCATCGAGTTCAGCAAGCCGGTCCCGACCTGCGACCTGACTGCGGACGGTGACGACGACGAGCAACTGGCTGATCTTGCCGACCAGGTGCGGGACACGATCCAGGCCAGGCTCGACGACCTAGTCATCGAGCGCGGTTCGGCATTCAGCTAGCGCAGCAGGACCCGGCGGTGGGCGATCAACCTCAGCTTGTGGCGCGCCGGCGCCGGATCGCGATACCAGCAGCCATCCCGCCCGCGACGGCACCCGCACCCGCGAGCGGCAACGCCATCAGCGTCGCCCGCCGCGCCGAGCGGAACTCGTGCACGGGCCAGCCGCGGTCGCGAGCGGTGCGCAGGAGGTCCGCGTCCGGGTTGACGACGCTGGGGTGCCCGACAAGCTCCAGCATCGGCAGGTCGTTGGCCGAGTCGCTGTATGCGCTGCACCGGTTCAGGTCTAGCCCTTCCCGGCGCGCCAGCGAGGTAATGGCAGCCGCCTTTGCCTGACCGTGCAGCAGGCCGCCGACCAGCCGTCCGGTGTACAACCCATCGGCCGTCTCGGCGACGGTGCCAAGCGCACCGGTAAGGCCGAGCCTGCGGGCCAGGATGTCCGCCAGTTCCACGGGGGTGGCCGTGACGAGCCAGACCCGCTGGCCAGCCTGCAGGTGCTGCTGCGTCAGCTCCCTGGTGCCTGCCCAGATTCGGTCGGCCATTGTCTCGTCGTAGATCTCCTCGCCGAGCGTGACGATGTCGTCGACGCGGTGACCTGCCACGAAGGCCAGCGCCGCTTCCCTGGCTGCATCAATGTGGTCGCTGTTCTCGACACCCCGCAGCCGGAACGCGACCTGACCCAGCGTGATCCTGGCCAGGTCCCCTGGCCCGAACATCCTGCGCGTCGCGAGGCCGCGGGCGAAGTGGTACAGCGATGCCCCACGCATCAGGGTGTTGTCGACGTCGAAAAAAGCGGCGGCCGTCAGGTCGGGGACCACCGATGGTGGGTCAGCTTCGACCGTCGTCACCTGGGCACGCGCCGCTGCGTTGTCCAGGCCGGACTCGCGGCTCATGCTTACAGGCTACCGGCGGCCCGATCGCAGACCACGCGCGGCGCGATAGCGTCATCTGACCGTCACGGGACCGCCATGGCATCGGCACCTCCACGTCGCCAACCGGACGGCACGAATGGCAGCGATGCCTTTATTCCTGGCAGGCACCACGGCTGCGGCTAGCCTGGCCACAGCACAGCTTCGAATCAGGCACCATAGACATCGATGCATACTCTCATCGCCGTAGTCGGCGCGCTGGTGGCTGCGGCAGGCAGCGCCGTGCTGCTCGCCCGGTGCTTCCGCACGCCGCGCGGCGATCTCATTGCCTGGTCCGTAGGCCTCCTCGGCCTGCTGGTCAGTCTCGGCGCGCAGGCAATGGGCTACGCCTCGGGCTATGACGCAACGATCTTCCGCGCCATGGAACTCGGCGGCCAGGTCGTCGCGCCCCTGGCGTTCGTCGTCGCATTGTGGGATGTCGGCGGGAGAAGCGGCGCGGCCAGGTTCTGCGCCCGTCTCTACATCGGCGCGCTCGGCGTCATCGCACTCGTGGTGCTCGCGATGGACCAGCTCACCACAACGCCCTTTTCCAAGACGTGGCCGCCGCCCTTCACGTATTACCAGGTGCCGCCGAACTACGTGCTGATGGCCGTCAGCGGCGGCGTGACGGCGCTCCTGACCGTCTGGGCGGTGCTGCTTGTGCTGGTCCGGTCCTCGCAGCCGGGCTGGCACGACGCGGTGCCCGGACAGCTGCTGGGCGGACTCGCTGCTCTGGGCGTGGCGTATCCAGGGCTTGCGGAGTTTGCGGTCAGGCAGCTCAAGATTCACGTGCCGCTCGGATCGGTTTTCACCATCGCGCTGACACTCGCAGCGGTGCTCGGCTGGCTTGCTGGCGCGCAGAGCGCCCGGCTGAACCTCGCTGCGCTGCATGGCCAGGAATCTGGGGACTCCCGCGATCGCGGCCGTCAGCCCGGCCGGGAAGCGGCCGACCGCTACGGTCGCGCCGACGGTCCCGGCAGTTACGACCGGCACCCCGCGGATGCTGGCCACCGGGAGCGCGGCTACCTGGCCAGCAGCGACGACCGGGGCAACGGCTACCGGGACGATCGCTACGCGGATCCGGTCGGCGATGGCGGACTGTACCGCGGCGGCGGACTGTACCGGCCGGAGCGGCCGGGTCATGACGACCTGCGGAGCGGGACGGACGAGCCGCGACGGGAGGCTCAGCCAGTCGGCGGGTACGCCGATTTCGCGACTGGCGACTTCGACCCGACGGCCCTGGAAGCGGCTGCGGCGGCGGGCGGTTCCCGGTGGCAGGCACCGGAGGACGGGAACGGCCGGCGGGCTGACTACGACGGCCGCGACGACGAGAGCCCAGCCGAGCGGCGCCGGAAAGAACTTTTCGGGCAAATCATCATCTATACCCTCATGGAAGAGCGGGTCGAGGAGTTCGACCGGCTGACCGAGCGGGTTGTGGAGCTGGTCCGCAGGCGCGAGCCCGACACCCTCGTGTTCATCGCTCACGCGGTCCCGTCGGCGCCGACGCAGCGAATCCTCTACCAGGTGTACCGCTCGCGGGGCGCTTACCAGCGGCATCTAGCGCAGCCCTACGTCCAGCAGTTCGACCTTGACCGGCGTCCGTTCGTGCTGGCCACGAACGTCGTAGAGCTCGGCCTGCAGCAGGCCAAGGTGT
Source organism: Streptosporangiaceae bacterium (assembly GCA_035631375.1). Lineage (GTDB taxonomy): Bacteria > Actinomycetota > Actinomycetes > Streptosporangiales > Streptosporangiaceae > JAJYUU01. The sequence continues at coordinate 9,553 of DASQIW010000080.1, forward strand.
CGCCGTTCCCCTTCCCCTCTGTCTCTGACCTGTTCCCTGAGCCCGGCTACGACACCTCCGGCTTCGAGCGGCCCGACTACCTGCGTGACTACGGCCGGAGCTCCGCTCCGCGCGGCGGGAGCTCGCGGGAGTACCGGTGACCGGTGGCCGGAGCCGCCACAGCATCACCTTGCTGAGCCGGCCCGGCTGCCATCTCTGCGATGACGCGCGGGCCGTTATCAGCAGGGTGGCTGCTGACCTCGGCGTCAGCTGGGATGAACGCGACATCACGGCCTCTCCAGAGGACCTCGCCCGGTACTGGGAGATGATTCCCGTCACCTTGGTCGATGGAATTCAGCACGATTTCTGGCGGGTTAGCGAGGAGCGTCTGAGGGCCGCTCTGCTGCGGTGAGCGCTGCTGTTCCGGCCAGTGGTGCCAGAGCTCCATCCGGTGACTTTGTGCAAATGTTCACAAGGGCGTACGGTGATACATCGAGATCAGGCGCGGCTTCCCCGGCTCGCGCAGTGCCCTACTGAGAGTCCCCCAGGAGTACCGGCGCATGTCACGCCGTCCTGCTACGGCCGGTCACCCGGCTACCGCCACCGGCGCCGCCGACGCGGCCAGCCACAGCGCCGTCGCCCCGGCCTCCAGCCGTGAGGCGGCGGGCCGTCGAGCGCCCGACGCGCTGAGCAAGCCCGGCGCTAACGGTCACGGCATCCCCGATGCCACGGTTGCGCGCCTGCCGGTATATCTGCGCGCCCTGTACGCCCTCGCCGATCGTGGCGTCGCGACCGTCGCCAGCGACGAGCTGGCGGCAGCCGCCGGCGTCAACTCGGCCAAGCTCCGCAAGGACCTCTCGCACCTCGGGTCGTATGGCACCCGTGGCGTCGGCTACGACGTGGATTACCTCGTCTACCAGGTCTCGCGCGAGCTGGGCCTGACGCAGGACTGGCCGGTGCTCATCGTCGGCGCCGGAAACCTCGGCCGTGCCCTCGCCAACTACGGAGGGTTCGCCTCCCGCGGGTTCCACGTGGCGGCCCTCGTGGACAGCGACGCGGCAGTCGTGGGCACCATGATCGCCCGGCACATGGTGCGCAGCGCCGCCGACATAGAGGACGTCATCGAGCGCTTCGACGTCGCGATCGGCGTCATCGCGACTCCCGCCGCAGTCGCCCAGAATGTCTGTGATCGGCTCGTTGCGGCGGGCGTCACGAGCATTCTTAACTTCGCGCCCGTCGTGCTCAACGTGCCTTCCGGCGTGGATGTGCGTAAGGTCGACCTGTCGATCGAGTTGCAGATCCTGGCCTTCCACGCTCAGCGGCGCGGAACGGCGGTCGTCCCGCCGGACGACCATAGCCTGGACGGGCATCTGGCCGGTCGGCACATCGACGAAGCGCCCCGAACGGCCGGGGCGCCGGGGGCAAGCGGCGTGCCGGGGAGAGACAGCGTGCCGAGCGAGGATCTGGGCCTGAGCATCGCCGCAGAACTCAGCGTGCGCGGGGGGACACGGGAGGCGCGGTACGGCGCGTCTTCTTACGATGCGGATGACGACGACGACTTTCAGGCGGGAGCCCAGGCGGTGGGCACATGAGCGTCCTGGTCGTCGGACTCAGTCATAAGGGCACGCCCCTGGCGACGCTCGAGCGGGCCGCGCTGTCCGGCGACGCACTGGACAAGCTGCTGCACGACGTATCCAGGGCCGACGACGTGGCCGGTGCGCTGGTGCTCAGCACCTGCAACCGGGTCGAGATCTACGCCGAGGTCGACAAGTTCCACGGCGCCGTCACCGCCATCTGCGAGCTGCTCTCCCGGCACTCGCAGGTGCCGCCGGCTGACCTGACGCCGTTCCTCTACGTGCATTACCAGGACCGCGCCGTCCAGCATCTGCTGGCCGTGGCCTGCGGTCTTGACTCAATGGTCATCGGCGAGAGCCAGATTCTCGGCCAGCTCCGCCAGGCGCTGCACCTGGCCAGGGAGCGGGGAATCCTGGGCCGTGCGCTCTCGGACCTCGGCTCGCTCGCCCTGCGGGCCGGCAAACGCGCGCAGTCTCAGACGAGCATCGGCGCGGCGGGGGCGAGCCTTGTCAGCGTGGGCCTGCAGGTAGCGACCGGGCATCTCGAGGGGAACGTGGCCGCCGGTGGTGAGGGCCCCTCGTCCCCCACTGCCACCGGGCTCGCCGGGAAGCGGGTCCTCGTCGTCGGGGCCGGTGCCATGAGCGGGCTGACCGTGGCGAGCGTGGCGCGGGCCGGGGCAGCAGGGCTCACGGTCGCGAGCCGGACTCTGCAGCGCGCCCAGCGGCTCGCGGCTTCTGCTGGCGGCCGGGCAGCCGAGATGTCGGATCTTGTCGCCGAGATTGCCGCCGCCGACCTGGTGGTGACCTGTGCGGGCGCCTCCGGTCACGTGATCACGGCGGACATGGTCGCGGCCGCCATGCGCCAGCGGTCGGCCGGACTCGTGCTGCTGGATCTGGCCATGCCCCGAGACGTCGACCCCGCGGTTGCCGAGGTGCCCGGCGTGACCGTCACCGACCTAGCGACGCTGGCCGCGGACGGCCATCCGGCGTTCGATCCGGGCGAGCGGGAGATCGGCGAGGTCCGCCGGATCATGGCCGAAGAGCTTGCCTCTCATATGTCGGCCCGGCGGGCGGCAGCGGTGACGCCGACGGTGGTAGCCCTGCGCGCCAAGGCCGCCAAGGTTGTGGACGCCGAGATGGCCCGGCTGGCGGGCCGCCTCGACCGCCCGGACGTCGCCGCGATGGACGAGATAGCAAAATCCATGCGCCGGGTGACGGACAAGCTGCTGCACGATCCCACTGTCCGCATCAAGGAACTCGCAGGGTCTCCCGGCGCCGATACCTATGAGGACGCGCTGCGCGTGTTGTTCGATCTGGATCCGGCAGCGGTCCAGGCCGTCGCGCAAGCTGACGCCAACCTGGCCGGGTGGCCGCAGGCCACGCCAGCCTCGGCGGGAGACGGTGCATGAGCCCGGCCCCGCTGCGCATCGGCACGCGCCGTAGCCCCATGGCGAGAACGCAGGCCGGCCTTGTGGCGCGCGCAATCACGGCGCGGACCGGACGCGACGTCGAGATCGTCGGTATCGAGTCGGCGGGCGACCGGAGCCCGGCGCTGCTGAGCCAGATCGGCGGTACCGGCGTGTTCGTCAGCTCGCTGCGCGCCAGCCTGCTGGCGGGTGAGGTCGACGTGGCCGTGCACTCGCTGAAGGACCTGCCCACCGGGGCAGCGGCCGGGATAGCGCTGGCCGCGGTGCCGGTCAGGGACGATCCGCGGGACGCGCTGGTGACGCGGGATGGCGCAAAACTGGCCGACCTGCCCGTCGGAGCGAGCGTGGGGACCGGCTCGCCACGGCGGGCCGCACAGCTGCTCCTGCTCCGGCCCGATATCAACCCCGTTCCGGTCCGGGGCAACGCGGGGACAAGGCTCGCCAGGCTCGAGAGCAGTGACCTGGATGCCCTCGTGCTCGGCTATGCGGGCCTGTCGCGCATCGGCCGGCTCGACGCGGTAGCGCAGGTGTTCGAGCCGGACGAGATGCTGCCCGCGGCCGGCCAGGGCGCGCTCGCGGTTGAGTGCAATCAGGCCAGGGAAGGTCTCGTGGCGCTGCTCGGCGCCATCGACGACCCGGTGAGTCGGGCGGCCACGACGGCTGAGCGGACCCTGCTCGGCGCACTGCAAGGTGGCTGCTCGGCGCCAGTCGGCGCGTTCGCCGGGGGGATGGACGTGCTTCGGCTCGACGGCCTGGTCGTCGCGGCCGACGGGGGAATGGCGCTTCGCGGCAGTGCGAGCGGTGCGCTGGCAGCGGCCGAGGAACTCGGCCGCCAGGTGGCCGCAGACCTGCTCAGCAGGGGTGCGGCACGGTGTATGGCAGTGTCCGGGACGGCATGGTCCAGCGGACACCTCACGAGCGGGGACGATGACAAGTGAACCCGACACCCACGACGAGGAAGGTCACCAAGCAGGCCAGGCCGGGGAGTGAGAAGGCCGGGCGGCCTGCGGGTCACGCCGCAGACGCCCGGGTACCCGGCTGGGTCGCGCTCGTGGGCGCTGGCCCCGGTGACGAGAGTCTCCTCACAGTCCGGGCCGCTGCGCTGATCGGGCGCGCCGACCTGGTGGTTGCCGCCCAGTGGCTCGGCGACCGGCTGAGCCATCTGCTGAAGCCCGACGCCACGCTGGTTGACTCAGACGCCCTGCTGCAGGACCCGAAGCTGCTCATCAAGGCGGCCAAGGCAGGCCAGCTGGCAGTCCGACTGTTCGGCGGCGACCCGTTCCTGTTCGCGGGCGCAGTCGCGGACGCGGCCGCGTGCGCGAAGGCCAGGGTGCCGTTCGAACTGGTGCCGGGCGTGTCAGCCGCGACCGCCGTGCCCGAGTACGCCGGCATCCCGCTGACCAGTGACGCCAGCGGCGACGTGCGGATCGTGCATGCCTCCGAAGTCAGCCGGATCTCGGTCACCGAGGGCACGCTGGTGATCGTCGGCGCCGAGACGGGGCCGGTCGACCTGGGCAAGATGCTCATCGCGGCGGGCTGGGCGGAGACCGCGCCCTTCGCCATCACCTGGAACGGGACCACTACCGACCAGCACACGGTTGTCGGCGGTCTGGGCTCGATCGCGGCTGATCTCAAGGCGGCCGGGGTGAGCCTGCTCACGGCACACGGGCCCGCGGTGGCGGTGGTGGGCGAGGGCGTGACGGCGCAGGCGGCGCTGTCCTGGTTCGAGACCAAGCCGCTGTTCGGCTGGCGGGTGCTGGTGCCGCGCACCAAGGAGCAGTCCGAGGAGGTCTGCGACCTGCTCCGGGCTCGCGGCGCGGTGCCGGAGCAGGTGCCGACGATCGCAGTGGAGCCGCCGCGTACGCCGCAGCAGATGGAACGGGCCGTCAAGGGCCTGGTCACCGGGCGCTATCAGTGGATCGGGTTCACGTCGGTCAACGCGGTGCGCGCGATCCGGGAGAAGTTCGAGGAGTACGGCCTCGATGCCCGGGCGTTCGCGGGCGTCAAGGTGGCCGCCGTGGGTGAGCAGACGGCCGAAGCGCTGCGCGCGTTCGGCATCATGCCCGACCTGCTGCCGGAGGGCGAGCAGTCGGCGGAAGGCCTGGCGGATGCCTGGCCCGCCTACGACGAAGTGCTCGACCCCATCAACCGGGTGCTGCTGCCGCGGGCGGACATCGCGACGGAGGGACTGCTGACCAGGCTCACCGAGCTGGGCTGGGAGGCCGAGGACGTCACGGCATACCGCACGGTGCGGGCGGCCCCGCCGCCTGCCCCGGTGCGCGAAGCGATCAAGGGCGGCGGGTTCGACGCGGTGCTGTTTACCTCGTCATCGACGGTGCGCAACCTCATCGGCATCGCGGGCAAGCCGCACGCCGTCACGGTCATCGCGGTGATCGGTCCGCAGACAGCGAAGACGGCGGCCGAGTTCGGCCTGCGCGTCGATGTCGTGGCGGCGAAGCCGTCGGTGAGTTCGCTCGTGGAGGCCCTGGCCGCCCACGGCGCCGGGTTGCGCGACGCGGCGATCGAGGCGGGCGAGCCGGTTCGCCGGCCGAGCGAGCGCCGCCGTGGTGCCCGCCGCCGGATCCGCTAGTACGGCTTCGACCGCTGGGAGCGACATTGGCAGCTAGCTACCCCGTTACCAGGCCCCGGAGGCTTCGCGGGACGCCCGCGATGCGCAGGCTTGTCGCGCCGGTCGCCATCCGTCCGTCGGGGCTCGTGCTGCCACTGTTCGTGAAGGAAGGGATCAGCGAGCCACAGCCGGTGTCGTCGATGCCCGGCGTCGTCCAGCACACCAGGGACAGCGTGCGCAAGGCCGCCCGCGAGGCGGTCGACGCGGGCGTCGGCGGGCTGATCCTCTTCGGTGTCCCGGAAATGAAGGACGGCCGGGGCTCAGCGGCCGACGACCCGGACGGCATCGTGCAGCTGGCGCTCCGGGACCTTGCCGCCGAGGTCGGCCCGGACACGGTTGTAATGGCCGACCTGTGCCTGGACGAGTACACCGACCATGGCCACTGCGGGCTCCTCACCTCGGCCGGCGAGGTCGATAACGACGCGACGCTGGAGCGGTACGCGTCGATCGCGGTGGCGCAGGCGGAGGCAGGCGTGCACATGGTGGCGCCCAGCGGGATGATGGACGGCCAGGTCGCGGCGATCCGAGCCGCGCTGGACTCGGCCGGTCACCCGGAGGTTGGGATCTGCGCCTACTCGGCGAAGTACGCGTCGGCGTTCTACGGGCCGTTCCGGGAGGCGGCGGAGTGCGCGCCGCAGTTCGGTGATCGCGCCTCCTACCAGCAGGATCCGGCCGCTCGGAGGGATGGTGTGCGGGAGGCGCTGCTGGATGTGGACGAGGGCGCCGACATTGTCATGGTCAAGCCGGCGCTGTCCTACCTGGATGTGATCTCCGCGGTGTCGGCCGTCTCGCCGGTGCCGGTGGCTGCCTATCAGGTCAGCGGCGAGTACTCGATGGTCGAAGCGGCTGCGGCCAGCGGCTGGCTGGACAGGGACCGGGTGATCATGGAGACGCTCACCGCGATCAGCCGGGCCGGAGCCGACATCATCCTGACCTACTGGGCGGCCGAGGTCGCCCGCCGGGTGAGCTAGGTCTCGCGCAGTTCCTCTGGGTGCTCGGGCGGAGCGCTGCCGGCGGGAGTAGTGCGGGTGAGGGGGATTGCGCCGACAGCCGCCAGATCGTCGGGGATTTCCTCATGCGAGCGGGTCAGGTGCCCTGGTCTCGCCAGCCAGATCCACTTGCGGTAGGACCAGAACCGGAACAGCGTGCCCAGGCCGGTGCCGAGAACCAGGGCGACGTTGTACCAGGCCACGCTGTGGCCAAGACCCGCGAGGTCGATGAGGCCAATGCAGCCGTAGTAGATGAGCAGCCCGATCCCGTTCAGGACGAAGAACATCGTCGAGTCGCGGGTCGTGCCCTTGCCCTGGCGGTGCCGGAACGTCCAGTAGCGGTTGCCGAGGTAGGTGACAGCAGTCGCCAGGATCGTGGCGATCGTGATGGCTTTGTACTTGCCAATCGGGTGCAGCGCGTTGGCGGAACCGAACGTCACCATCGCCCCGACACTGCCGATGACCAGGAACTTAAGGCCCTCGTGGATCAGCTGCCGGAATCGCGCGTAGAGCCCGCGGATGATGCTGCTCACCGGTGAACCATGCCTCCTGACCGCTTATGCCCGATGCTGCCCACGAGGGTACCGCCTGACCGGACGGCCCCGAGCTAAGTACGGCGATGAGCACCAGGGCGCGTGCGTACGGGAAGGCGTTCTGCTGGGGCGCGGGCCGGCGCGGCGTGCCGAGCTGTGCTACGGCCGGGCGGGCGCGAGGCCGACCCTGCGCTGGAGACCCGGATCGGTACTGAGGCCATGCGGCCAGCCAGCGCGGGCTCGGGGTAGGGCATGAACCCGGCGCCTGCCAGCCGCGGCTGGTGGCGGAGTGTCCAGACCCATTTCCGGTAGGACCAGAACCTGAACAAGGTGCCCAGGCCCGTGCCGACAACGAGCGCTGCGGTGTACCAGACGCGGCCTTGCAGGCCCATCAGGTCCTGGATGATCCAGATGCAGGCGTAGTAGATGAGCAGGCCAACGCCGTTGAGGAGGAAGAACAGGACGCCTTCTTGCGTGGCCCCCTGGCCCTGGCGGTGGCGGAACGTCCAGTAGCGATTGCCAAGGAAGCTGAAGATCGTGGCCACGATGGTCGCGATGGTGACCGCGAGATACTTCCCCAGGCTGTGCAGCGCGACCGCACCGCCGATGGTGAGCACCGTGCCGAGGCCGCCGACGATCAGAAACCGGAATCCCTCATGGATCACCAGGCGGAGCTGCTGGCGCAGTCCTTCGGTGCGGATCACCAGCCCGTTCGCTCCGTCCCTGTGTATCGCCCATCAGCCGCCTACCCAGGACAGAGAGTATCGCCGCAAACCGGCTCGCATGTGTGAGATCGGAATCAGCGCGAGATTCCGGTACCGCCTGCCTCTCGTTCCGGTCGGCAGATGACCGGCTCGCTGTGGTCACAGTGCAGATGCCCGGCTCGACCGGAGTACCCGGTAGCCTGGTCACTCCACCGTTTCTCAGGAGCCTGCAGGACTGAGCGGGAGTTAGACCACGTGGTCGAAGCTGTACTGCGACACAGACGCCGCAGGGCGGTCGGGCGGATCGGCGATGCTGCCGCGCGTTACGCCGCGCTGGGCTGGCCCGTGTGCCCGGGTGCGTACCAGCCGGGCCAGGCGGACCGCCCGGAGGGATTCCTGCGGTCGTGCTCGTGTGACCGGCTTGGCTGTCCGTCGCCCGGCTCCCATCCGGTCTCGCCCGCCTGGCAGAGCATGGCGAGCGCCGATCCGGAGCTCGTCGCCCGCTGGTGGGCGTCGATGCCAGCGGCGAACGTCATCCTGCCGACCGGGCGCGTATTCGACGTGCTCGACGTGCCCGCCGAGGTAGGAGCCCTGGCACTGAGCACGATGGATCGGACTCGCATGCGGCCCGGCCCGGTGGCGATCAGCCCCGGAAGCCGGGCCTATTTCTTTGTCCGCTCCCGCGGCGCGCCCGCGGACGAGGACGAGTGGTGGTCGTGCCACCTGGACTGCCTTCCCGAGGAAGTAGCCGATGTGGTTGGGCTGCGCTGGCACTGCCGGGACAGTTACGTGCTGGCACCACCCTCCCGGACTGCCGAAGGTCCGCCGGGGCGCTGGCTCCGAAATCCGGAGACTCACCCGCTGCCCGATGGGGTGCCGGTGCTCGAGGTCCTGGCCGACGCGTGCGAGCAGGCGGGATCGTGACACCAGACAGCGCCCGGCCGCGGTCGGCTGAGTTGTTCGAGCGGGCCAGCGTCATTTTGCCCGGCGGGGTGAACTCGCCAGTCCGTGCTTTCGGGTCCGTCGGCGGCACCCCCGTTTTCATGGCGTCCGGCAGCGGCCCCTACCTCACCGACGTGGACGGCAACCAGTACGTGGACCTCGTGTGCTCCTGGGGTCCCATGATTCTCGGCCACGCGTACCCGGCCGTGGTGTCCGCGGTGCAGGCGGCGGCCAGCCTTGGCACCTCGTTCGGTACCGTCACGGCCGCCGAGGCTGAACTGGCGGCGGAGATCGCTGCGCGCGCCCCGGTCGAGCGAGTGCGGCTGGTGAACTCGGGCACCGAGTCGACCATGACCGCGATCCGGCTGGCCAGGGGATTCACTGGGCGGCGCCTGGTGGTGAAGTTCGCGGGCTGTTACCACGGTCACGTTGACGCCCTGCTGGTCGCGGCCGGCTCGGGCGTCGCCACCTTCGGGCTGCCCGACTCGCCCGGCATCACTGGCGCGGCCGCTGCCGACACGATCGTGCTTCCGTACAACGACGCCGAGTCCGTGCGCCAGGCGTTCGCCGCCAGCGGCGCCGACATCGCCTGCGTGATCACCGAGGCGTGCCCGGCGAACATGGGGATCGTTCCGCCCGCCGCCGGTTTCAACGAGCTGCTGTCCGCCCTCTGCCGCGAGTACGGCGCTCTGCTGATCATGGACGAGGTCCTGACCGGCTTCCGGGTAACCAGATCCGGCTGGTACGGCCGGGAGGGAATCGCCGGTGACCTGACGACCTTCGGGAAGGTCATGGGCGGCGGACTGCCCGCCGCGGCGTTCGGCGGCCGCGCCGAGATTATGGAGAGGCTCGCCCCGGCGGGGCCCGTCTACCAGGCGGGCACCTTGTCCGGTAACCCCATCGCCACGGCTGCCGGCCTCGCCACGCTGCGCGAGTGCACCCAGGACGTCTACGCCCGCGTCGACGAGGCGGCCGCCGCCGTCGCGAAGCTCACCGCTGACGCCCTGACCGCGGCGGGCGTGCCCTTCCGGCTGCAAGAGGCCGGCAGCCTGTTCTCCGTCTTCCTCGGCGTCACAGACCCCGTTCGCGATTTTGGCGCCGCTCGCAGCCAGTCCAGCGCGGCCTACGCCGCGTTTTTCCACGCCATGCTGAGCAGTGGTGTGTACCTGCCGCCGTCTCCGTTCGAGGCGTGGTTCGTGTCGGCGGCGCATGACGGCGAGGCGATCGGACGGGTTGCCGATGCCCTTCCCGCTGCGGCGGCGGCCGCTGCGGCCGCCGTGGGATGAGCATCCCGCAGCGCGGTAGTCTGTGCGCTCGATGAGCCCTACCGACCATGGCCAGCCTCCGGCTGCCAGTGCCAGCACCACTACAGTCGTCCATCTCGTCCGGCACGGCGAGGTAGACAATCCCGGTCGCATCCTGTACGGGCGGTTGCCCGGTTTCCACCTGTCGGAGGCGGGCCGCCTGATGGCGAAGGCCGCCGCCGACTTCCTGGCTGGCCGCGACATCGTCACGGTACGGTCCTCGCCGCTTGAGCGGGCGGTGGAGACGGCCGAGCCGATCGCGGCGGAGTTCGGCCTGCCCATCGTGGTCGACGACCGGCTGATCGAGGCCGCGAACCACTTCGAGGGACTGCGATTCGGCGTGGGCGACGGCGCGCTGCGCCAGCCGAGCGCCTGGTATTACCTGCGTAACCCTTTCCGGCCATCGTGGGGCGAGCCGTACGCGGAGGTCGCCGTCCGGGTTCTCGCGGCGGTCAGGGAGGCAGCAGCAGCCGCCCGCGGCCACGAGGCCGTCTGCGTCAGCCATCAGCTGCCCATCTGGTCCTCCCGCCGAGCTGTCGAGGGCCGCAGGCTGTGGCACGACCCGCGGCGTCGGCAGTGCGCGCTCGGCAGCGTGACCAGTTTCACGGTGAGCGGTGGCCGGATCACCAGCGTCCAGTACCGTGAGCCGTCCGGTCCCAGCCGGCCACAGGTGGCTGGCGCCTGAACGCACCCCGGGAGTTCACTGCACAGCGCCGCCTTTCGCCGGCCCGGCGTCACCGGACGGTGCCGCATCCGGCACAATAGGCCCGGTACTACTGCCTGTAGGAGATCGTTTTTCGTGTCGCGCCTGCCAGCCCAGCGCCAGCCGCGTGGGCCACGCCGGCCGCGTCTGTCGCGCCGGACGGGTCTCGGGGCCGCCGTCGCGGTCGCCGCGATCATGGCGACGGTCGGCTGCGCGGGCGGTGACATCGGGGGGAACAACCCCGCCAGCAGCGGGCAGAGTTTCGTCGGTCACAGCTACGAGTCCACTTATTACCAGCCGGCCAGCCGGCCAGTTGCGCCGCCCGTGTCGGGCACCACGGTAACCGGCCAGCATCTGAGTCTGTCGCAGTACCGGGGCCACACGATCGTCGTCAACTTCTGGGGCTCCTGGTGCGCGCCGTGCCGCGCTGAGGCCCCGGCCCTCGGGCAGCTGTCGCGCCAGCTTGCCTCGCGCGGCGTTCGCTTCGTCGGCATTGACATCAGGGACCAGCCCGACAGCGCGGCGGCGTTCATGCAGCAGTTCAACGTGGGCTACCCCAGCATCAACGACCCCAACGATCAGATCGCGCTGGATTTCCACAGCACGGTCCCGCCGGCAGACATCCCGACCACGCTGGTGATCGACCGGGACGGCAGGATCGCCGACCGGATCTTCGGTGCGTCCACGTACCGCCAGCTGCTGTCGGTGATCAACCAGGTAACCGGGCAGACCACATGACGGCGACTGAGGACAACGTGTCAACGCCGGAAGCCACCGCTCCCGGTCGGCTGGCTGGTCTCGGTCCGGTCGGCTGGCTGCGCTGGGGCTGGCGTCAGCTCACCTCGATGCGCACGGCGCTGATCCTGCTGTTCTTGTTGGCGCTCGCCAGCGTGCCAGGATCGGTGCTGCCACAGCAGGGTATCGACCCGGCGGCGGTCAGCCAGTACTACCAGTCGCACCCGTCCCTGGCCCCGATCCTGAACCGGCTGTCGCTGTTCAACGTGTTTTCTGCGCCCTGGTTCGCGGCGATCTACCTGCTCCTGTTCGCCTCGCTCGCCGGCTGCGTGCTGCCTCGGACCGTGCGCCTTCTCGGCTCGGCCCGCCAGCAGCCACCCCGGGCGCCCACCAACCTCGCACGGTTGCCGGCTAGCGCGGGCTACCGGACCGAAACGGGTCCAGCGCAAGCCCTGCGGCAAGCGAAGGCACTACTGACGGCACGCAGATTCCGGATCAGCGAGGGCGATGGCTGGGTCTCGGCCGAGAAGGGCTACCTGCGGGAGGTCGGCAACCTGCTGTTCCACATTGCACTCCTCGCTCTGCTTTTTTCCGTCGGCCTCGGCGGACTCTTCGGCTACAAGGCGAACCGCCTGCTCATCGTGGGTCAGGGCTTCGCCAACACCCCGACCGCGCTCGACGTGTTCCGGCCCGGCCGGCTGGTGGGACCAGGCAACCTTGCTCCCTTCGCGATCAACCTGCACGGTTTTACCGCAAAATACGTCAGCTCAGGGCCCGAGCTCGATCAGCCCATGTCCTACGACGCGAGCCTCACCTACTCCGACCGGCCCGGCGGGCCCGTCCGGCACTACCACCTCCAGGTGAACCACCCGCTCGTCGTGGACGGCGTGAGCGTCTACCTGATCGGGCATGGTTACGCTCCTATTTTCAAGGTCACCGACGGGACCGGCGCGGTGCGCTGGGATGGCCCCGTACCGTTCGTTCCGGTCGACCAGACCACGCTGACGTCCGAGGGCGTCATCAAGGTCCCGGACGCAAAGCCGGGCCAGCTCGGCTTCGCCGGCGTCTTCCTGCCGTCCGCCATCGACGCGGGCGGCCGTCTCGCCTCCGCATTCCCGGCGGCGCTGAACCCGCGCGTGAGCCTGGTCGGCTTTACCGGCAACCTGGGCATGAACTCCGGCCAGGCGCAGTCGGTCTACCAGCTGGAGACCACGGGGTTGCGCCAGCTCCCGATGCAGCCGCAGCCGCTCGCCGCCGGCCAGTCGATGAAGCTGCCAGACGGCCTCGGCACCGTGACCTACGTCGGTTACCAGCAGTGGGTCAGCCTGGCGATCACCTACGACCCCGGTCAGCTGCCGGCTCTGATCTCCGGCATCGCGGCCCTGGCCGGGCTGATCCTTTCGTTCCTGATCCGGCGGCGCCGGGTGTTCGTGCGCGCGGCCGAGGGCGCAGACGGCAGCACCGAGGTCTGGCTGGGCGGGCTTGCCCGCTCGGACGCCGCGGGCGGCTTTGAGACCGAGTTCGGCGAGCTCGCCGAGCTATTGCGCGCCGAGCTTTCGGCCACGACCACACAACCCTTCGTTCCGGAACGCGGTGAGCTTGCCACCCCGGACGCATCCACGCCGGCAGCGAACGACGAGACCCCAGACACCGCATCGGTCAGTGCCAGCCGAGAGGGAGAGTGACCGGCAGATGCCCATCAACGTGAGCCTCGGCGACCTCAGCAACGGGCTGCTGCTCGCCACGGTCGTGCTGTACGCGCTGGCGATGCTGTGCTACGCGTCCGACTTCGCGTTCGCCCGGCACCGGGTGATGGCCGGACTGACCGAGAGCAGCGGGGCAGAGGTGCCGGCCGCTGAGCTCGTGGCGGCCGGATCTGGCGGCCCAGCTCTTTCGGTCGCCGCCAGCAACCCGTCTGCTGCCACGGCGCGGCGGGACGAGTCAGCGAGCAGGTGGCCGACCGGGTTCTGGCTCAGGTTGGCCTTCGGCCTGACCTGCCTGGGACTGACGGCGCACCTGCTGGCGATCGTGACCAGGGGGATCGCCGAGCACCGGACGCCGTGGGGCAACATGTACGAGTTCATCGCGGCGTTCACCTGCATGGCCGTGATCGTGCTCGTGGTGGCTTCGGTCTGGTACCGGGCCTACTACATGGGCCTGTTCGTCATGATCCCCATTGTGTTCGGCCTCGGCATCGATCTCACGGTGCTCTACACGCCGGCCGGGTCGCTGGTGCCGGCGCTGCAGTCGTACTGGATCGCCATCCACGTCACCGCGATGATCGTGGCGATCGGCCTGTTCATCTTCGGTGCGGTGGTCACCACGCTGTACTTGCTCGCATCCCGCAGTGTGCGCCGGCTCGCGGCTGGCCAGCCGTCCTGGTCGGCCGGCATCCTGCGGCACGTGCCGGCCCCGGCGGTCCTGGACCGGCTGTCCTACCGGAGCATCCTGTTCGCGTTTCCGGTCTGGACTTTCGGAGTCATGGCCGGGGCCATCTGGGCCGACCACGCGTGGGGACGCTACTGGGGCTGGGATCCCAAGGAGACGTGGTCCTTTATCACCTGGGTGGTGTACGCCATGTTCCTGCACGCCAGGGCCACCGCCGGGTGGCGCGGCCGCCGGGCCGGCTATATCCAGCTGATCGGCCTCGGCTGCCTGCTGTTCAACGTGATCGGGGTCAATATCTGGGTCAGCGGCCTGCACTCGTACGCCGGCATGGGCTGACCGAGACCGGCCGGGTACCAGCGTGATCCGAACAGCGCTGGCCGGCCTCGCTAGCTGACCGGGTCGGGCACTACCCCTGGTTCGGTCTTTCGCATCGCGACGCCCAGCCAGTCAGTCTCTTCGATCTCGGCGAACACGAGCGTGGCCCAGGGTGCGAACTGCTCGGCTAGGTCGACGCGCGTGCGCTCATTCCAGAGCAGGGCACTGCCGTTCTCCAGGGAGAAGTTCCACTGATGGAGGCCGTGGTGGTCCTCTCGCTCAGCTTCCTCGGTCTTATGTTTGAAGTAGATGCACCGGCCAGGCTTGACGACTGACAGCATCTGGGCGATGGCGCGGAGCGGGTCGTAGTGGTGATCGAGCGTGTTAGAGGCGTGCACGAGGTCAAACTGATCTGGCTTGAAGCGCTCGAGCAGTTTCTCGCTGTGGCAGTTCTCTGTGCATACGAGCGGCTCGATGTGCGCGCCGGCGAGCATCTCGTTGTAGCGATCCGCGAGGGCGTCGACCGCGGTTATCTGCACGACACGGCCATCCCATCGCTTCCCGAGGACCGTGAGCGGTCCGGCGCCGACGTCCAGTATCTGCACGACTTCCCCGGCGGGCACGTCGATCCAGCGTCGAACGTTCGCCTGGAGTTCGATGCCTGGATCCTGACGATCACGGTAATCCTCCGGCCAGGCAGCTCCCCTGGTTGTGAACCAGCGATCCCAGAAGCTGACCTCCTCCTTGAGGTTGGCTCGCCAGAATCCCTGCTGCGACCGAAGCGCCTTGCTGATCCGATGAACCGCGACACGAGGATTCACGTGAACCCGACTCATGCTTGTGCCCCCTTAGCCCAGCCTGTCATGAAGATCAGCAAGCCCCTATGCCGTCGCTAAAGCCAAGACGGTTCTGAGGGCTGCACGGTTTACCAAATGCCCGGCAGTAATGCGATGTGCTGTGGCCTAGGGCTGAGCTAGCGAACCGGATAACCCGCTCTCAGGGGTCTCGCCCTCGCGGTCCTCGCGGATGCGCCGGTCAAGCTCGAGCAGGAACTGCGGGTCGTCATCCGGCCCGAGCGGGCGCGGCTCGGTCATGAAGCCGACCGCGCCGACAGGCTCGGAGTATCCGCCCGCCGTCCGCGCCGCGGGGTGCCGGTACAGCGACTCGGCCCGGCCGAAGCCGCCAGGCGGATACGGGCTCGACCTGTGGATGCCAAGCCGCCTCGGCCGTCCGACCACCAGCCACGCGGTCGCACCGAAGACCCAGAAGGCGCCGGCGATCATCAGCCAGGTGCCCTTGGTCAGGGTGGTGAATTCCGAGTCGGGAGTCATCGTGATGTCGAGCATGCACGGCAGCACGAATCCGACGGTCGCGAGGATGATAAGCGCACAAGCCAGCCACATGCGTGGCAGCCTAGCGGCTGCGCGCGCGTGCTCGGTCATGAAATGCAACATCTGCGCAAGTCGCCCTGAGCGCTGCCGGACTGGGCGGTTCGGTTACATCCGGTTCACCTGGCATGGACTTGCTCCGAGATCCGCCGTATCCGCCTGCCGCTGCGGCAATCCGAAGGCGTCGAGACAGCGGGGAGAATAGCCTGACTATGCCACATATAGTCAGCTATACCGACCATAAGTGATATTCCGCACACTGACCGTCATGTGCGCCCGGCTGCAGCCGATGGGCTCGCCATGGTGCTCGTGCTGCGGGCGGATTGACAGCCCCGCCTCAGGGTCGCCCCTCAGCCAGAACCGTTCTCGGAGTGCGACTCGCCCTCGAGCAGCTCGCGGACCTCAGCCTCTCGGAAGCGGCGGTGCCCGCCAGGCGTCCGAATACTGCTGATCCGGCCAGATGCGGCCCACCGGGTGACGGTCTTCGGGTCGACCCTGAAGAGCGCCGCTACTTCCCCCGGTGTGAGCAGGCGCTCACTGCTGCCGTCCATCGAATCCAACTCCCTGGGTCAGAGGGCTGTCCCCAAGTGTCGCAGAAACTCGCGAACTTAGCCACAAACAGCAGCTTTATCCCTCGATTCGGAAAATTCCGGTTGCCACGTGCGTGGTTCGACTACTGCGCGGCTGCGCCGTGCGGCGACGGGGTGCACGTCACGGTAGCCGCGTGCGGTGCTCTAGGCTCAACGTGTCATGCGCGCGACGTTGTCTTACACCCTGCTGCGGGTCCTCATTTTCCTCGCGGTCGCGCTGATCCTCGCCCTCTTCGGAGTTCACGGCCTCACCCTCATCGTGGTGGCGCTGCTCGTGAGCGCGATCATCAGCCTGCCGCTTTTGTCTGGGCTTCGGGACCGGATGTCGACCTCCCTGACGGGCCGGCTGAGGAGATTCGGAGCGAAGCTCGACGAGGGCACCCGCGGCGAGGACGCGGACTGAGCGACTGCTGGCTCAGCTCGGCGCCCGCGCGGCGAACCGGCTAGCGGCCGATGGGCGGCTGCTCGGCTAGCCAGCCGCCCGATGTCAGCATCGAGAGCACGGCCTGAACCGCCTCGGGCCTGCTGACGGCCGACGTGTCGACAACGAGCTCGGCATCGGCCGGTTCCTCGTACGGATCAGAGATGCCGGTGAACTGGCCTATCAGCCCTGCCCTGGCCTTGGCGTACAGGCCCTTGCGATCACGCGCCTCGCACACCTCGAGCGGCGTCGCAACGTAGATGAGGAAGAAGTCGCCCACCTCGCCGACCATCTGGCGAACCTGTGCCCGGGCGGCGGCGAACGGAGCAACCGGCGAACAAATCGCGATGCCGCCGTGACGCGCGACCTCAGCCGCGACGAAACCGATCCGCGCGATGTTGAGATCGCGGTCAGCCCTCGAGAACGTGAGACCGGCCGACAGCAACTGGCGGACCAGGTCACCATCGAGCAGTGACACCTGGCGATCGCTTCGCTCGGCCAGCACGTCGGCGAGATCCCTGGCCAGCGTGGACTTACCTGACCCGGACAGTCCCGTCAGGAAGAGCACGAGCCCGCGCTCGGAGCGCGGTCGGCGGACCCGCCGAAGCTCGCGGGCGACGGCAGGCGGGGAGACCCAGGACGGAATCTCGCTTCCCGCGTCAAGCAGATCACCGAGCTGATCGGCGGACAGATCCTCCCGCTCGGTTCCGGCTTCGATGAGCGCGTGCGGACGCCATACCTCGGCTCGCGGATCGTAGGCCCAGTCGCCGGACGAGAGGATCGGAATGACCGAGCTGGCGTCGAGGTCGGCGCCCGGCGGCAGGTCGGCTGGGCGCGGTGCCGTCCCGTCGGCCATCAGGTGCGTGGCGCCGTAGGCGGCAGCGACCCGCGCGCACAGGGCCAGGCCGCGCGACCGGCCGGCCGGCCGGGCCGTGTCCGGATGCCGCGGGAGCGGCACTGGCACGACCAGCGTGCCCGGCGGCAGGCTCTGCGCCGCCGCGAGCACGGCCCGGATCAGCGCCTGCGCGGTCGTGACGACGTCGGCGTGCCCGCTGACGAGCGGCAGGATGAGCAGCCGGGCGGCATGCTGGCCCGCAAGGTGTCGGAGCTGCCCCATCTGCCGGTAGCCGAGCGGCCCTCGTGTCGCGAACGCGAGTACGGGGCCGTCGCCGAGCGTGGCTCGAGCTTCGCCGGGCGTCAGCATCAGCCGGCGAAACGGCCCGTGTTCAGGTGGCCGGTTCGCTGACACCGGGCCAGCAAGCCGCAGCAGCCCAGCGGCGGACGGTGTTCGCTCGCTGATGGTCATCACCGCGATCGGCGTGCCCTCGGGATCCGCGAGGAGCACCCGGTCCGCGGCCTCGTCTGCTTCAGGGACGTCAAGCGTGATCGCGACGGGGAATGGAGTCCCATCGGCGAGCTGCCAGCGCTGACCGACCGCACTGGCATCGCGGTCGGTCATGAAGCCCGTCAGCGGGGCGTACGCGCCGGACAGAAGCAGCTCCAGATCACCGAGCTGACTCGGCGTCAGCGTGCATGTCGGCAGTGAGCTGAGGTCAGCTGGCGAAACGGCCTCGGCCTCCGCAGCCACGTCCCCTCCCCTCCCCGTTCACCGGTACGCGCTGAGGTTACCCGCGGAGCGGTGGGCGTAGGGGTGCAGGACACGACGATAGAGCGGCATAGATGACACCGCTGCGCCCCTCGATGGCTCGGCGGCAGTGGTTATCGCCAGCCAGTGGAAGGGCCGGCCGTAAACTAGAAGTATCCCGCCGCCGTGTGCCCCGCCAGGGCAGCGTCCAGCAGGCCAGTAGCCCAGCCGACTCGGCGCGGGCTTTTCGTGCTGCCAATGTAGGGACACTTGTGACTCTCTCCGGCCTCCTCCCGGTCATCACCGCCGACCCCGACCTGCAGCTCGCGCTTGACCAGGCCAAGCAGACACCAGCCCTCGGCGGCGACCTGGTCGCCCCGGCCGCGCTGCGGCCCCTGCTGGTGTCAGCCCTGGCCGGAACGGGGCAGCCCCGTGCCGGGGTCACGGTCGCGGTGACCGCCACGGCGCGCGAGGCCGAGGAACTGGCGGCCGCCCTCGGCTCGCTGCTCGGCCCGGACAGCGTCGGCTACTTCCCGGCCTGGGAGACGCTGCCGCACGAGCGGCTTTCGCCCCGGCCGGACACCTCCGGTCAGCGCCTCGCCGTTCTCCGCCGGCTCGCCCACCCCGACCCGTCCGACCCACGGTCCGGTCCGCTGCAGGTACTGGCGACGCCGGTACGCAGCCTGCTGCAGCCCATGGTGAGCGGCCTGGGCGAGCTGGTGCCGGTCAAGCTGGCAGCGGCAGAGTCGGCCAGCCTGGACGACACCGTGACCCGGCTAGTCGGCATCGGTTACGCGCGAGTGGACATGGTCGAGCGCCGCGGCGAGCTGGCGGTTCGCGGCGGCCTCCTCGACGTGTTCCCTCCGACTGAGGAGCACCCGCTGCGGGTGGAGTTCTGGGGTGACCAGGTCGAGGAGATCCGGTATTTCCGGGCCGCCGACCAGCGCAGCCTTTCCACCGCCGAGGACGGCCTCTGGGCGCCACCGTGCCGGGAACTGCTGCTGACCTCCGGCGTCCGTGACCGGGCACGCCAGCTCGCCGCCGAGTGGCCGGGCCTGCACGACATCCTGGGCAAGATGGCCGAGGGCATCACCGTCGAGGGCATGGAGGCGCTTGCCCCGGCGCTGACCGACTCGATGGAGCTACTGCTCGATTACCTGCCGGCGGGCAGCAAGATCATCGCCTGCGACCCGGAGCGGGTCCGCGCCAGGGCGGGCGACCTGGTCGCGACGAGCCAGGAATTCCTCGAGGCATCCTGGGTCGGCGCGGCTGCGGGCGGCCAGGTGCCCATCGATCTCGGCCCTGCCGCGATCCGGCCGATCGCCGAGGCGCGCGGCCTGGCCGCGAGCAAAGAGCTGCCCTGGTGGACGATCACGCCGTTCACCCCGGCGGGCGAGGGGACTGGCGTGGACGGCGGCCTGCAGGTCGACGACCTCGAGGGCGAGCCGGCCCCGTTCCCGCTCTCTGCTGGGCCAGCGCCCGCCTACCGCGGGGACACCAGCCGTGCGGTCGGAGAGATCCGCCAGTGGATCGCCGACGGCTGGCGGGTGGTGCTCGTGACGGAGGGCCACGGGCCGGCCAGGCGGCTCGCGGAATTGTTGCGCGGCGAGGGCATCGGTGCGGCCGATGGCGACCTGGCCCGTCCGCCCGAGCCTGGCATCGCGCACGTGGCGACGGGGATGCTCGAATCGGGCTTCGTGTGGCCGTCGGTGCGGCTTGCGGTACTGGCCGAGGCAGACCTGGCGGGAACGCGCTCCGGCACTCGTCAGTCGCGCCGCATGCCGAGCCGCCGCCGGGGCGGGATCGACCCGCTGCAGCTGACGCCGGGCGATTACATCGTGCACGAGCAGCACGGGGTCGGCCGGTTCCTCGAGATGACCAGCCGGACCGTGCAGGGCGCTACCAGGGATTACCTGGTGATCGAGTATGCGCCAAGCAAGCGCGGCCAGCCGGGCGACCGGCTCTACCTGCCGACGGATCAGCTGGACGAGCTGACCCGGTATACCGGCGGCGAGGCCCCGACGCTGCACCGGCTCGGTGGCGCAGACTGGGCCAAGGCCAAGGGCCGGGCGCGCAAGGCGGTGAGGGACATCGCGGCGGGGCTGATTCGGCTGTATCAGGCGCGGATGGCCTCACCGGGACACGCCTTCGGCCCGGACACGCCGTGGCAGCGCGAGCTGGAGGACGCATTCCCCTATGTGGAGACGCCTGATCAGCTCGCCGCCGTCGACGAGGTCAAGGCGGACATGCAGCGGTCCGTGCCGATGGACCGGCTCATTTGCGGCGACGTCGGTTACGGCAAAACCGAGATCGCCGTGCGGGCAGCGTTCAAGGCCGTGCAGGACGGCAAGCAGGTCGCGGTGCTGGTGCCGACGACGCTGCTCGCCTCCCAGCACTTCGCCACCTTCAGCGAGCGGTACGCGCAGTTCCCTGTCACCATCCGGCCCTTCTCGCGGTTCCAGTCGGCAGCGGAGGCGGCCGACACCATCGAGGGCCTGGCCTCCGGCAAGGTGGACGTCGTGATCGGGACGCACCGGCTCCTGTCGCCTGAGGTCCGGTTCGCGCGGCTCGGTCTGCTCATCATCGACGAGGAGCAGCGGTTCGGTGTCGAGCACAAGGAGTACCTGAAGCAGCTGCGCACCGAGGTCGACGTGCTGGCCATGTCCGCCACGCCCATCCCGCGGACGCTGGAGATGGGCATCTCCGGAATCCGCGAGATGTCCACCATCCTCACGCCGCCCGAGGAGCGGCACCCGGTGCTGACGTCGGTGACGCCGTACGACGAGCGGCAGATCGCGGCTGCAGTCCGCCGCGAGCTGCTGCGCGACGGACAGGTGTTCTTCGTGCACAACCGGGTGTCCTCGATCGGCAAGGTGGCGGCACGGCTGGCCGAACTGGTGCCCGAGGCGAGGATTGGCGTGGGCCACGGCCAGATGAACGAGCACACTCTGGAGCGGGTGATGCGGCAGTTCATCGACCGCGAGTTCGACGTACTGGTGTCGACCACGATCGTCGAGTCGGGCCTGGACATCCCGAACGCCAACACGCTGATCGTGGATCGCGCCGACGCCTACGGCCTGCCGGACCTGCACCAGCTGCGCGGCCGGGTCGGTCGCGGGCGCGAGCGCGGCTATGCCTACTTCCTCTACCCGCCGGAGAAGCCGCTGACCGAGACCGCACATGAGCGGCTGGCCACGTTGCAGCAGCACTCGGGGATCGGGGCGGGGCTGCACATCGCGATGAAGGACCTGGAGATCCGCGGCGCGGGGAACCTGCTCGGCGGCGAGCAGTCCGGGCACATCGCGGCGGTCGGGTTCGACCTGTACGTCAAGATGATCGGCGAGGCAGTCCGTGAAATGCGCGGCGAGGGACCGGCTGAGCGCTCCGAGGTCCGGGTCGAGCTGCCAGTGGACGCTCACATCCCGCATGACTACGTTGCCGGCGAGCGGCTGCGGCTCGAGGCCTATACGCGTATCGCGTCGATCGACTCGCAGCACGACGTCGACGCCGTGCGAGACGAGCTGACGGACCGGTTCGGGGCGGTGCCACCGCAGGTGGAGAGCCTGCTGGCGGTGGCGCGGCTGCGCGCGGTGGCGCGGGCTGCCGGGCTCACCGACATCGCGCTGCAGGGCACGAGGATCAAGTTCAGCCCGGTCGAGCTGCCGGAGTCACGCGAGGTACGGTTGCAGCGGCTCTACCCAGGATCGATCCTCAAGGCCTCGCTCAGTACCATGCTCGTGCCGGTGCCCAAGGCCAGCAACTCCCTCGGCGCGCCGCCGCTGCGCGACCGCGACATGCTGGCCTGGTGCGAGGAGCTCATCGGGTCGGTGCTCAGTGGCCTGTCAGCAGGCCAGGTTTCGCCGGCGGGGTCCGCGCCGGGTAGTGTCGCGCCGGATGCTAATGGTGACAATCCGGTGACAAGAGAACGGCAGGGTTGAGGATGAGAGTGCCCCGTAAGGCGGCGGTGCTGACGGCTGCCGCCGCGGCGGCGTGCGTTGCCGTGTCTGCGTGCGGCTCGGTGCAGATGGGCGCGGCGGCGATCACAGGTGGCTCCCGGATCCCGTCCGCGACGCTGACCAACGAGGTCGCCAACCTCAACGCGGCCTACCAGGCGGACCGGGCCAAGCACATCTCGCCGCAGCGACCGGTCGGCCAGGAAGCCCAGCAAGTGCTCACGTGGCTCATCACGTTCCGCATCTACGACAAGCTCGCCGCCCAGCACCACATCTACGTGACCCCCAAGCAGGCGGACCAGCAGTTGTCCGTGCTGTCCGCCACCGCCAAGCAGAACAGCGTGACGCTGCCCGAGTACGTGTCGGCTGGCGGCGCCCTGCCGCCCAACCTGACGCCGCAGCTGGGCCGGTATTTCGCGATCCTGTCCGTGCTCGAGCACCGGCTCACCGGCGGCAAGCCGCCGTCCACTCAGGCAGAGCAGACGAAGCTGCAGAACGATATCGCCCATCAGCAGTGCGTGGCGAGCAAGAGCCTGGGCGTCAATGTGAACCCACAGTTCGGGCAGTTTGACTACAGCACCTACTCGGTGGTGCCTGCGCCGGCGACCCTGGCGGCTAATCCGACGCCATCCAAGCCGGCCTCGGTGAAGCTGACTCCGCCCTGCTGATGGGCGGGCAGGGCGAGTCGGAGCAGGGCTACCGGCTGCTGGAGCTTGTCCAGGTCATGGACACGCTGCGCCGCAAGTGCCCGTGGGACGCCAGGCAGACCCATGACAGCCTCACGCCGTATCTGCTTGAGGAGACCTACGAGGCCGTCGACGCGCTCACTACTGGCGACCAGGCAGCCGTGCGTGAGGAACTCGGGGACGTCCTCCTCCAGGTGATGTTCCACGCGCGGGTGGCGGCCGAGCGCACCGACGGCAGCGGGTACACGATCGACGATGTCGCCGACGGGATCATTGACAAGCTGACCCGGCGCCACCCACACGTGTTCGGTGACGTGACCGTCTCCGGATCCGACGAGGTCAAGCGCAACTGGGACCAGATCAAGGCGGCGGAGCGCGCGGCGGCGAACGCGGGCGGGCCGGTCTCCGCGCTGGACGGGGTACCGCTGCACCAGCCCGCGCTCTCGCTGGCTGCGCAGCTGATACGCAGGGCCGAGCGGGCGGGGGTACCGGCGGGGCTGGCCGACGAACCAGCGGAGTCGGCCGGCGCGCCCGCCGGGCCGGCCACCGAGTCCGGCGGGACCGGCCTCGGGGACGAGCTGTTCGACCTGGTGCGCCGCGCACGCGAGCTCGGCCTCGATCCCGAACTTGAGCTGAGGTCCGCGGCGCTTGCCTACGCCGACCGGGTGCGCGCGTGGGAGGCGAGCCAGCACAGGCCGGGTTAGGCCGCACCGATGGAAGCTGTCGTTGCCGTGACGGCCTTGATGACGTTGGCGTAGACGTCATGCCAGGCCAGGCCCGTGAACCCGGCTGTGCTCGCCAGCCGGCTTGCTCGCTGCCGGCTCCGGGCCTTGCCGCGGCGCCCGGCGAGCAACGTGGGCCGGAGCAGTGGCGAGAACAGGTCGGCGAGGACGAGACTGCCGCCCGGAGCCAGAATCCTGGCGCACTCCCTGAGGCCTGCCAGCTGGTCCTGCCAGTGGTCGAACGATGTCGTGCTGACGATGAGGTCGAAGGCGCCATCATCGAAGGGGAGTCGTTCGGCCGTTCCGACACGGTAGCGGAGGCGGCTGTCATCGGCTGCCTGCCGAGCAGCCGCGATCATGGCTGGCGCAGGATCGACCCCCGCCAGCTCGCTGGCCTGTGGGTATTCCCTCGCGAGCCGCCGCAGCAGGTAGCCGGTTCCGCAGCCGACGTCGAGTACGCGCACGGGAGCGGCGCGCACAGATACAGCGAGATCCGCCGTACGGTCGGCGATGTCATGGTGAAGGCGGCCCAGCCAGCCCTGCTCATAACCGGGCGCACGTTCCTGGAACGCGGCGACATCGCGGTGCGGTGGCACAGCGGCAGTCTGGCAGGCGCACCTTCCGCCGTCGATGGGAACTCGACTGGCGCCTGAGTCTCGTCGGTCGCATCGTCGGCTTCTGACTCTGTTCGGCTGAGGGCTCGGCCGGCAACGGCGTGGCCGGCCGGGCACCCGATGGCCCCTCTACTAGGCTCCGATGTAGTCGTAATATCCCTACTCTCCGGGGGGAGCGTCCGCCGTGGCCTCGATCGAAGCCGTCTTCGCCAGGCAAATCCTTGATTCGCGTGGCAACCCGACCGTCGAGGTTGAGGTGGTGCTGGACGACGGATCGCTGGGCCGGGCGGCGGTGCCCAGCGGCGCGTCGACGGGGGCCTTCGAGGCTGTCGAGCTCCGGGACGGGGACGCCGCGTACGGCGGCAAGGGTGTCACCAAGGCTGTCCAGGCGGTGATCGACGAGATCCAGCCGGAACTGCTTGGCTTCGAGGCCGACGAGCAGCGCCTGGTGGATTATGAGCTGATCGACCTGGACCGCACCCCGGACAAGTCCCGCCTGGGCGCGAACGCGATCGTCGGCGTGAGCCTGGCTGTCGCGCGGGCCGCGGCCGCGTCCTCTGAGCTGCCGCTGTTCCGGTACCTGGGCGGCCCGAACGCACACCTTCTTCCGGTACCGATGATGAACATCCTGAACGGTGGCGCGCACGCTGACACGAACGTGGACATCCAGGAGTTCATGATCGCGCCAGTCGGTGCCAGTACTTTCTCGGAGGCCGTCCGCTGGGGTGCGGAGACCTACCACGCGCTGAAGGCCGTGCTCAAGCAGCATGGCCTGGCGACCGGCGTCGGCGACGAGGGCGGATTCGCGCCCAACCTCGAGCACAACCGCGCTGCGCTCGACCTGATCATCGAGGCGATCGGGAAGGCGGGGCTCACCGCGGGCCGCGACGTGGCGCTCGCGATCGACGCGGCGGCCAGCAACTTCCTGGACGGCGACCGCTACATGTTCGAGGGCGGGGTGAAGACGGCGGCGGAGATGACGAGCATTTATGCGCAGTGGCTGGACGCCTACCCGCTCGTCTCGCTCGAGGATCCGCTCGCCGAGGAGGACTGGGCGGGCTGGCGCGAGCTGACCGCTGAGCTTGGCGATCAGGTCCAGGTAGTCGGTGACGACATCTTCGTGACCAACCCGGCACGGCTGCGGCGCGGGATCAGCGAGAACGTGGCCAACTCCCTGCTCGTCAAGGTCAACCAGATCGGCACGCTCACGGAGACGTTCAGCGCGGTCGAGCTGGCGCACCGCAGTGGCTACACGACGATGATGAGCCACCGGTCCGGTGAGACCGAGGACACCACGATCGCCGACCTGGTGGTCGCGCTCGGCTGCGGCCAGATCAAGACCGGCGCGCCGTGCCGGTCGGAGCGGGTGGCGAAGTACAACCAGCTGCTCCGGATCGAGGAGCAGCTCGGTGACGCCGCGGAGTACGCGGGCCGGATGGCGTTCCCGCGCTCGGCGGCCGGCGACTCGTGACGCTGCGCGGGGCGCGCTCTTCGAGCGGGCCGGATGGTTCGGGTGGCAGGCCAGCGCTCGCCGGTCGGCCGAAGCTCACCAGCCGGGCCGCGGTGCTGGCGATCGTGCTCTGCGCCATCGCGCTCAGCCTGGCCTATCCCATCCGCGAGTACATCGCAGAACGCCGGCAGATTGATCAGCTGCAGGCGCAGAACGCGGCGATCGCGGCCCAGGTCCAGTACCTGAAATCACAGCAGCGATCGCTCACCTCACCCGCCAGAATCGAGCAGGAGGCGCGTGACAATCTGCACATGTGCTTCCTGCATCAGACGTGCTACGAGGTGATCACGCCCACGCAGCCACATCCGGGCAGCGCGGTCCGGCCGACGGTCACGTCGTGGTACGAGCGGCTCTGGGAGTCGGTCAGGAAGGCCGACGGAGCCCCGGCCCGGTGAGTTCCGCGATCGACGCCAGCCAGCCCGCGGCGGCAGACCTCGCGGTCGTGGCCCGCCAGCTCGGCCGCACGCCCAGGGGCGTCATGCGGATTGCCCACCGGTGCCCGTGCGGCCTGCCCGACGTCGTCCAGACGACGCCGCGCCTGCCGGACGGGACCCCGTTCCCGACGCTGTTCTACCTGACCTGCCCGCGAGCCAGCGCTGCGATGAGCAGGCTGGAGGCGTCCGGGGCGATGCGGGACATGACCGCGCGGCTGCGGTCTGATCCCGCCCTGGCCGAGCGCTACGCTAGCGCGCACGACGATTACCTGGCCAGACGCGCGGCGGCGGCGCGTCAGGCCGGCCAGGACCCGCTGCCGCCCGGCACCCAGAGCGCGGGCGGCATGCCGGACCGGGTGAAGTGCCTCCATGCGCTCGCGGCGCACGCGCTGGCCGTGCCCGAGGTCAACCCGCTCGGCGCGGAAGCGGTCCGAGCAGCCGGCCGGTGGTGGCAGTCTGGACCCTGCACACCGGACGGGAGGCAGGCAGATGAGTAAGCGCGTGGCCGCCATCGACTGCGGGACCAACTCGCTGCGCCTGCTGATCGCCGATATCGACCCAGCCAGCCGCGAGCTGACCGATGTCGAGCGCCGGATGGAGATAGTCCGGCTGGGCCAGGGGGTCGATGCCACTGGCCGCCTGGCCCCAGAGGCCCTGGAGCGGACCTTCCGAGTGCTCGCGGATTACGCGCGCCTGATCCGCGATACCGGGACGACCGCCGTGCGGATGGTCGCGACCAGCGCGTCCAGGGATGCGAGCAACGCCGCGGAGTTCACCCAGGGCGTGCAGGACGCGCTCGGCATCACGCCGGAGGTCATTACCGGTCTCGCCGAGGCCCGGCTGTCGTTCGCCGGCGCCACTGCGGAGCTGGCCGCGCCCGGACCCGGCCATCCCGAGCCTCCTTACCTGGTAGTCGATATCGGCGGCGGGTCTACCGAGTTCGTGCTGGGTAAGCCGGGCGCGGGTGCCGCTGAGGCCGCTGACCTCGCGGAGATCTCGGTCGACATCGGCTGCGTCCGGCTGACCGAGCGGCACCTCCACGCCGACCCGCCCGCATCGCAGGAGGTCGCGGCCGCTACCGCCGACATCGACCACGCGCTCGACGACGTCGCGGCCGCGGTCGACGTCCTGGAAGCGCGCACGCTGGTCGGGCTCGCCGGGTCGGTCACCACGCTGACCGCCATCGCCCTGGAACTCCCGACGTATGACGCCAGCAAGACCCACCACGCGCGGATCCCGGCGGATCGTGTGCACGAGGTCACTGCGGAGCTGCTGACCAAGACAAGAAGGGAACGGTCCGCTATCGGGTCGCTGCATCCGGGCCGGGTCGACGTCATCGGGGCGGGCGCCCTTGTCCTCGATCGCGTCATGCGGCGCTTCGGCTTCGCGGAGCTCGTCACCAGCGAGCATGACATCCTCGACGGGATCGCCTGGTCGATTGCCGACGGCGGCTGAGACCGCACCGAGGTCAGCACCGTTCGGAGCACGAGAGGCTAGCACCGTGGCGGAGCACGAGAGATCTGCGGTACCGCCGGGGTCGGGCTGGCCCGAGGACCCGGCGACGGCTGGCACGCCGGTCGCGCGCAGCCCAGCGGACGTCCGGGCGCTGGCAGCAAACGCGGGGTCGCTCGCCGAGCTGGCCGCCCGCCAGTCGGTGTGCCGGGCCTGTGACCGGCTCGTCCGCTGGCGCGAGGAAGTGGCCGCGACCAGGCGACGGGCCTTTCAGACGCAGACCTACTGGGGTCGTCCGGTGCCGGGCTGGGGTGCGGACCCGCCCACGATCCTCATCCTCGGACTGGCGCCGGCCGCTCATGGCGGCAACCGGACGGGCCGCATCTTCACCGGTGACCGCAGTGGCGATGTCTTGTTCGCGTCTTTGTGGCGCTGCGGGCTGGCGTCTCAGCCAGACTCGCTCGCCGCGGGCGATGGCCAGCGGCTGATCTCGGCGCGGATGGCCGCCGCCGTCCGCTGCGCACCCCCCGCCAACAGACCTGAGCCCGCCGAGCGTGATGCGTGCGCTCCCTGGCTCACCGCTGAGCTCGCCCTCATGCGGGATAGCCTGCGCGCGGTCGTCTGCCTGGGCCACTACGCCTGGCAGGCGCTGTGGCCGCAGCTCGCGGGCATCGGCTATACCGCGCCGAGGCCCCGGCCCGCCTTCGGCCATGGTGTCGAAGTCCACGTCTGGCCTGCGGCGGGGGACGGCGAGCCGCTGACCGTACTGGGCTGCTATCACCCGAGCCAGCAGAACACGTTCACCGGCCGCGTGACCGGGCCCATGCTCGACGACGTGTTCGGCCGGGCCCGCGATCTCGCAGGAGCGCCGCCGGCGCTGCGGCCGCCGCGGATTACATAGCGTTATAGGAATGGTGAATTGGTCACTGCGAGTATCAGCTGCGAAAGATCGCAGTCTTCGATTAGCGACATTGACTCATAAAGAGCCCGCATTAATTGCGCAGCCTGGAGTAATCAGTTGGGTGCGAGGTATCATCGCCATGCCCCCGTAGCCCAAGGGAAGAGGCCGGCCCCCTAAAAGGGTCCCCAGTGTCGGTTCGACTCCGACCGGGGGTACCGGTGACCTGCATAAATGCAGGGCAAGACTAGCCTGACGCCGCGTCGGGCAAACGTCAGCACGAGTTGGGTGCGAATTTGCCTGAGGGTAACGTCACCGGCGATTGGCCGGGCGAGAAAGTGTCACCGTACGGCCGATACGGTCAAATTGCGTAGTCTCGGCCACACCAAACGGCCGCGAATGCGGTGACCCGCATTGACGTTCAGGAGCTGCAGGATCAGCCGCTAACATCGGGACCCGCACGGTCGATCGTGATCCTCACGATCAGTCGCTTGTCCCGTCGCATGGCCGTGCGATAGTCCTCCCAATCCGGATGCTCGCCGGAGATTCTCCGGTAGTAGTCCTCGAGGAGCGGCAGCGCCTCGGGGAGATGGATAAGCTCCGCGTGACCCTCGGCCTGGACCCAGTCCCCAAAGAACCGGTCGTTCATGACACACAGCGAAGCCCGGGAGTCCCGGCCCAGGTTCTTGGCCTTGATGGCAGTTTCCCTGGTGCTGATCAGGATCCGGCCGGCGTCATCGACCGCCACGACGACGGGTGACAGTTGCGGCCGGCCGTCGGCTCTGGTGGTAGCCAGAACGGCGCGCGGGTTGTCTGAGATGAACGTGCTCGCGCGCCGGATGTCCACAGGCGACTATGCGCCGTTGAGCCGGGTGCGGCGCCGTACCTCGTACTCGTGCACGATGGCGCTGGCGTAGCCGTGCGACAGGCCGTGCTCGTCGGAAAGCCAGTGCGCGAGCTCGTTGCAACGCAAGAACGCCGGGCCGGATTCAATCCGGCTGAACCACTCTCGGAGTTGGAGGCCCGTCACAGACGGGATACGGGCGAGCAGGTTCTGGTGCATCTCCGGAGAGTGGGTCAGGGACAAGTGGCACCTCCGACGTATGGGTTACTCCATGGGTCGAGAGTGCACCCCCGACAGGCCGCCTGACAACCCCCAGCGGCTGTGATTCCGTCATCAGTTCGTTACCTAGCCGCCACGCCCCGGGCGAAATCGGCTATCTCGGCAGATCCAGGGCGTGGCTGGCGCCGCGGATCCCGCGGCGCCAGCCCCTGACGTCAGCTGAGCCGCTCGAAGATCATGGCCATGCCCTGGCCGCCGCCCACGCACATTGTCTCCAGGCCGATCGACTTGTCGTGGAACGCCAGGCTGTTCAGCAGCGTGGAGGTAATGCGCGCACCCGTCATCCCGAACGGGTGGCCGACCGCGATCGCGCCGCCGTTCACATTGAGCTTGTCGATGTCAATACCGAGGTCCGTATAGGACGGAATCACCTGCGCCGCGAAGGCCTCGTTGATCTCCACCAGGTCGATGTCGTCGATGGTCATTCCGGCCCGCCCCAGGGCCATCCGGGATGCCTCTACCGGGCCGAGGCCCATGATCTCGGGTGACAGCGCGGTGACGCCGGTCGACACGATCCGCGCCAGCGGGGTGATACCGAGCTCGGCAGCCTTGACGTCGCTCATCACGACCACCGCCGCGGCGCCGTCGTTCAGCGGGCAGCAGTTGCCGGCGGTGACGGTCCCGTCTGGCCGGAAGACCGGCTGCAGCTGGGAGACCTTCTCGATGGTGGTACCGGGACGGGGGCCGTCATCGGCTGATACGACACTGCCGTCGGGCAGCGTGACAGGCGTGATGTCGCGTTGCCAGAAGCCGTTGGCCAGTGCCTTCTCCGCCATGTTCTGCGATCGCACGCCGAACTCGTCCTGCGCCGCCCGGCTGATCCCGCGCATCTGGGCGACGTTCTCGGCGGTCTGGCCCATGGCGATGTAGATGTCAGGGACTTTCTCGTCGGCACGCGGATCGGTCCAGGTGAAGCCTCCCTTGGCCATCTCCGCCGCCCTCGCCTCCGCATCCGCGAACACAGGGTTCTTGGTGTCTGGCTGGCCGTCGCTGCTGCCCTTGCCGAACCGGCTCACGCACTCGACACCTGCCGAGATATATATGTCTCCCTCGCCGGCCTTGATGGCATGGAAGGCCATCCGGGTGCTCTGCAGGGACGAGGAGCAGTAGCGGGTGATGGTGGTGCCGGGAAGCGAGTCGTAGCCGAGCATCACGGCGACAACCCTGGCCATGTTGTAGCCCTGCTCGCCGCCGGGCAGGCCGCAGCCAAGGATGAGATCGCTGATCTGCGCAGGATCGACCTGCGGCACCTTAGCGAGCGCCGCCGTGACCAGCTGCGCGGTCAGGTTATCCGGCCGGATACTGGTGAGTGATCCCTTGAATGCCCGGCCGATCGGCGAGCGGGCTGTTGCGACGACGACTGCCTCCGGCATGGCGACTCCCAAGAGAAACGTGTGTTGTTACTCACCAGCAGCTTATGAAATTAGGGCATCCCTGGCTCCCCCGGCGGCCCGGAACTGCGCGGACGCGAGCTTTGTCACAGGTAACACAGCGCCTGAATCAGGCGTTGTGCCTGCGCCCAATGTCAGGATTGATCTAGTGGAGCAGCCTGGAAGTAAACGTGCCGGGACGTCTAGGCAGGCTCGGCCGACCCCCGGAGGAAGCATGCCATTCCCGAGTGACCTGGAGATAGCCAGGGGAGCGTCCCTGAAACCCCTGGAGGACGTGGCTGCCGAGATGGGTATCGGCAGCCATCTTCTGGAGCCCTACGGCGAGCAGGTCATGAAGATCAAGCTCGCCGCGATCGACGAGCTCGCTGAGAGGCCGCTCGCTAAGTACGTCGTGGTATCGGCGATCACCCCGACGCCGCTCGGCGAGGGCAAGACCACCACGACGGTGGGACTCGGGCAGGGCCTGCATCACATCGGCCGGAAGTCGACCGTCGCGATCAGGCAGCCGTCGATGGGGCCGACGTTCGGGATCAAGGGCGGGGCCGCGGGCGGCGGGTACAGCCAGGTCGTGCCCATGGAGGTGCTGAACCTGCACCTGACTGGAGATATGCACGCGGTCACAGCGGCGCACAACCTCTTGTCGGCGATGATCGACAACCACCTCTACCAGGGCAACTCGCTCGGCATCGATGAGCACAACATCACCTGGCGCCGGGTGCTGGACGTCAACGACCGAGCGCTGCGCAACATCATTATCGGGCTCGGCGGCCGCGGCGACGGCGTGCCGCGGCAGACAGGCTTCGACATCACCGCCGCGTCGGAAGTCATGGCCACGCTGGCGCTCACCTCGTCGCTGACGGACCTGCGCGCCCGGCTGGGCCGCATCGTGATCGGCTACACCTCCGGGGGCACGCCGGTCACGGCCGAGCAGCTCAACGCGGCCGGCTCGATGGCCGTGATGCTGCGCGACGCGATCAAGCCGAACCTCATGCAGACGCTGGAGAACACCCCCGTACTCGTGCACACCGGACCGTTCGGCAACATCGCTACCGGGAACTCCTCGGTCGTGGCGGACCTGATCGGCATTCACGGCGGCGACTTCCTTGTCACCGAGGCGGGGTTCGGTGCCGACATGGGCGCGGAGCGGTTCTTCAACATCAAGTGCCGCACCTCCGGGCTGGTCCCGAATGCCGCCGTGGTGGTGGCGACGGTTCGCGCCCTCAAGGCCCACTCGGGCAAATACCGGATCATCGCGGGACGGCCGCTGCCGGAAGATCTGCTCGCCGAAAACGCCGACGACGTCGCCGCCGGCGCAGCCAACCTGCGCAAGCAGATCGAGAACATCCGGCTGCACGGCGTTCCCGCGGTCGTCGCCATCAACGCCTTCCCCACCGACCACCCGAGCGAGCACCAGGCCATCAAGCAGATCGCGGCGGAGATGGGCGCCCGCTCGGCTGTCAGCACGCACTTTGTGGACGGCGGAGCTGGCGCGGTCGAGCTGGCCGAGGCGGTGGAGGAGGCCTGCAACGAGCCGTCCCACTACGCGCCGCTGTACCCCGACTCAGCGACCCTGCGAGAGAAGATCGAAACCGTGGCGACCAAGGTCTACGGCGCGGGTCAGGTCGAGTACTCCCCGGAGGCCGCCAAGCAGCTCGACACCTATGAGCGGGCGGGTTTCGGCCACCTGCCGGTCTGTATCGCCAAGACCCACCTATCCATCTCCTCCAACCCGGCGCTGAAGGGTGCGCCGACCGGGTGGACGCTCCCGGTACGCGAGGTACGCGCCTCGGTCGGCGCGGGGTTCGTGTATCCGATCTGCGGTGAAATGCGAACGATGCCCGGCCTCGGCTCCAGTCCGGCCGCAACCCGGATCGACCTCGACGAGGAAGGGGAGATCGTCGGCCTGTCCTGAGCAGCCCGACCCAGCCCTCGCGGCCGGCAAGGAGGGCCGCAAAGGTAGCTTTGCTGCCCCTCTAGAGGCAGCAGGGGTTCCCTCACGCCCCAAAGCTGCGGCTCGGTCGGGGGCGGCGGGCAGGTAACAGCGGCCGCGCAGGGGAGCTGCTGTCGTGGGATACCGTCGAATTAGGCGTCCTACCACGGCAAAGGCGGCCGGTCCATGCAGGTCCACGACTCCCTGATCGATCTGGTCGGCAACACTCCACTGCTGCGGCTCCGCAAGGTCACCCGTGGCCTGCCCGGCGGGGGCGCCGGCCCGGTTGTGCTGGCCAAGGTCGAGTACTTCAACCCCGGCGGCTCGGTCAAGGACAGGATCGCGCTGCGCATGATCGAGGCCGCCGAGCAATCCGGCGAGCTGAAGCCCGGTGGCATCATCGTGGAGCCGACGTCAGGAAACACGGGCGTAGGACTGGCCATCGTGGCGGCCGAGAAGGGTTACCGCTGCCTGTTCGTCTGCCCCGACAAAGTCGGCCAGGACAAGATCGCCGTGCTCCGCGCCTACGGCGCTGACGTCGTCGTGTGCCCGTCCACGGTGTCACCGACGCATCCGGATTCCTACTACTCAGTGTCCGATCGGCTGGCCCGCGACACGCCGGGCGCCTGGAAGCCGAACCAGTACGCCAACGCGGGCAACCCCGATTCCCACTACTACTTCACCGGCCCGGAGATCTGGGCGCAAACCGACGGCCGGGTTACTCACTTCGTGGCCGGGATCGGCACCGGTGGCACGATCTCGGGGACCGGGCGGTACCTCAAGGAGGCGTCCGGCGGCCGGGTCAAGGTGGTCGGGGCCGACCCGGAGGGCTCGGTCTACTCCGGCGGCTCCGGTCGCCCCTACCTCGTCGAGGGCGTCGGCGAAGACATCTGGCCAGACACCTACGACAAGAGCATCTGCGACCAGATCGTCGCGGTCAGCGACGCCGACTCGTTCCTCATGACGAGGCGGCTGGCGCGGGAGGAGGCCCTGCTGACCGGCGGTTCGTCCGGCCTGGCTGTGGTCGCCGCGCTCCGCGTCGCGCGGCAGGCGGCCGAGGATGACGTGATCGTGGTACTGCTGCCCGACGGTGGCCGCGGCTATCTCGGCAAGATCTTCAACGACGACTGGATGGCCGACTACGGCTTCCTGACCGCAGAGACGGCCGAGCCCAGGGTCGGCGACGTGCTCGAGCGCAAGGCAGGATCGGCGCTGCCTGCGTTCGTGCACGCTCACCCGACTGACACAGTCCGGCACGTGATCGCCAGCTTGCGCGAATTCGACGTCTCGCAGCTTCCTGTACTGAGCGCCGAGCCGCCCGTCATGGCCGCGGAGGTGGTGGGCTCGATCGTCGAGCACGATCTGCTGGACGCGCTCGTCACGGGCAAGGCAGCGCCAGACGACGAGGTAGCCGGCCTCATGTCGCCGCCGCTGCCCATGGTCGGTTCCGGCGAGCCGGTCAGCGCGGCGGCCCGCGCACTCGGCGAGGCCGGGGCCGCGATCGTGCTCGTTGACGGTAAGCCGGCGGGCGTCATCACCAGGCAGGATGTGCTGACATTCCTGTCCGGCCAGCCGGGATGACGGCCGCGCCGGTCAGTCAGCCCGTTCCCTCCTAGACTGGCGCCCTGGCCGCAGCGAAGGGGTGACGCCCACCATGCAGCATGAGGGTTTTGAAACGCTGGCGATTCACGCTGGCCAGGACGCGGATCCGGCAACCGGCGCGGTCGTGCCCCCGATCTACCAGGTGTCGACGTATAAACAGGACGGCGTCGGCGGACTGCGTGGCAAGGAGCTCGGCGCGGCGGCGCGCTGGATCGAGGGTTACGAGTACTCCCGTACCGACAACCCGACGAGAGGCGCGCTGGAGGAGTGCCTGGCCGCGCTCGAGGGCGGCACCCGCGCCCTGGCATTCGCGTCAGGGATGGCCGCGTCGGACTGTTTGCTCCGCGCCGTCTGCCGGCCCGGAGATCACGTGCTCATCCCCGACGACGCCTACGGCGGGACGTTCCGGCTGTTCGACAAGGTCCTGACGGGCTGGGGCGTCACCTACCAGCCGGTGCCGATGGCCGACGCGGAAGCCGTTCGCGCGGCGCTCGCTGAGCGACCGGCCCGCGTCGTCTGGGTCGAGACGCCGACGAACCCGCTGCTCGGTATCGCCGATCTCGCGGTGCTGCGGCAGCTGGCCGCCGATGCCGGCGCCCTGCTCGTGGTCGACAACACCTTCGCCTCGCCTTACCTGCAGCAGCCGCTCGCGCTCGGCGCGGACGTCGTCCTCCACTCGACCACCAAATACATCGGCGGTCATTCTGACGTCGTGGGCGGAGCTGTCGTGGTCAGCGACGCGGAACTGGGCGAGCGCCTTTATTTTCTCCGGAACGCGGTCGGCTCGACCCCCGGTCCGTTCGACGCGTGGCTCACGCTTCGGGGCGCCAAGACCCTCGCGGTCCGGATGGACCGGCACTGCGAAAACGCCGCCCGGATCGCCGACATGCTGATCTCGCATCCCAGAGTGACGCAGGTGTACTACCCAGGACTAACGGGACATCCGGGCCATGAGGTCGCGGCGAAGCAGATGCGCGGCTTCGGCGGCATGGTGTCCTTCCGGGTCCGCGGCGGCCCGGCCGAGGCAGTGGCGGTCTGCGGGCGCACCCGGCTCTTCACCCTGGGCGAGTCGCTCGGCGGAGTCGAGTCGCTGATCGAGCACCCGGCGCGGATGACGCACGCCTCGGCCAGCGGATCGCCGCTGGAGGTCCCCGGTGACCTGGTGCGGCTCTCGGTCGGCATCGAAACGTGCGACGACCTGATCGAGGACCTGCGGGCGGCACTCGGTTAGACCGCGGCGCCTGACGCCGCGAGGCTGGCACCGCGACCCCTCAGTGGACCGGCCGCGCTGGCTCGCGCCACCGCTGCCAGCCCGGATGTACCGCGAACAGGCGTGAGGGAGCGGGTGGCACGGCGGCCATTTCCCTGCGAGACCGCAGCATCAGGCCGGACGGCACCGGCTCCCACCACGGCTCGGCAGCGAGCACCGCGCTGTACAGCTCGGCCTGGCCATCGCGCCGGGACTGGCCGTCTGCGGCCGGGCGGAGCACAAGCTCGGCCGGAGCTGGCTGGTCGGCGGCCTGCCAGCGGAAGTCGGCGGAGATCCGGATCTGGTCGGCGTGGTTCGGCATCGCCGCGTGGGCGGTCAGGCAGTGAAAGAGCACCACGTCGCCTGGCCGGAAGTCGGTCGTCGCCCAGCCCGGCTCGTCGGCGGGTAGCAGCCGCGGTCGCTGGGGCGGGCCGAGGTGGCTGCCGGGCCGCAGCGCCAGTCCGCCGAGCTGTGGCGGGATGTCCATCAGCGGCAGCCAGGTCGTCAGCATGTCCTGGACACCGGAGATGCCGAAGTCCTGGTGCACGTAGCGGCTGTGGGTGACCGCGCCGCGGCGTTCCGGGTACACCACGCGCAGCACCTTGACGGGGTAGCTGAACGCGCCGGCCCCGAGGATGAGGCGGACGAGGCTGCGCAACGGCGGCAGATACGCGAGCCGGTTGAGGCCCCGGCTGGCCAGGGCGGCCCGGAACGACGGGTCCGCGAGGGCGTCGCGCACGCGTGTCATGCGGCGCAGGCCGACCTGGTGACGCGCGGGAGTTGTCCAGCCGCCGAGGGTCAGCTCGGCGTGCACGCTGTCGTACGCCGCCTGCACGTCGGCCGGTCGCAGCAGCCGCCGGAAGAACAGGTAGCCGTCCTCCGCGAGCCGCCGACGCAGCCCGGCCTGATCGGCCGCAAGTGCCGTGGAGTCGACCAGCTCGCGCACGAAGCTTACGGTAATGCCGCGTAGCACAGCGGCGGCTCACGCCGCGCTCGGAGGTGCGTGGCAGGCTGGCCGGCCGGCGCCGCTGCTCGCTCACCGAGACGGTAGTAGGTAACGGCCCGTTCACTTCTATGACATCGTTGTCCAAGTGTGTTGCCTGCCTCAGGTGGCGCTCCGCAATTCACCCCTGACCTGGGTAGACGCAGTAACGTCTGGTAAGCCCAACGCCGCAGACCGGCCGGGAGCTGGCCGCGCAGAATGGAACCGCGATGGCCGTCGACGATCAGCCCATCACACGTCCGGAGTCCAGGACCGCTAGCACCCGGAGCCGGCCCACCATGGAGGACGTGGCCGCGCACGCGGGCGTCGCCCTGAAGACGGTTTCGCGAGTGGTGAATGAGGAGCCCGGCGTCACGCCTGCCACCGCCGACCGGGTGCGGGCGTCCATCGCGGAACTGGGATTCCGCCGCAACGACAGTGCCCGCATCCTGCGGAAGGGACAGACCGCCTCGATCGGCCTGGTGCTGGAAGACATCGGCGACCCGTTCTACTCGGCGCTGTCGCGGGCGGTCGAGGACGTGGCGCGCTCTCATGGGCACGTGCTGTTCACGGGGTCAAGCGACGAAGACCCAGAGCGGGAGCGGGAGATCGCTCTGGCATTCTGCGCTCGCCGGGTCGACGGGCTCATTCTGGTCCCCGCCTCGGAGGATCACACGTATCTGAGGCCCGAGATCGCCGCAGGCATCGCGACTGTCTTCGTTGACCGCCCGGCGAGCCTGATCGACGCCGACACGGTGCTGACAGACAACGCCGGCGGCGCTCGGGAAGGGGTCGCCCACCTGATTCTTGCGGGGCACCGCCGGATCGGCTTCATTGGCGACTCCCCGCGCATCTATACCTCGATGGAGCGCCATCGCGGCTACCGGCAGGCCATGACTGCGGCCGGGCTGAGGGTGGACGAATCCTGGGTCGCCCAGGCCCCTCCGACCCCATCAGGTGTCGAGACGGCACTGCGCCGGATGCTCGCGGGCTCGGTCACGGCCGTCTTCTGCGGCAACAACCGGATCTCGGTGATTGCGCTGCGCGTCCTGGCCACCATCGGCGACCCAATGGCGTTCGTTGGCTTTGATGACTTCGAGCTGGCGGACATGCTGACTCCTGGCGTGACCGTGGTGGCGCAGGACGTAGCGCGGCTCGGGCGTCTTGCCGCGGAGCTTCTGTTCCGGCGACTTGGCGGGGACCCGAGTCCGGCCGAACGCACCGAGGTGCCAGCCAGGCTCATCGCCCGGGGGTCGGGCGAGCTCCCGCCTCCCCGCTGAGGACTTTCTTCCGGACGCGTTGTCTGGACCCGACGCAGGTTTTGCGTTCGCTGCCAGCCAGGGCCTTGACAGCACAAGCGCACGCGGCCAATGATCGGAGGAGCTTTGACATCGTTGTCAGACCGGAGGATGGCACAAGCGCTGAGCAGCGGCTGAACTGGCCTCGGGGGGGTGTGAAGGCGGGTGCTTTGCCCCCCGCTCCTGTGGAAGGACGTCCCATGAGGCCCAGATACGCGGCTGTTCTTGCCCGCTGGCAGGCGGTGGTCGGCTTAGCCGCAGCAGCAGTTCTCGCTGTCGGCATTTCTCTCGCTGGCCCGGCTGCCGCTGCCTCGCAGCCGACACCCAGCGGCACCACGAGCCCGGCGCCGAGCGTCAGCCCTGGCAGCACCACCACCAGCCCCTCCCTGAGCACCAGCCCTGGCGCCCACGGCATCACCTGCACGATCAACAACGTCGGCCACCTCGCTGACTGCGCGAAGCCAGTGGCCAAGAGCAAGCTTCCCGCGGGCGCGAAGAACAACGCGACGCTCGCCCAGCCAGTCACGGATATCGCGTCCATGGTCGACACCCGGACCTGGACCAGCGGCGGCGGCAACACCTATCCAGGGGCCGATGTGCCGTTCGGCATGGTCCAGTGGAGTCCCGATACCTCGCCTGACCGCAATGCCGGCGGGGGCTATGGCTTCGGCGACACCAGCCTCATCGGCTACAGCCTCACTCATATCTCCGGTCCTGGCTGCGGCGCGGCAGGAGACGTGCCGATCCTGCCGATGACGGGCGCCCTGCCTGGCGGTAACCCCAACAGGGTCCAGACGTCCTTCACGAATACTGGCGAGACAGCGCAGGCCGGCTACTACTCGGCGCAGAGCAACGGGCCGGACAACACGATCACGTCCGAGTTCACCGCCACGCCGCACACCTCGATGGGCCAGTTCACCTTCCCGTCGACCACCTCCGCCGATTTCCTGATCAAGTTGCAGGACAGCCAGAACGGCGACTTCGGCGACTCCGCGCAGATCGTCGGCAACAACGAGGTCACCGGATCCGACACGAGCGGCGACTTCTGCGGAGAGTCCAACAACGACGGGCAGGTGCAGCACTACACGGTGCACTTCGACATCGTGTTCAGCCAGCCGTTCACCGCCTCGCAGGTGATCACCGCGTCGGGCCAGACCACACCGCGGGCCGTGTTCCTCACTTTCGACACCACCAGCAACCCGGTGGTCGACGCCAAGGTCGCGATCTCCTACGTTTCCACCGCCAACGCTCAGCTCGATCTGCAGACCGAGAACCCTGGCTGGGACTTCGGCTCGGTGAAGACCGCAGCGCAGACGTCCTGGAACAACCTGCTGGGCAAGATCCAGGTCTCCGGCGGCACTGCGGCCCAGACGCAGGAGTTCTACAGCCTGCTGTACAAGGACTTCATGCAGCCCAACATCTCCAGCGACGTCAACGGCCAGTACACCGGTTCTGACATGCAGACGCACACGATCAGCGCGCCGCAGCAGGACCAGTACGGCACCTTCTCCGGGTGGGACATCTACCACTCGCTGTCACAGCTGCAGGCCATGCTGGACCCGCAGGCTGCGTCCGACCAGGCTCAGTCGCTGCTGAACTATTACTCCCAGGATCAGCTCCTGCAGCAGTGGGGCTACCTGAATCTGAATAACTACGTCATGGTCGGCGACCCCGCTCAGTCGATCATCGCCGACTACTACGCGTTCGGCGCCCGCAGCTTCAACACCGGCGAGGCGCTGACCGACATGCTGAAGCAGGCCACCACCGTCAACGACGTCCGTCCTGGCGAGGCGCTCGAGCAGCAGTACGGATACTTGCCTGCCGACGGAAGCTACGGCTGCTGCAACCCGCACGGAATGGTCGCGACGCTGCTGGAGTATGACACCGAGGACCTGGCTCTCTCGCAGTTCGCCAGAGCTCTCGGCGACAGCTCTGACGCGGCGATGCTGGAGGCGCGGGCGAATAACTGGCAGAACCAGTTCGACGTCGCTAACGGCCTGCTCAACCCCAGGAACGAGAACGGCCAGTTCGTGCCGGGAGTCGTCCCGACGTTCCCAGACAAC
Organism: Streptosporangiaceae bacterium; assembly: GCA_035631375.1. Lineage (GTDB taxonomy): Bacteria > Actinomycetota > Actinomycetes > Streptosporangiales > Streptosporangiaceae > JAJYUU01. The sequence goes on from DASQIW010000080.1 coordinate 49,666, forward strand.
AACGAGCTGTACTACGTCGAAGGCGACGCTTACGAGTACCTGTGGAACACCCCGAACGACTATGCGGGGCTGTTCTCGCTGATGGGCGGGGACAGCAACGTGGTTCCTGCGCTGACGCAGTACCTGTCACAGCCGAACGGGTTCGGGATGTTCGCCCAGCTGTCCAACGAGTTCGACTTCGGCGAGCAGTACGCGCTGAACTATGCCGGTGACCCGGCGGGCACCCAGCAGGCGGTCAACACGATGCTGACCACGATGTTCCCGCCGGGCCCGAGCGGGCTGCCGAACAACGACGACCTTGGCGCGAACAGCTCCACGTTCATCTGGCAGATGCTCGGCATGTACCCGGAGAACTCGGGCAGCGACACCCTCGTCTTCTCCGGCCCGCATTTCCCGCACGCCTCGATCGCGCTGGCCAACGGCCACACGATCACGATCAACGCGCCCGCCGCATCGGCTAGTAACTACTACGTGCAGAACCTCAAGGTCAACGGCAACGAGTACCAGAAGCTCTACGTGCCGTTCTCCACCCTGGCCCAGGGCGCCACGCTGGACTGGAACATGGGCAGCACCCCCAGCGACTGGGGCAACGCGCCGCAGGATGCCCCGCCGTCCTACACCGCCGGGCTCAGGTCCGCAGTGGGGTTCCTGGGCAGCCAGCAGGTGACGGTGGCACCGGGCGCCAGTACCACGGTGCAGATCGGCGCGCACGACGCCGCCAGCAGGGCGCAGGCCGTGCAGGCCAGCGTGTCCGCGCCCGCCGGGCTGAGTGCCACCCCGGGCTCAGGCACTCTGCATGTGCCCATGGACGGTGCCGACTCGATCAATGTCACCATTACCGCGGGCTCGTCGACCCCGCAGACGTTCTACTCGGTTCCGGTTACCTTCACGACAGCGTCGGGCAGCACCCAGTCGCTCACGCTGCTCGTGCTCGTCGCCCAGCCCGGCAGCCTGCTGAGCACATACAACAACAGCGGGATCTCCGACGACGGCGGCGTCAGCGGTCAGTTCGACGACAGCGGGTTCAGCTACTCCGAGCAGGCACTGGCCGGGGCCGGCCTGGCCGCGGGCCAGCCCGTCATGGTGGGCGGGGTCGAGTTCACCTGGCCGCTGCCGGGTCCGGGGTTCCCTGACAACGTGATCGCCGGCGGTCAGCAGGTCACCGTGAACGCGCCAGCGGGGACGCAGACACTCGGGTTCCTCGGCGCGGCCACCAACGGCCCGAGCGAGGGCGTGACGACTCTCCACTACTCCGACGGAAGTAGCGCACAGTACTGGCTCGGCCTCAGCGACTGGACGCTGAACGGCGGCAGCGCGTCGCAGCCCTCGTTCGGCAACCTCGTCGCTGCGCACATGAGCTACCGGGACTGCATGGGCTGCAGCGGACATGAGAATGTCGGTACTAACGTCTTCTACACAGGCCTGCCGGTCGATCCGACGAAGACACTCACCAGCATTACCCTGCCGAACGGGGCTGACCAGGGCAACCTGCACGTCTTCGCGATAGGGACGTCAGCACAGCCGCTGAGCCCGCCGGGGATCAGCTCGCTGAGCCCGGCCACCGCGTCGGCAGGCCAGCAGGTCACCATCAACGGCTCCGGCTTCGGCGCGACGCAGGGATCGGGTTACGTCGCCTTCTCCGACAACGGCGTCAACTGGGGCGCGCCAGGCAACGCGGCGCCGTTCCAGATCGACAGCTGGAGTGACACGGCGATCACCTTCACGGTGCCCACCCCGGCAGGGCCGGGCGGTGTGTGGAGCGTAGCGCCCGGGACGCCTGCGTCGGTGACCGTCGTGAACAGCGCTGGCGGCATGTCCGACAGCCCCGTCCTGCAGATAACTCCGACTGCCAACCCGGCCGACTACTACGACAACGCTGGTACTTCGCCGGACAACAACCAGGCCTGCGCCGACTTCGACGGTGGCGGCTTCACCTACTCGGCGACCGCGCTGGCTAACGCCGGCCTGACGCCAGGTGCGACGGTCACCGCCGATGGCCTGACCTTCACCTGGCCCAATGTGGCCGCCTGCTCGCCGGACAACATCCTGGCCGCAGGGCAGACCATGCTGATGAGTCCCGTGTCCGGGGCCTCCACCCTTGGGCTGCTCGGCTCGTCGAGCGACGGCGGCTCCCAGGGCACGATTGTGATCAACTACACCGATGGCACGTCGTCCACTGCGACCGTGTCGTTCAACGACTGGGCGTCCGCGCCCGGCGGCGGCGACACGGCCGTGGCCACGATGCCCTACCGCAACTCGGCGAGCGGTACATCGCAGGGCATCACGATGTACGTGTTCGCCACCACGGTGTCCGTCGACTCGTCGAAGACGGTGGCATCGATCACCTTCCCGGACGTCAGCAACCAGGTCGGGCAGACGGCGATGCACATTTTCGCCGTCAGCCTGGGCGGCTGACGGCTGGTAACCAGATCGCGGAGGCCGGAGCCTGAAGGCTCCGGCCTCCGCGCCCTTCTGCCACCGTCCCGCAGCCGCCCGCACGTAGCGCATGATGGACGCGTGAGCCAAGCCGATCATGGGTTGTTCGGTGATCTGTTCGGGCGCGGCGGCGCCGGGCCGGCCGACCAGGACTGGCTGCAGGCGATGCTGGACACCGAGGCTGCGCTGGCCAGGGCGCTGGAGCGCGCCGGGCTGGCGCCCGCCGGGGCCGGCGCAGCGGTGACCAGGGCCGCGCGGGCCGAAAACTTCGACATCGCTGAGATCGGCCGTGCGGCCGTGCTCATCGGCAACCCGGTGTCCGCGCTAGTCCGCGCGCTGAGTGCGGCGGTGCCGCCGGAGGCGCGCGAGGCCGTGCACCGCGGCGCCACGAGCCAGGACGTCATCGACACGGCCGTCATGCTGCTGTCGCGTCGGGGCTGCGATGTGATCGACGCTGACCTGGCGGCCGCCGCCGATCGCGCTGCTGAGCTGGCGCGCGAGCACGCGTCGACCGTCATGGCCGGGCGCACCCTGCTGCAGCAGGCGGTGCCGGTCACGTTCGGACTTGTCGCGGCCGGCTGGCTCACCGCCATCGACGAGGCGCGGCACGAGCTTCGCCGGATCGGCGCGACCCGGCTCGCAGTCCAGTTCGGGGGCGCGGCCGGCACGCTGGCTTCGCTCGGCGAAGCTGGCCCGTCGGTGGCCGGACTACTCGCCGAGGAGCTCGGGCTGCCCGACCCGATCCTGCCCTGGCACACCGACCGGCTCCGGATCGTCCAGCTCGCGGCCGCGCTGGCCGGCGTCTGCGCGGCGCTGGGCATGGTCGCGAGGAATGTGACGCTGCTAGCCCAGACCGAGGTCGGCGAGGTGGCCGAGGGTGGCGACGCGCTCGGGCAGGGCGGCTCGTCGGCGATGCCGCACAAGCGCAATCCGGTGGTGTCGGTGCTCATCCTCGGCTGCACCAGACGAGCGCCCGGCTTGCTCGCGACGCTGGCAGCGTCCGCCGAGCAGGAGCACCAGCGCGCCGCCGGGGCGTGGCACACCGAGTGGGAGACACTGTCTGACCTGCTGCGGCTGACCGGCTCGGCGGCATCGTGGTCGGTGACCCTGTTGTCCGATCTGCGAGTCGACGCGGCGCGGATGCGCGCCAACCTGGATGCGGCCGGCGGGCTGCCGCTCGCCGAGCACATGACGACGGTGCTCGCGCCTGCCCTCGGACGCCTCGCGGCGCACGAGCTCGTGGCAGCCGCGTCGGCCCGGGCAGCCAGCCAGGGAATCAGCCTGCCGGAGGCGCTGCTCGCGGACGCGGCCACGACTGCGACGCTGCGGGAAGCGGGCATCGGCCCTGCCGAGCTCGCGTCGGCAGCCGACCCGGCCGGCTACCTCGGCGCTGCGGCCGAGTTCGTCGGCCGGGCGCTGGCCGCGCATGGTGATGAGTTCGGCGAGACATGACGTCCACAGCCGGAGCCAGTTGCGGCCATGACGAAAGGAGGCACACAGAGTGACCGATGAGGAGCGCAGGGCTATCGGCATGCGGGTCCGGCGCGAGGTGCTGGGCGACGCGCATGTGGATCACGCGGTGTCGAGCACAACCGCGTTCACAGCCGACTTCCAGGAGTTCATCACCCGGTACGCCTGGGGCGACCTGTGGGCCAGGCCGGGCCTGACCCGGCAGCAGCGCAGCATGGTCACCTTGGCGCTGCTGGCGGGCCTCGGCCGCCACGAGGAAGTCGCCATGCATGTCAGGGCCGCGCTCCGGAACGGCCTGACTGCGGCAGAGATCAGCGAAGTGCTGCTGCACGTCGCCGTGTACGCGGGCGTCCCGGCTGCCAATCGGGCGTTCGTCATTGCCGACAATACGATCAAGGAATCTTCGTAGTCCGCACGCCTGTTCACTTCGCGGCTAATCCGGATAATAGTGGCGGCAGGTGCTAGCCCAAGGGACGACCCCGCGACCCCAGCGGGTGCAGCAGAGGACGGATCGGACGTGGCAGAGATCGTGACCCTAGCCGAGGCGATCTCGGCCACGGTGCACGATGGCGACACGGTCGCCATGGAAGGCTTCACCCACCTCATCCCGCACGCAGCCGGTCACGAAGTGATCAGGCAGCGCAGGCGGGATCTGACCCTGGTCCGGATGACGCCGGACATCATCTACGACCAGCTCATCGGCGCCGGCTGTGCGCGCAAGCTGGTGTTCTCCTGGGCGGGAAACCCAGGTGTCGGATCGCTGCACCGGTTCCGCGACGCGGTCGAGCATTCCTGGCCCCTGCCACTCGAGCTGGAGGAGCACAGCCATGCTGGCATGGCGAACCGGTTCGCGGCCGGCGCGGCCGGCCTTCCCTTCGCCATCCTGCGCGGTTATCGCGGCACCAGCCTGGCCGAGAACACCGCCGGCGTCGCGGATATCGTCTGCCCGTTCACCGGGGAAACGCTCACCGCGGTGAGCGCGCTGCGCCCCGACGTCGCGGTGATCCACGCCCAGCGTGCAGACAGACGCGGCAACGTCCAGTACTGGGGGATCACCGGCGTCCAGAAGGAGGCCGTGCTCGCGGCGAGCCGCTCGGTCGTGACGGTGGAGGAGATCGTGGACTCGCTCGATCCGCGGCCTGGCGCGATCGTGCTCCCGTGCTGGACGGTCAGCTATGTCGCGGTGGTGCCCGGTGGCGCTCACCCGTCGTACGCGCTCGGCTACTCCGTCCGGGACAACGACTTCTACCTGGCCTGGGACGAGATCAGCAGGGACCGGGAGCGGTTCGCGGGCTGGCTCGACGAGCACGTGTACGAGACAGCGGTCGCCGTCAGGGGAGGCGGGGCCGCGTGCTGACCTACTCCGCGGACGAGATGATGACCGTGGCCGCCGCGCGCTCGCTGCGCAACGGGATGACGTGTTTCGTCGGCATCGGCAGGCCGAGTGAGGCGGCAAACCTGGCGCGAGCCACCCACGCGCCCGATCTGGTACTCATCTACGAGTCGGGCACGATCGGCGCGAAGCCCGGCCAGGTGCCGCTGTCGATCGGCGATGGCATCTTGGCCGAGACGGCGGACTCGGTCGTGAGCGTGCCGGAGATCTTCAACTACTGGCTGCAGCCGGGCCGCATCGACGTCGGCTTCCTGGGCGCTGCCCAGCTGGACAAGTACGGCAACATCAACACGACGGTGATCGGCAACAGCTATGCCAAGCCGAGTGTCCGATTGCCTGGCGCTGGCGGCGCCCCGGAGATCGCCGCAGCGTGCAGGGAAGTCATCGTGGTCGTGCGGCAGTCCCGGCGCACGTTCGCTGAGCGGGTGGACTTCGTTACCTCGGTGGGCTTCGGTGACGGCCAGGGCAGCCGACAGCGACTGGGCCTGACCGGGGGCGGGCCGCAGCTTGTCATCACCGACCTTGGCCTGCTCCGGCCTGATCCGGACTCCGGCGAGCTCACCCTGGCCGGCATCTACCCCGGCGTGTCGGTCGCGAACGTGCAGGAGAAGACTGGGTGGGATCTGGCGGTATCGCACGATCTCGCCGAGATACCGCCTCCGACGGAGGCCGAACTGACCGCGCTACGCGAGCTGTTGTTGACAGCGCCCGGCTCGGCACGCCAGACCGGCGCGCCAGCCGCTACGTCCAGTCGCTGAAGGAGTCCCGTCATGACAGTCAGCAACCCGTCGGTCGCGAGGGGCGGACTCGTGCTGCCTCGCTACGAGCCGGCCGTCGGCGTGCACCCGCCGCTCGACTCGCCGGAATACAAGTCCTCCGGGCTCCGCCATCCGAAGCAGCAGCTGATTGCGCTGCCCCAGCAGCTGACCGAGATCACGGGGCCGCTGTTCGGCGCCGAGCGCGTCGGCGAGCACGACGCTGACCTGACAGCCGGGCACGCAGGCGAGCCGATCGGGGAGCGGATCATCGTCAGCGGCCGCGTGCTGGACTCCGACGGCAGGCCCGTACCAGACGCCCTCATCGAGGTCTGGCAGGCCAACGCGGCCGGCCGGTACGCCCACCACGTCGATGACCACCCGGCCCCCCTCGACCCCAACTTTTCTGGCGGCGGCCGCTGCGTCACCGACTCGCTGGGCCATTACCGCTTCGTCACGATCAAGCCTGGCCCCTACCCGTGGGGCAATCACTACAACGCGTGGCGACCAGCCCACATCCATTTCTCGCTCTTCGGCCGTGCCTTCACCCAGCGGCTGATCACCCAGATGTTCTTTCCCGGCGATCCGCTGTTCGCGCTCGATCCGATCTTCAACTCGATCCCGACCGAAGCCGCGCGGCAGCGGCTCATCTCGAGCTTCGACCTCGACAACACGGTGCCGGACTGGGCGATGGCGTATCGCTGGGACATTGTGCTGCGCGGCCGGACCGCCACCGTGTTCGAGACCCAGGAGGGAAAGTGAGCGCGGGTATCACGCCGTCGCAGACCGTCGGGCCTTACCTGGAACTCGGGCTGCCCTGGGCTGATGGGCCCTTTGTCGTTCCGCCAGGGACGCCGGGCGCTATCCGCATCACCGGGCAGGTGCTGGACGGCGCGGGCACGCCAATGCCTGACGCAGTGGTCGAAACCTGGCAGGCCGATCCAGACGGGCGGTTCGACCATCCCGACGATCCGCGCGGCGCCGCAAAGCCGTCCGTCGCCGGGTTTCGCGGCTTCGGCCGGTCAACCACCGACGGCGAGGGTCGGTACGAGATCGTCACGCTGCGACCCGGACCGCTGCCGACTCCAGACGGCGGCACCGAGGCGCCGCACCTGGACGTGTCGGTGTTCGCCCGGGGCATGCTCGACCGGACCGTGACGAGGATCTACTTCCCGGACGAGGCGGCCGCCAACGCAGCCGATCCGGTACTCTCGGCGATCGCCGACCCGAGCCGGCGCGCCACCCTGATAGCCGAGGCTGACGGAGATGGCGCGCTACGGTTCGATATCACGCTGCAGGGCGATCGCGAGACCGTGTTCTTCGATGTGTAACGGGCTCAATGCCTGAGGCGCCGGTACCGGTCAGTGGCGTCGCGCTTGATGGTCCGGCGAGCGCGCCGGTGCTCGTGCTCGGCAATTCGCTCGGGACCAGCGCTGCAGTCTGGGCTCGCCAGCAGGCGGAGTTCCGGCGGCACTTCCGTGTCGTCCACTACGAGCTGCCCGGCCACGGCGGCTCTCCCGCGACGGCAGGCCCGTACACAATCGGGGGGCTCGGCGCGGGCGTGCTCCAACTGGCGGATTCCCTTGGCGTCGACCGCTTCGCATACTGTGGCATCTCGCTCGGCGGCATGATCGGCATGTGGCTTGCGGCGGCGGCGCCGGACCGGATCGCCGCTCTCGGCCTGGTGTGTACCTCGGCCTACCTGCCACCTGCTGACGGCTGGCGGACGCGCGCCAGCCAGGTCCGCTCCGCCGGGATGGCGTCGGTGTCCGCCGAGGTTGTCGGCCGGTGGTTCACCCAGGCATTCGCAACCCGGGCGGCGGCCGTGATCGGCGAGTTCAGGACAGAGCTGGAGCGCACCGACCCGGCCGGCTACGCGGGCTGCTGCGAGGCCATCGCCGAGATGGACCTGCGGGCTAACCTGCCGGGTGTCGCCGCGCCGACGCTGGTGCTTGCCGGTGCCGATGATCCGGCGACGCCGCCGGAGCACGGCCGGGTTATCACCGACCTCATCCCTGGTGCGCACCTGGACGTAATCCCGGCCATGGCGCACCTGGCCACCGTGGAGGGGGCCGCTACCGTGACCGATGCGCTGCTCACCCACCTGCGCGCCGCATCCGGAACTGCCGATGCCGTGCGTTCCGAGCGTTAGCATGCAGGACGATGACATCTCCCGTGCGCAGAGCCGATACGCCGGCGCCGCCTCGTAGCCGGGGCGCGGCCCGGCCGCGACCAGCCAGGGCCGTCCCGAGCCCCTCGGCCGGGCCTGATGCGGCCGACTGGGAGCCAGCGCGGGCCGCGGGCCCCCCGCGCAACAGCGACTTCGTGCAGTCACTGGACCGCGGCCTGGCCGTGATCAGGGCGTTCGGGCCGGACCGGGAACGGCTGAGCCTCAGCGAAGTAGCGCGTGCCACCGGGCTGACCAGAGCGGCGACCAGGCGATTCCTGCTCACCCTGGTTCAGCTCGGGTATGTGCGGAACGACGGCCGCGAGTTCTCGCTGCGCCCGCGTGTGCTCGAGCTCGGGTACGCCTACCTGTCCGGGCTGGCGCTGCCGGAGATCGCGGCCCCGCACCTCGAGGAGCTCGTGGCCACGGTGCGGGAGTCGTCATCCATCTCGGTGCTGGACGGCGACCACATCGTCTATGTGGCCAGGGTGCCGACGAAGCGAATCATGACGGTCGCCATCTCGGTCGGCACCAGGTTCCCGGCGTACGCCACCTCGATGGGGCGCGTGCTGCTCGCGGGCATGAGTCCGGACGAGTTCGATGCCTACCTTGGCCGGGCCGATCTCGCCGCGCTGACCGGGCGCACTGTCACCAGCCCGGACCAGCTCAGGGCCATCGTGAGTGAGGTCAGCCGCCAGGGCTACGCGATCGTGGACCAGGAGCTCGAGGAGGGCCTCCGCGCGATCGCGGCACCCATCCACGGCGCGGGTGGCGCGGTCACCGCGGCCATCAATGTGTCGGCGCACGCCAGCCGGGTCAGCCTGGCGGCGATGAAGACTGACCTGCTGCCCGGGCTCCTGGAGACTGCCCGCAGGATCGAGGCGGACCTGCGGTCCCAAGGTCGCGCCTGACGGTCAAGGCCCGGTGTCGGCACCCCACCGTTATGACACCGTTATGCGCTTGTGACAGGCCCTCTGAGCCGCCTGCAACAGCATGGCCGCGCGCAGATATCAGGTCCATTTGAGTCGTTGACACTGCTCCGGCGCGCTGGTTAGGTTTCTACATTGCGCATAGGCGTACGCCACGCGCACAACTCGGATCTCGCGATGACGCTGCGTCAGCCCCCTGAGCGCAGCAACTCGGTACCAGTGGCTTCGGCGCGGTTTCCGCGGGGCTCCCTCGGGAGCCTGCAGCGGACGCAAGAGGAGATCGATGACGGATGAGTGATCAGACTGCGCACCCCGAGAGCGCCAGCCAGCCGTCGGCCATCAGCCGACGGAGCGTGCTGCGCGCGGCCGGAGCGGGTGCCGCCTTCGCAGGTTTTGGCGGACTACTCGCGGCATGCGGCACCAGCCTCAAGGGGTCAGGTTCGACTACCGCCAAGGGCATCACCATTGGCTGGATCCATCCGCTGACCGGCCCGCTGGCTGGCTTTGGCGCACCCGACAACTGGGTGCTCACCAAGATCAAGCAGACCAGCCCGTACAAGAACGGCTTCAAGATCGGCGGCAAGACCTACCCCGTCACGATCAAGTCCTACGACAGCCAGTCCAGCTCCACCCGGGCCGGCGACCTCGCGAAGACCGCCATCCTGACCGACAACGTGGACCTCCTGCTCGCGTCGTCCACCCCGGAGACCGTCAACGCCGTCAGCAGCCAGGCCGAGACCCTCGGGACGCCGCTGATCTGCGCGAACATCCCCTGGGAGTCGTGGTACCTGAACCTGTTCCCGAACGGCAACCCGCAGCACGCGACCGAGAAGGCCAAGTACGTGACCATGTACTTCCTCGGCGCCGAGCACTTGGTTCAGTGCTTCATCCCGATGTGGAACCGGATCCACTCCCAGCTGCACACCAACAAGGTGGTGGCCGCCGCGTTCCCGAACGACTCCGACGGCAACGCGTTCCGTGCGGTGTTCCCGCCGATCGCACAGGCGGCGGGCTACACCTTCAACATGTCGTCGCCCTACACGGATGGGACATCGGACTACACATCGATGATCTCGGCGTTCAAGGCATCGGGCGCCGATTTCTTCACCAACGTGCCGCTGCCGCCTGACTTCGCCACGATGTGGCACCAGTCGATCCAGCAGGGCTTCAAGCCGAAGCTGGCGACCGTCGCCAAGGTGCTGCTGTTCCCGCCTGACGCGTACGCGCTCGGACCTGCGGCATACAACGTCGCGACCGACGCGTGGTGGACGCCGTCGCTGCCGTGGACGTCGTCCTTCACCGGCGAGACCTGCCAGCAGATGGCCAACGACTTCGAGTCGGCCACCAGCGGGCAGTGGAACTCGAACATCAGCAACTACAGCCTGTTCGAGGCGGCGCATGCGGCCCTGTCGTCCGTGAGCGACCCGCACGACAAGGCAGAGGTCGCGGATGCCATTCACAACGTGAACATCCACGGGCTGGCCGGCCCGCTGAACTTCGCGTCGGGCGGCCCCGCGCCGGGCGTGGCGATCACCCCTCCGGTCGGCGTGCAGTGGCAGAAGGGCACCAAGTTCCCGGTCGAGATGCAGACCGTCGACAATACGTTGCAGCCGGACGCTAAGATCACCGCAGATCTGCTGCCCACCAACCCCTGACCGGATGACGAGCACGCTTCTTGAGCTCGACCAGGTGACGAAACGGTTCGGCCGGGTCGTCATCGCTGAGGAGCTGTCGCTCGCCGTTGGAGCCGGGGACTGCGTGGGCATCGTGGGGCCGAACGGCGCTGGCAAGACCAGCCTGTTCGGCCTCATTTCCGGCGATCTCGCGCCGGGCTCAGGCGAGGTGCGGTTCGCCGGGCGCGCGGTCACGAGTCTGGACGCGGCTGCCCGGTGCCGTCTAGGCGTCGGCCGTACCTACCAGGTGCCGAAGCCGTTCGGCGACATGACCGTCTTCGAGAATGTCCTCGTCGCCGCCCAGCAGGGTGGCGGCCTGCGACGGCGGGCCAGCTACGCGGCGGCGGTGGAAGCGCTGGACCGTACCGGAATGGCCGGCCAGGCGAACGTGCCCGCCGAGCGCCTCGGCCTGCTGCAGCGCAAGCGACTGGAGCTGGCCCGTGCCCTGGCCACCCAGCCCACGCTGCTGCTGCTGGACGAGGTCGCCGGCGGACTCACCGATCCGGAGGTTGCCCAGCTCGTCGAGATCGTCCGAGGCGTCAACGCCGAGGGGACAGCGGTGATCTGGATCGAGCATGTCGTTCGCGCGCTGACAGCCGTCGTGAGCCGGCTGATCTGCCTGTCTGGCGGCAAGTTCGTCGGAGATGGCGAGCCTGCTGTGGTCCTGGCCAACCCGGCGGTGCGCGAGGTCTTCCTCGGCACCGAGGTTACCGCCGCGCTGGCAGGAGGATCACTGGCAGCGAGCGCGATGCAGCCGCCAGCCGACGCTGACGGGAGCGACTCGTGAGCACGCCGGCGGGCAATGGACACGCGGCGGAACCGCTGCTTGAGGTCAGTGACCTGGTCGTGCACCACGGCCAGCTGCAGGCCCTCGGCGCGATCTCACTGCGGGTGTTCCCCGGCGAGGTCTACGCGATCATCGGCGCGAACGGCGCGGGTAAATCGACGCTGCTGCGGACCATCTCAGGCCTGCATCACCCCACGACTGGCTCGGTCGTGTTCGACGGCCAGGATGTGACCGGGCTGCGGCCAGAGCAGCGGGCCAGGCAAGGGATCGTCATGGTGCCGGAGGGCAGGCGCCTGTTCGGGTCGCTGTCGGTCGAGGAAAACCTGCAGGTCGGCGCCACGTACGCGCGGCCAGGTCCCTGGACAATCGAACGGGTATACGAGCTGTTCGACTGGATGCGCGAGCGCCGCTCGCAGCGCACCGCCCAGCTTTCGGGCGGCGAGCAGCAAGCCGTCGCCATCGGCCGGGCGCTCGTGGCCAATCCGCGCATGCTGCTGCTCGACGAGCTCTCGCTTGGCCTGGCGCCGGTTGTCGTCCAGCGCATTTACGGCATGCTCCCGCAGATCCTGGGGACCGGGGTCACGGTGCTGCTCGTGGAGCAGGACGTCAGCCAGGCGATGCGGGTGGCATCGCACATTCACTGCCTGCTCGAGGGCCGGAGCACACTCGAGGGGCGGCCAGCCGACGTGACGCCGGATCAGGTTGAGGCGGCGTATTTCGGCCTGGCAGGTGTTGCACCCGCCGCTCCGGGCGCGGAAGGGAGCGAGGCGTAGTGGCCTGGGTCAACGCCATCATCCAGGGCGTGCTGACCGGCGGGCTGTACGCGCTGTTCGCTTGCGGGCTGTCCCTGCTCTTCGGGGTGATGAAGGTGGTCAACCTCGCGCACGGCGACCTCGCCGTCGTCGCGGGCTACGTCGCGATCGGCGTGATCACCGTCACTCACATCCCGGTGCTCTGGTCCTTCGTCATCGTGGTGCCGGTCATGGCGGTGGTCGGCTACGCGCTGCAACGCACCCTCATCCAGAGCGCGCTCAATCGCAGCGTGCTCACCACGCTGCTGGTGACCTTCGGCCTATCGATCGTGATCGAGAACGGGCTGCTCCAGTTCTTCACCGCCAACAGCCGCGGCATCGGCAGCGGGCTGGCACTGGTGCGAGATTCCTTCAAGCTCGGATCGAAGATCCAGATTGGCTACCTGCCCGTGGTCATTTTCGTGACCGCGGTGGTGGTCCTGCTCGGGCTGCAGTACTTCCTGTCCCGCTCGAAGTACGGCCGTCTGATCCGCGCCAGCGCCGACGACCAGGAGGCCGTGCAGCTCTCCGGGGTGGACTACCGGCATGTGTTCGGCATCGCGGCCGCACTCGCGTTCGCCACGGTGGCGCTGGCGGGCATCGCCTACGGCATGGGCTCCCAGCTCGATCCGACCACGGGCAGCGACGTCATCCTGCTGTTCGCCTTTGCCGCGGTTGTGATCGGCGGGCTCGGCTCGCTGTGGGGCACCCTGCTGGGCGGCATCGTGCTCGGCGTCGCGCAGCAGATCGGCGCCCAGATCAACATCTCCGACGAGGTCCTGGCCGGGTACATCGTTTTCCTCGCCGTGCTCGTGCTGCGCCCGCAGGGCCTGACCACGCGGAGGGCGCAGTCATGAGCCTGGTCGCAGAAGCCGGCACCCAATCGGTCGCAGAGTTCCGGGTCACTCGGTCACGGCGAAACGTGGCCTGGACCGGAGCCGGCGCCCTGATCGTCGTCGCCGTGCTCGCGTTCTTCCCTTATTTGGTCTACGCCGGCACCACCACGATCATGGTGCAGGCGTTCATCGTGCTGACACTCGCGAGCATGTGGAATCTGCTGGCCGGATACGCAGGCCTGGTGTCGGTCGGCCAGCAGGCGTTCGTCGGACTGGGCGCTTATTTCGTGCTGATCCTCGCCCTGCACGGAGTCTCGCCCTTTGCCGCGCTCCCCGTTGCCGCGGTGTGCTGCGGCGTCGCTGCCCTGCCGCTCTGGTGGCTCGTGTCCCGGTTGCGCAGCGGGTACTTCGCGATCGCCACCTGGGTGCTCGCCGCCACCGTGATGCTCATCATCGAGAAGTTCTCCTCCATCGGCGGCGGCACCGGGTTGCCGCTGCCTGGCCTGTCCGGATTGAGCCCGACGCTGCTGACCGCGTACACGTACTGGATCGGGCTTGCCGTCACGGTGCTGGCGCTACTCGCCGTCTACTTGCTGCTTCGCGGCCGGCTCGGCCTGGTGCTGACCGCGATCCGAGATGACGAGGTAGCCGCACGAAGCTCCGGAGCCAGGGTCGGGATGGCAAGGCTGCTGGTCTTCGTCGTAGCGGCGATCGGCTGCGGCGCGGGAGGCGCGGTGCTGGCGATCAGCCAGCTTCAGGTGCAGCCCAGCGCGGTGTTCAGCATCTCGTGGACCGCGGAGATGGCGTTCGCCACCATCATCGGCGGGCTCGGCACGATCGAAGGGCCGATCATCGGCACAGCCGTCTTCATGCTGCTCCAGCAGACGCTGGCTTCGTTCAACGCGTGGTACCTCATCGTATTTGGCCTGGTCGCGATCGCCGTGGCGCTGTTCGCCCGGCGCGGGCTGTGGGGGCTCGTCGACACGCACCTGAACGTGCGGCTGTTCCCTGTCGGGTACTACCTGCACTCGCCGGGCGGCGCACACCGGGGCCCGAGCGGTACCGAGATCACCAGCGCCGCCCCGCTGGCTTAGCCGTCACCCTTCGGCAGCGGGAAGCCGGTGTAATTCTCCGCGAGCGACGTGGCTGCGGCGCGTGAGCCGATGACGTACCGCAGCTGGGAGAGCTGCAGCTGCATCTCCATCTCGTCAGCGCCGGGCGTCCGGTGCAGCATCGTCGTCATCCACCAGGAGAAGTGCGTCGACCGCCAGACCCGCTGCAGGCAGGTCGCGGAGTAGTTGGCCGCGGCCTGCTCGTCACCGTGCAGGAGCGCGTCCAGGGCCGGCGCGAGCACCGCCACGTCCGCGAGCGCGAGGTTCAGTCCCTTCGCGCCGGTCGGCGGCACGATGTGTGCCGCGTCTCCGGCGAGGAACAGCCGCCCGTAGCGCATCGGGGCGCTGACGAAGCTGCGCATGGGCGTGATGCTCTTGTCCAGGATCGGTCCCTGCTGCAGGGCCCAGCCGGGCAGCTCGAACCGTCGCGCCAGCTCGGCCCAGATCCGAGCGTCCGGCCACTCGGCGATGTCCTCGTCGGGGCTCACCTGGAGATACAGTCGGCTGACCGTGGTGCTTCGGAGGCTGTGCAGTGCGAAACCGGCCGGATGATGGGCGTAGATCAGCTCGTCCGTCGACGGCGGCACGTCGGCGAGGATGCCGAGCCACGCATACGGGTAGTCGCGCTCCCACATCGTCAGTGCGCCCGAAGGAAAAGCAGGCCTGCAGATGCCATGGAAGCCGTCGCAGCCGGCGATCGCGTCGCAGCTGACCTCGTGTCGCGTGCCCGCCGCATCGGTGTAGCGCAGCACGGGCAGCTCGGTGTCCAGGTCGGCCACCTCCGTGTCCGTCACGCTGAACTCGATCGCGCCGCCGTCGGCGAGCCGCCGGGCAATCAGGTCTTTCACGACCTCGGTCTGGGCGTACACGGTGACGGTCCGGCCGCCGGTCAGGTCGCGGAAGTCGATGTGCTGCCGCTGGCCCTCGAACTGCAGGTAGATCCCCCCGTGGACGAGGCCTTGCCGATCCAGTCGGTCAGCGAGCCCGCCATCGCGGAGCAGCGCGACGCTGCCATCCTCCAGCACGCCAGCCCGCTGCCGGGCCTCGCAGTACTCCCGGCTGCGGATCTCGATGAGTACCGAGTCGATGCCGCGCAGGGCCAGCAGGTGCGAGAGCAAGAGGCCGGCCGGGCCGCCCCCGACGATGCCAACCTGAGTGCGAGTGCGCATGTCGTCCTCTGGTGTGCAGCCGGGATCTGACCCGTGGGCTGGCCGATCTTGTTCGCCTCACGAACGTTAGTACGCAGTAGCGGCGTTTGGCCACGGGTGGCCGACGGGCTCCAGCAACAAGCCAGGGGCGGCAGCGTGCGCTGCCGCCCCTGGCTAGTCCTGCGGGCCGTCCGCCCTGGTTCTGGTGATCCCTACTTCTTGCGCGTGAACCAGGCCGCACCGCCGAGCACAAGCCCGACTACGACAGCCGCAGTGCCGCGGTAGACGTGACCGCCGCCACTGTTCTTGACGTGGCTGCCCGAGTCCAGGAAGGACGGCGCCGCGCCAGCGAACCACAGAATGCCGACGATGAGGCAGATGAGGGCGATGATCGCCAGGATGATGGTCACCGACCGCTTCGAGCCGCCGGACACGCTCTGAGAACTCACGATTCCTCCTTGATGCTGGCCGCCCGGAGCGGGGGCGCAGCCCTAACCAGGGCGCAAACTACGACCGGCACGGTACTCCTGCCGGGTTTGCCGCACCGCCCGAATGCGGCAAACTTCCGAAAATTTTAGCCACGTTTCGTGCTGTTATGGGCGCCATACCATGAGGACCAGGATGACGAGCCAGAGCAAGTTCACGACGCCGCCCAGGGCTGCGATCCGGCCGCGCTCAACCGACGCGATATGCGTCGCCTCGGCGGCCTGCCGGCTGGTGCCTGCATCGCCGTCCTCGCCGGACTCTACCGCCTCCTGATCCTCGGCGCCGCTCCCGGCCCGGTCGTCTGGCGCCAACTCAGAAAGCGCCCTGATGGCCTTGCGCTGATCCCTGACGATCAGCGCGAGCAGCACGATCGCGACGACGAACAGCGTCATGGAGATGGTCAGCCACGGTCGGCTCAACGCATGGACGATGTTGCCGAGCACGATGCCGAACACGAGCACCAGCAATGACGCGGCCGTGAAGATCAGCGTGATTCTCGTCAGGTAGCGCAGCACCGGGATGTCTTTGCGGCGGATGGAGCGAGGTGTCGAGGAGATGGCGAGCGCCACCGGCCCGATCGTAAAGATCGCGAATGCGATATGCAGCCACAGAACGAGCCGGTCGCCGAAGGACATGGCCAGATACTAGGACCGCCACCGGCCACGCGGCGCGCCGATCTCGCAAGCGTCGGCCGTCACCTCGCGTACTGCCGGCGCGTGGAGAGGAAATCCTTCACCACGTACTCACCGAGACTGTCCGGCATGGCCCGAAGTACGCGCCCGCCGTTCCGCCTCGCGACCTCGTCGACGAAAGCTGTCAGCCTTTCGTCATCGGCCAGCATGAAGATATTCATCGTCGCCCGGCGCCTGGTCATCTTGTCGACCTCGGCCAGGGTGAGCTCGAGGGTTTCCGGAGAGGGCGGCCAGTCGAACCAGAACCGCCCGTCGCGGCGCAGGTGCGCCGTGGGCTCGCCGTCGGTAATCACCATGACCACCGGGCTGTGCTCAGGCCGCCGGTCCAGGAAGCGCCCGGCCAGGACGAGCGCGTGGTGCAGGTTCGTGCCCTGGACCATGTCCCAGCTGAGGCCGGCGAGCTCGGTCTCGTGCAGCTCGCGGGCGTAGTTGGAGAAGCCGATGACCTGGATCGCGTCCTGCGGGTAGCGGCTGCGCACCAGGGCGTGCAGGGCCAGCGCGGTCTGCTTGGCGGCGCCCCAGGTGCCGCGGAGTGCCATCGAGTAGGACAGGTCCACCAGCAGGCACACGGCGGCGGATGCGCGCCGGTCCGTCTCGCTGACCTCGAAGTCCTCCACGGACAGCCGCACGCGCGGCGAGCCGTCGCGCGGTCCGGCCTTCCCGGCAGGCCTGCGGCCGGCCCGGTCGTCGGGCAAGGCCGTCTCTGGTCGTGGTGCGGCCTGGCGGAGCAGGGCGTTCCGCACCGTAGCGGCTGCGTCGATCGCCTGTTCGTCACCGAATCGCCAGGGCCTTGTGCTCCCGGTGTATTCACCCGCTTGTCCGGCGTCGTGCTGGTCGTGGTCCCCGGCGCGGCCGTCGGGCAGCTGAGCGAAGACCTTCCGCAGCGCGGTGTCACCCAGCCGGCGGACCGCCTTGGGCGTGAGCTCGAGCCTGCCATCGGTTCGCTGCAGGTAGCCCTGCCGCTCGAGCTCCCGCTCGATCTGCCGCAGTGCCTCCATGTCGTCGACCGCCTGGCGGCCCAGGGCCCGCCGGACGGCGTCCTCGTCGATGTCGTCGAGTCGCGCGCCCGGATAGTCCTGCCGGAGCGAGTCTTCGAGGTCAGCGAGGTCGGCCAGCTCGGCGAGCGCCGTCGTGGCGTCGCTCAGGCCGAGTGGCTCACTGCCGGTCATGCCGGGCTGCGGCAAGCCCTGGTCGAGGTCGGGCCGGCGGGTACGCAGGCCGTCAGCCAGCCTGGACATCTCGGCGGCTAGCCCGGCGTCCTCGAGCGCCTGGGCCATCAGCCCGGCGAGCTCGTCGCGCTGCTCGTCGGTCAGCGAGTTGAGCAGCCGCTGGGCCGCAGCCATCCGCCGCACCAGCGCATCGATGAGCTCCTCCAGGTTGGCGGGCGAGTCAGGGAACATGTCACCGAACTCGGCCATGAAGTCGTCGAAGTCCTGCTGGGTGTGCTCGCCCCGCGCGTCTGCGTCGAGCATGGCGTTCAGGGCCGACATCATGTCCTTGACGCGCTGGAGCGCGGCCGGATCGGGATTGGACAGCGTCTGGCGCATCCCCTGGAACTGGCTGTCCAGCACCTCGCTGCGCAGCAGCGACTTCAGCTCCTCGAACGTCTGCCGGGCGGCCGCGGACTGCCAGTCGTAGTCGGCCAGCTGCCTGATCGCCTGTGCGGTGTCAGCCGGCAGGCTGTCCAGTTCGGCTTCGCGCAGCCGGGCCGAGTCATCCGGGTTCGGGAACAGCTCGGCGCGCTCCTGGCCGATCGCGGTGTCCAGGAGCGACCGAACCTGGTCCAGGATGCCGTCCAGGCGGCCACGACTGCGGATCTCGCGCTGCCGGTCCCTGACGCGCCGCAGCAGGTCGTCCAGGCCGCGATGGCCAGACATCCCGCGTCGCAGCAGGTCGCGAAGCGCACTGCCAGGATCGGTGCCATCGAGCACCGACTCGCCCATCACGTCCATGGCGCCGCGCACGTCGTACGGGGGCTCCAGCGGATCAGGGCCGCCGGTGTACTGGCCGTAGCGATAACCCGGCACGCGCACTCACCTCCTTCGCTGCGATGCGGGATCGCCGGGCCTCAGGTCCGGTACACCGAGCCGCCGTCGACTGAGTCCTTGGAAATCCGGCGCATGAGATAGAGGCCCTCGAGCGCGAACTCGAGCGCCGCTGCCGCCTGGCCGAGCGACTCGCCACCGGTCATCTGCAGCCGCTCCATGATCTTCGCCAGCCCTGCCACTTCCCCGATGCGACGAAGCAAGTCGGCGGCGGGAACCAGGTCGCCAGTCTCGACCGAGCCGCCGTCGCTGAACTTGGCCAGCAGCGCAGACAGGTCTGCGTTGCCGAGCAGCGAGCGGAACGTGTCGCTCTCGGCGCGTCGGAGCAGATGGTCGAGCACTTCCTGTTCGCGCCCCTCCTCGCTGACCTCGAACTCCACCTTGCCGCGTAGCGTGCTGACAACCGACGGGAGGTCACACACCCGGGCGACGGGCTGTGGCTCGCCAGTGATCGCGGCGCGTCGCACTGCCGAGGCGGTCACGGCCTCCGCCGCGGCGATCGCGAACCTCGCCGAGACACCAGATCGCGAGTCCACCGCAGGGGATGCGCGGACCAGCCTGGTGAACCGGGCGATGATCTGGATCAGGTGGGCCGGCAGCACCGCGCCGGGGTCACCGCCGTCCCAGGCGAGCTGCGACTCCTGGCGGACCAGCGCGAGCTCTGCGTCCAGGGACAGTGGGTAGTGCGTCCGGATCTCGGCGCCGAACCTGTCCTTCAGTGGTGTGATGATGCGACCCCTGTTGGTGTAGTCTTCCGGATTCGCGCTCGCCACCAGAATCACGTCGAGGGGCAGCCGTAGGGCGTAGCCGCGGACGCTGATGTCGCGCTCCTCCAGCACGTTCAGCAGCGAGACCTGGATCCGCTCGGCGAGGTCCGGCAGCTCGTTGAGGCAGAAGATGCCGCGGTTGGTCCGCGGCAGCAATCCGAAGTGGATGGTTTCCGGGTCGCTGAGCGTCCGGCCCTCCGCGACCTTGACCGGGTCGATGTCGCCGATCAGGTCTCCGACGCTGGTGTCGGGCGTGGCGAGCTTCTCGCCATAGCGGTCGCCGCGGGGACGCCAGCTGATCGGAAGCTCGTCGCCGAGCTCGGCGGCAAGCCGCTGACAGCGCGCGCACACCGGCGCGTAGGGGTGATCGTTGATCTCGCACCCCTCGACAGTCGGCGTCCAGTCGTCGAGCAGCCCGGTCAGCGTCCGGATGAGTCGGGTCTTGCCCTGGCCGCGCTCGCCGAGCAGGATCACGTCGTGACCCGCGATGATCGCGCGCTCCAGGTGAGGCAGCACGGTCTGGCCGAAGCCGATGATGCCGGGAAACGCGTCCCGACCGGCGCGCATCGCCTCGAGGAGGTTGTGCCGCAGCTCCTGCTTGACGGTGCGAAGCTCGTGCCCGCTGGCCCGGAGCTGTCCCAGCGTGCGGACATCAGGCGGGGCCGATGCGGGTAGTTGTGCGGAGGCTGGCGGCTGCGGAGTCGTAGGCTGCACCATTCGACACTATGTCGGCGCTCGCCTTGATCGCACCTTGGGAGGGTGGCGGATGGAGGATTCCCGCCCGGCGCTCGCCATCGATATTGGCGGCACGAAGCTGGCGGCCGGCCTCGTGGAGCCGGGTGGCCGCGTACTCACCTGGTCGCAAGTGCCGACGCCCGTCGGCCTCGATGCTGAGCAGCTTTGGCGCACCCTGGACGCGCTCATCGGCCAGATCTTCGAGGGCGCCGAGGCCACCGAGGCGGACCTGATCGGCTGCGGCTGCGGCTGCGGCGGCCCGATGGAGTGGCCTGCGGGCCTGGTGTCGCCGCTGAACATCCCGGCCTGGCGCCGGTTCCCGCTGCGAAGCAGGATGGCGGAGCGGCTCGGCGGCATTCCGGTCCGGGTCCACAACGACGCGATCTGCCTGGTGGCCGGCGAGCACTGGCGCGGGGCCGGCCGGGGACGCAGGAACGTGCTCGGCATGGTGGTGTCGACGGGTGTCGGCGGCGGACTGGTGCTCGACGGCCGGCTCGTGCAAGGCGCGTCCGGCAACGCCGGGCACATCGGCCACGTGGTGGTGGAACCGGAGAACGGCCCAGAGTGCGGCTGTGGCGGACACGGCTGCCTCGAGGCGATCGCGCGCGGGCCGGCGCTCGTGCACTGGGCTCAGGCCGAGGGCTGGCGGCCCGAGCGCAGGGACGCGACCGCCAAGGATCTCGCCGGCGACGCGGCGCTCGGTCACCCCGTCGCAGTGGCCGCGATGCGCCGGGCTGGCCAGGCACTGGGGGTAGCCATCGCATCGGCGACGTGCCTCTGCGACTTGGAGGTCGTCTCTGTCGGCGGCGGCCTGTCGCAGGCGGGCACCTTGCTCTTCGACCCGCTCGAAGAGGCATTGCGCGCGCACGCCAAGCTCGGCTTCGCTCGCTCGGTCAGCGTGGTGCCTGCCGGGCTCGGCCAGAACGCCGGGCTCGTCGGCGCGGCGTCGCTCATCTTCGCCGCCGACCGGTACTGGGCTGGTGACTGAGGCCGATCCGGTCTTTATGGCGGCCGCCGCGAGTGTCAGAATGCAGCGGTGACCTCCCCGGTCGGGCCCGACGACGTGGTCGCGGCGCGCGCCGCGCTGGCGCCCATGATCCGGCAGACGCCGCTACTGGAGTCGAGCGCGCTGTCTGCGCTCGTCGGCGGCCCGGTGTACCTCAAGTGCGAGAACCTGCAGCGCGGGGGCTCCTTTAAGGTCCGCGGCGCGTACCTGCGCATCGCCCGGCTGACCGCCGAAGAGCGTGCGCGCGGGGTGGTGGCGGCCAGCGCCGGAAATCACGCGCAGGGTGTCGCGCTCGCCGCCGGTGCTTTGGGCGCGGCGGCCACCGTGGTCATGCCCGCTGCTGCGCAGTTGCCGAAGGTCGCGGCGACCAGGTCCTACGGGGCTGACGTGATCCTGCACGGCGCGACCGTCGAGGACGCCCTCGCCCGGGCGCAAGAGCTGGCGGCCGCCACCGGCTCGATCTTCATCCATCCGTTTGACCACCCGGACGTCATCGCCGGCCAGGGGACTGTCGGCCTCGAGATCGCCGAGCAATGCCCGCGAGTTCGGACGGTAGCCCTGCCGGTCGGCGGCGGCGGTCTCGCGGCCGGCGTCGCCGTCGCGATGACCACCGCCCTGCCCGAGGCGCGGCTCGTCGGGGTGCAGGCTGAGGCGGTGGCGCCCGTCCGTGCTTCCGTTGCGGCTGGGCACCCCATCAGTGTGCAGTCGGCCCCGACAATGGCGGACGGGATCGCGGTCGCGAGGCCCGGAGATCTCACCATCACGCTGCTGGCGGCCGCCCGGCCGGATCTCGTCACGGTGACCGAGGAGAACCTGTCCCGCGGGCTGCTGCTGTGCCTGGAGCGGGCCAAGCAGGTGGTCGAGCCGGCGGGCGCAGCCGGGGTCGCGGCCATCCTTGAGCACCCGGGCGTGTTTCAGCCGCCGGTCGTCATCGTGCTGTCCGGCGGCAACATCGACCCGCTGCTGCTGTCGAAGGTGCTGCGGCACGGCCTGTCGGCGGCGGGCCGCTTCCTCGCCTTTCGGTGCAAGCTGCCGGACCAGCCGGGTGCGCTGGCAACGTTGCTGGTGGAACTCGCCGACCTCGGCGCGAACGTGCTTGATGTCGTGCACGAGCGGGTCACGCCCGACCTGCGGGTGGACGAGGCCGAGGTCAGCCTGCACCTGGAAACCCGCGGACCGGAGCACACTGACTCGGTGGTGAGCCAGCTTCGCAAGGCTGGCTACACGCTCGCGTTCAGCTGACTACTGGGAGCGCGATCGTCGCGCTTGCTCAACGAGCGCGCTTTGGCGCACCACGATGGTTCCCGCGAGCTTGTCGTGCAGCGCCTGCGCCCGCAGATCTAGCACGGGCAGGCCGATATCGGCGACCCACAGGACGCCGCCCACGAGGCTGAGCGGAGGGGCCAGCAGCAGAAAGATCGCCGGACCCGCAAGGAAGACCACGGTGCGCACGCCGGCCGCGACAACGCCCGCGCGCGTGCGGTCGGCAGCTCCCACAACGCGCACGCCCATGGCTCGCTTTCCCACGGTGACGCCCCAGGCCGCGTGCTGGACCCAGAAGTAGGCCAGCGCGACGCCGAACATGACGAGATACCAGTACAGCACCGTGTGCTGAATCGAGGTGTTCCGGTAGATGTTGTTGACCGCCGTCTGCGTGGCCTGAGAGGTGAAGTCCGGGTAGCGGCCCGTGATCGCCTGCACCTCGCGGAAGGCCATCGACAGCTGTGACCAGAACGCGATCACCGACACCACGATGATGATGAACCAGTCGATGGCCTGAGCGGCAAACCGCTGCCAGGCCAGGGCCAGGGCCGGGTCGCGTCGGCCCGCGCCGCCGGCGCCCGGCCTGGCGGGGCCCGGCCGACCGTAGCCGGGTTGGCCGCCGGCGCGCTGGCCGGCGCCGGGCTCGCCGTATCCGGGCGTGCCTGCGAACGGCCGGCCGCTGCCCCGATTGCGCGGCGTTCCGTAGCGCGGCTGACCAGGCTGCGGCGGGGCAAGATAGGCCGCTGGCACCGACTCGTATCCGTACAGTGGCGGCGGAACCGCCGGATCGGCCGGTGCCGGAGCGGCCGGTGCCGGAGCCGACGCCGCAGGCGCCGCAATCGCCGGCTGCGGGGGCATGCCCGTCGGCGGGGAGCCGCCCGGTTGGCCGGTGGCGGCCGCCTGCTGCTTGGTACCGGTGCGCTCCTGCGTCCCAGGTGTCAGCTGGTCCCGCTCTCCGGGCTCAGCTGCACTCTGCTGCTCTGTCTCGTTCTGCTGCGTCATCCCGGTCGTCCTGCCGATGGCCCTGAACGCGGTCAGCCAGAACCTTTGCCGCCCGCAGCGCGCCGGCGGATAAAGATGGTCCGCCAGCCACCACTGTATTCGGGCAAGTGAGCAGCCTACCGCGTCCCGCCGCACTCGCAGGCCGGGCGCAGGTGCACTGCAGGCACCACGCCGGCGCGGTCAGCAGCGTCCTGATGTCATGAAGGCGCAGGCCAGCCGGTCACAGATTGCCGCGCCGCTCCTGCTCCCGCTCGATGGCCTCGAACAGCGCCTTGAAGTTGCCCTTGCCGAAGCCCTCCGAGCCGTGGCGCTCGATCAGCTCGAAGAAGACCGTGGGCCGGTCCTGCACTGGCCTGGTGAAGATCTGCAGCAGGTAGCCGTCCTCGTCCCGGTCGGCCAGGATTTTCAGCTCCCGCAGCTCCGCCAGGGCCACCCGGGTGTCGCCCACCCAATCGCCCAGGGCCTCGTAGTAGCTGTCCGGCGTGCTGAGGAATTCGACGCCGGCGGCCCGCATGCCGCGCACCGCGCCGACGATGTCGTCGGTGGCCAGCGCGATGTGCTGGACGCCTGGCCCGCCGTAAAACTCCAGGTACTCGTCGATCTGCGACTTCTTCTTGCCCACGGCGGGCTCGTTGATCGGGAACTTGACCTTGCGGCTGCCGTCCGCGACCACCTTGCTCATCAGCGCCGAGTACTCGGTGGCGATGTCGTCGCCCACGAACTCCTTCATGTTCGTGAACCCCATGACCCGGTGGTAGAAGTCCACCCATTCGTCCATCCGGCCGAGCTCGACGTTGCCCACGCAGTGGTCGACCTCGGTGAAGAACGGCCCGGCCAGCTCGGCGGTCATCGGTCCGGCGGCGACGTAGCCGGGCAGGTAAGGCCCCGAGTAGCCCGCTCGCTCGACCAGCGTGTGGCGGGTGTCGCCATAGGTCGCGATGGCCGCGAGCACGACCTTGCCATGCTCGTCCGCCACGATCTCCGGCTCACGAAGGCCCCTGGCTCCATGAGCAACTGCGTAGTCGTAGGCGGCAGCCGCCGAGGGCACGCCGATGGCAAGGTCCACGACGCCGTCCCCGTGCGCGGCCACGTGCACCCCCAGCGCGGTCCCTGCGCGCACCGGGCCGCGGAACACGAACCGGGCGTGGCCGGACTCGAGCACGTAAGACGCCTCGTCCCGGCAGCCCGTCTCGGGCCCGCAGTAGGCGACGCAGCGCATGCCGAACGCGGTCGAGTAGAAGTGCGCCGCCTGCCGCGCGTTGCCTACGGCGAACACCACCGCGTCCATCCCGAGGACGGGGAACTGGTCGGCTCGCATCACCCGCTCGCGCACTGCCTCAGCCGTCATCACTGGCTCCTTCGCGGTGGTAAGTGGTGACCACAGCAGGATCCGCCAGGCGGGCATGCTGGACAACCGCGACCCCAAGTGCTAGACAAATTGTGCAGCCCAGGCGCCAAACTGCTGGTGATCTTGTACAGTTTGGTAACGGGGTGATGAGGCCTTGCTCGACGAACTAGACGCGCGGCTGCTCGGGCTGCTCAGGGCCGAGCCGCGGGTGGGTGTCCTGGAGGCGTCGCGGCGGCTCGGGGTGGCCCGCGGCACCGTGCAGGCCAGGCTCGACCGCATGCAGCAGCGCGGCGTGATCACGGGCTATGGCCCTGATATCGACCCGGCAGCCCTCGGCTACGGCGTGACGGCGTTCGTGACGCTGGAGATCCGGCAGGCGCGTGGTCACGATCCGGTGGCAGAGCGACTCGGCGCTATCGCCGAGGTGCTGGAGGCGCACACCATCACCGGCTCGGGCGACATGCTGTGCCGCGTGGTCGCGCGCAGCAACGCCGACCTCCAGCGGGTGATCGATGCGATCGTGGCCGTGGACGGTGTGGTGCGAACCTCGACTGTCATCGCGCTGGACAGCCCCCTCCCGCTGCGGGTACTGCCGCTGATCGGTGCCGCCGTCACTACCGGGTAAGCAGTCGGCCGACGCCCATCAACGGCACTCTCCACCGACTTCGCGCGCTTCGCAGACGGATATGACCTGCTTTGCGCGCGCCAAGTCGGTGGAAAGTCGAGGTAACGGCGCAGCAAGCGCCGGAGTTGTCGTGTTTGCCCAATTCGGCTACGCCCGGGATCCGGCGGGCGCTACGCCGACGAGCTCCATCGCGACGTCGAGCAGAGCCTGTTCGAGCTCCTCCTGGCTGGACGCCTGCTTCTGGTACCGCAGGCAGCCGAAGCTGACGCTCATGAGCGCGGACGCGGCCCTGACCTGGTCACGCAGCGTCGCTTCTGGCCCGGTCAGCAGCCCGATGAGCGCGTCGATCCGCTCACGGAACAGCTCACCGCGCTCCTTCGCGCTGGCCAGGCCGGCCACGGCTGCCTGGTTCTGCTGCAGCATCCTGAAGACCTCGGCGCCGCCAGCGACGACGCCCAGGTACCGGCGGAGGATCTCGGCCCTGGTGGCCTCGGTGCGCGGCTGAGCCTTCCCCCACGCGATGAGCTCGTCGAGGTCTGCGACGTAGTCCTCGACGAGGCTTCGGACGATGTCTTCCTTCGACTTGAAGTAGTAATACAAGGCCGCCTTGGTTACGCCGAGGTGCTCGGCGATCTCCCGCAGCGATGTCTTCTCATAACCCTGCTCGGCGAAAAGCTGCAGGGCAAGCTCACGCAGCCGCGCCCGGGTGTCGCGGCCGCGGTCGTGGTGCTCGCTGCCGGTGCTGTCTGACATGGTCGCGCCTGCCTGCTCCTCGTCCCCCTGGTTTAATCTACTTGACGGCCGGTTAGTAACGAGCATAGCCTGTCTATTGGCAGGATGCTAGCCGGTCGGCAGGTAAGTTGGAAGCACCGTTACGGGGAGCTGCACGGCCGCGCTGCTGACCTGCACAGACATCCACCCCCCGCCAGGTGAGAAACGAGGAGCCTCAGCCCATGTCAGACAACGCGGCAGCGGCGGTGCCCGCGAGCGACGTGCCGAGCGGACCGCAGCGCGAGATCCTCATCGTCTTGCCTGGCCTGCTGCTGACGCTCATCGTCGCGATGCTCGACCAGCTGGTCGTCTCGACAGCGCTGCCGCGCATCGTCGGCGATCTGGGCGGGCTGAATCACCTGGCCTGGGTGGTCACGGCGTACGTGCTGGCGTCCACGATCACGACCCCGCTGTACGGGAAGCTCGGCGACATGTACGGCCGGAAGCGGCTGCTCATGATCGCGATCGTGATCTTCCTGATCGGCTCCGCACTGTCCGGTCTGTCGCACTCAATGGACCAGCTCATCGCGTTCCGGGCGCTGCAGGGCCTGGGCGCCGGGGGCCTCATGGTCGGCGCGATCGCGACCATCGGTGACCTGGTGCCGCCGCGAGAGCGCGGCCAGTACATGGGCTACATGATGGCCGCGATGATGGTGGCGATGATCGCCGGGCCGCTTGTCGGGGGCTACATCACCGACACGCTGTCCTGGCGGTGGATCTTCTACATCAACATGCCGATCGGCGGCGCGGCACTGGTGTATCTCTGGGCCACTCTTCACCTGCCGCGGAGGCGAGTGGAGCACAAGGTCGACTACCTGGGCGCGGTGGTCATCGCGGCCGGGGCCACCGGGATCGTGCTGCTGACAAGCTGGGGCGGCACGCAGTTCGCCTGGGGCTCGTGGGAGATCCTGATGCTGGCCGCCGTCGTCGCGGTCTCGGTGGTCGCCTTCTTCGTGGTCGAGGCGCGCGCGGTAGAGCCGATCCTGCCGCTGCACGTGTTCAGGAACCGCAACTTCTCGCTGGCCTCAGCGATGAGCTTCCTGCTCGGGTTCGTCATGCTCGGGGGAATGACGTTCCTGCCGCTCTACCAGCAGACCGTCCAGCACGCCTCGCCCACCACGAGCGGGCTGTTGCTGATCCCGCTGATGTTCGGCTCGATGGTCACCTCCCTGATTGCGGGTCAGTTCACCGTTAAGACCGGTCGCTACAAGATCCTTCCCATCATCGGCGGTGCGGTCATGACGGTCGCCATCGTGTTGCTGACGCACCTCGGCCCGCACACCTCACGGCTGATCACGGGCGTGTTCTACGTCGTGCTGGGAGTCGGTATGGGCTTCCTGATGCAGATCACGTCGCTGATCGTGCAGAACAGCGTCGAACTCAAGGACATGGGCGTGGCGAGCAGCTCGCGGACGTTCTTCCAGCAGATCGGCGGCTCGATCGGCGTGTCGCTGTTCGGCGTGATCTTCATCAACCGGTTGACCGCGATCATCAACTCGCGAGTGCCGGGCGCGCACATGCACGCCAGCACCAGCAGTCTCGACCCTGCCACCATCAACACCCTGCCCGCCGTGGTCAGGGACGCCGCGTTCTACGCCATCAGCAAGGGCCTGGACGCTGTGTTCTTGTGGACGATCCCTGCCTCGGCCCTGGTGTTCCTGCTCGCTCTCTGGGTGAAGGAGATCCCGCTCCGCGGCCGTAGTGACAGCGCGGGCCAGGCGCCGGCGGCTGAGCAGGCCGGGCTGGCCGGGCAGGCCGAGCAAGTCGAGCCGGCGGACCTGGGCGCGGTCTAGCCGAACGCCAAGCCGAATGGCCGCCCGCGAGAGGCTCGCGGGCGGCCATTGTCTGTCGTTCAGGGCGGGGCGGGCCTAGGCGCCCGCGGCCGGGCTAGAGCCCGTAGGGCACCGCATCGATGATCTCGACCGTGGACGACCGGCCGTTCGGCAGCGTGTACGTGGCGGTTTCGCCAACCTTCTTGCCGCTGATCGCGCTGCCGAGAGGCGATTTCGGGGAGTACACGTCGATCGGGGCGCCGCTCTCCTCGCGAGAGGCCAGCAGGAAGGTCACCTCTTCGTCGTCGCCCTCGAACCGGACGGTAACGGTCATGCCGGGGCCGACGACGCCCTCCGTCCGTGGCGGCTCGCCGACGCGGGCGGTCTCCAGGATGTGGGCGAGCTGGCGGATCCGGGCTTCCTGCATGCCCTGCTGGTCCTTGGCGGCGTGATAGCCGCCGTTCTCCCGAAGGTCTCCCTCTGACCGTGCGGCCTCGATTTTCTGCGCGATCTCGATCCTGCCCGGGCCGGAGAGGTGGTCCAGCTCAGCCTTCAGCCGGTCGTACGCCTCCTGAGTCAGCCAGGTGTAGGTGTCGTCGCGCGTCTCGGTCACGGGTACTCCTAGATGGGTTGCGGAGGTTCGGGTCCGCTGCCGGGGACCGTGTGGCCCACGGGGGTAATCCTTCGAGGCTAACAAACCTCAGGCGCTACTAGGGCAATACCCCATCTGACCTGCGTAAACGTCCCAGATCAGCGGGAAGTTGATCACCATGACTGCCCGGCAGCACACATCGAGGCGAGCGAGCGGTTTCGCAAGGTTGGGGTAACCCGGCACTTGGCCATAACGGGCAGCACGGAACCACCTAGCAGTAGAGGGAAACAGCCTGGGCTACCTACCCCGGATGTCCGGCTGTCACCCAGCTGGGCGTCGGCGGAAAATGCGTTCGATGCACTCAGCCGGGTCCGGTCCGTCGTGCTCGCTATATCTAGCACCTCTCCGGGGTTGCGCTGGCTACGGGATCAGTAGCATCGTAGCTAGTTAGCGACGCAATTCGACGGTTGACCTGCTTGTGGCGACGGTATCCGTCGTAAACACTGTCCTAGACAAGTGCATCCCCATTGCGCCGCGACGACCAACCGCCTTCTGGCGATCTCCCAAAGATCGCAAAAGTGCATCGGGGAACTTTATGGGTTACCGGTCACGGATTCAGCACGACCAGCACTCATGCGGCCATGGAATCACATTCTTGCAGGCCAGCCTGATCGACGACATGGCGCCGCAATTGCCCAAACGCAGCCCATGGCTACGCAGGATCTCGTACCGGTGTGGTTCGAGCAGTCCAGCGCGATGAACGTGGCCAACTCCGCTGTCATTGGCCCTCTCGTGGCTGCTGTCGTCGTCCTCGTGATCAAGGGGATTTTGGTTAGCGTCCAGCTGGTCGTCCGTGCTGGTCAGGAGATCAACCGCGGCTACCAGCAGCACACGCTGGGCCGCCGTCATCGGATCCGAAACGAGGAGATGCTGCAGTCGCTGCAAGCGCGGCGGGACATCGCGGAACCCGGTGTCATGCCGCTCACCAAGAAACGAGCCAGGGGGAAGTCATGAGCGGCAGTGCCCACACCGCAGTCGCCCGGCGACTCCTATTTGGCCGCGCTGGTCTGGTTGATCAGGCGGCGGCGATGGACGTGCCTGTTTGCGGAACCGTCAACGTGTCGGCGGGTGGCTGTGTGGGCTGCGGCAGGCCGCAATAGACCTCCCCGGAGAGCCGTCCTCATGGGGGACGGACGGCTAAGAGGAGCCCGGTGCTGGCGGGGGGACCTGCGCCGGGCTCTTCGCATGTCTAGCCGACGGGGTACTCCAGGATCTCCCCGATAGGCCGCTGCCGACGGGCTCTGCGCTCGGGGCAAGCCATGGCGTGAGCGGCCCGAGCGCCGCTGCTCTGGTTGCTCATGCCCCTTGCTCTACCTCTGGTACCTGTGGGTGTTGACGGTAACGCCCCGGTAAACCGCCCACGCGATCCAGAGGAAGGCCCATGCCGAGAAAATGCCGAATGCCCAACCTTGCATCACTTGCCCTCCTTCCGGAGCTGCACGCGTAAGGCCCTACCCAGGCCCGCGTGACTCAGATCACAGGAGGGCGACGAGCAGGGCCCTATTGTGTGGACGCCTGCTCAGCCGGACTGCCCGGAACTAATCAACCGGCGATGAGATGTGTTTAGCCCTGCCGTGGTGGGTAGGGCTGGTACCCACGCGATGTGGAGCATGCTCGCGAGCCGCCCGAGTCGGGGGACGAGGCGGCATCAGAGGGGCCGGGACCGTTGTGGGGGCAGCGTCCCGGCTTCTCGCTTGTCTGCAGCCCGCTTCGCGGGCCAGCTGCACCTCAACCTGCCTGGCCAGCTTTGTTAAAGTGACCTGGGTAACGCGGCCATCTGGCCGTATATCCGCAGGTCAGGGACTTGGCCGCCAGGTCTTTTCGGCAGCCGGGTCTTTTGTGGCAGCCGGGGATGCTCTTCCGTGAGGGCACGAGGCTCCGGAAGTACGTCGTAGCTAGCAACGGCGCATCCGCTGCGCGACCCGGAGGTAAAGATGGAGAATCACCCGGTACTTGGCTATCTGGTCTGGGCAATCCTGATCGGCGCCATCTTCGCCTGGGAGGGGCTGGCGCTGTCTGGCATCAGCGGGAGCGTGCCGACCCTCAGCGCCACGTTCCGCGCGATCATGCGCTATCCACCAGGCAGGTGGGCCCTGTATGCGCTGTGGCTGTGGTTCGGCTGGCACCTCTTTATCCGCGGCTGGCACTTCCTGCTCCGGGGCTAAAGTCGTGTCGTCCCACCTGATCCGGCAGGACCTGCTGCCCGTTGCGGTCGGCTACGCCATCGTCATGGTGGTACTGGCCACTGGCCTGTGGGCCGCCCGCCGGCGGGTCGCGTCCGGTCGGTCCCTGGCCCGCCACACCGGCCGGATTGACCGCGGCTGGTCGGCGCTGCTTTACCACGTCCTCACGGACGCGCTCGGCGGTTACCTGCTGCTGGCCCTGGTCGTCGTTCTCTACTACTACTTCGTTGCCCGGGTTGCCAGCAATTTCCTCGACAGCGAGTTCTCCGGTGCGGCGGTGCTGCTCGCGATAGCCCTGCCCCTCTACCTGGGCGCCACGTGGCTCCGCCAGCGGCGCGCGGTGAGTCGGGGAGATTCGCCAGAAGACACCGAGGACAACGGGAACGAGTAGCCGAGGGGGCGGACGGCGGTTCCCGGAATGAGGCGCTTGCTGCGGCGCGTTGTCCTAGCGGTTACGACTGCCCCCAGCCAGACACCGAGGTGAACTTCCGCGTGCTTGCCGATCCTGACATTGACCGGCCGCAGTCCGGCCGTGAGCCGTTGCGGCTCATGGCGGTGCACGCGCACCCGGATGACGAGTCCAGTAAAGGCGCAGCCACCATGGCCAGGTACGTGCGCGAAGGCGTCGATGTGCTGGTGTGCACGCTGACCGGCGGTGAGCGCGGCGACATCCTCAACCCGGCGATGGAGCTGCCCGGTATTAGGGACAACCTGCCCGCGGTCCGCCGAGCCGAGATGGAAGCGGCTCGCGAGATCCTCGGCGTGCAGCAGCGCTTCCTCGGCTTCATCGATTCCGGTCTCCCTGAGGGCGACCCGCTGCCGCCGCTACCCGAGGGGTGCTTCGCCGTCGAGCCCCTCGAGCGCGCCGCCGCTCCGCTCGTCCAGGCCGTGCGCGAGTTCCGTCCGCACGTGCTGCTCACTTATGACGAGAACGGCGGGTATCCGCACCCCGATCACGTGAAGTGCCACCAGGTATCGGTGGAGGCCTTCGAGGCGGCGGCGGACCCCGACCGGTACCCGGGCTCCGGCGAGCCGTGGCAACCGCTCAAGCTCTACTACCACCTCAGCTTCAATCGGGCCCGGGCGGTCGCGCTGCACGAGGCGATGCTGGCGCTCGGGCGGGAGTCGCCCTATGCGGAGCGGATCGCCAAGCTAGACGACCCCGAGGAGTCGAGTAAGCGGCTGTCGCTGCCCGTGACCACGCGGGTCGCGTGCGGCGAGTATTTCGAGATCCGCGATCAGGCGCTGCTCGCGCACGCCACCCAGGTAGACCCGAATGGTGGCTGGTTCGCCGTGCCGATCGAGGTACAGCGCGCCGCCTGGCCGACCGAGGACTATCATCTAGCGAGGTCGCTGGTAGATGCTGAGCTGCCAGAGGACGACCTGTTCGCCGGGATCCGCGAGAGGGTGAGCCTGTGATGCACGTGCTGGCGGCTTCGTCGCCGAGCGTGTGGGCGCAGCCAGGCACGCTTGGCTTCCTTGTCGTCTTCGGCATGGGTGTCGTGCTCTTCTTCGTGTTCCGTTCGATGTCCAGGCACCTGCGCAAGGTCCGCGAGGCGGCTGAGTTCGAGGCTCAGCAGCAAGCGGAGCAGGCGGCGAAAGCCCAGCAGGCTACGCAGGCCGGGGGCGATCGCCTCCCTTAGCACACCGGCGCCTCCTGCGGTAGCACCGCAGATCCGCGGCGTGTCGTCGCGTAGTACTTGCTAGCGTCGGCAGTGATAATCCCGGCGTACGCGGGAGTGCTGGGCCATGCTGGTGATCCACGGGATCTGGGCCGGCGGCGCGCTGCGCATGTGGGCAGAAGACTCTGGGTGCCCTGCCGCCGCCTCGGCCCGGCCTGACGGTGCCCTGAGCTTTGCGCGGCCGCACCCGTTCGCCGCGGCGCCCGCTGTCCTCTCCGGCGTGCTGACCGGACTCAGTGACGCGGCGGACGTTCTTGCTGGCGCGGCCGAGGACGAGCTAACCCTGTGGCTGCCAGGCACCCGCGACCGGCCGGCCGGCTCACCTGAGGCTGCCGAAGCGGCCGAGGCCGCCCAACCCGTCGCGGCCACGGCCAGTCAGCGGCTGACGATCGGACCGCCTTCCTCTGTCGCGAGTCCGCCGCGGCCTGCCGCCGCGGCATCGGCGCGGACCATCCTGTCGCCGTGGCAGCTGCCAGGCCTCAGCCTCGAGCCTGCCGCCGCCCTGGCGCTGCTGCGCGCGATCGGCCAGCCGGACGCACGGCTCGCCGACGGGATCCTGGCCGGCAGCCTCCATTACCTGGCCGCGCTCGCGGCGCTGGCCATCGATCTCGCTTCACGCGGCCGTGTGCTGCCCGGGCTACACACTGCCGACGACGGAAGCTACGCGGCTCGGTGGCGTCCGGTGCTTGCGGGGCCCGATGCGTTGCGGGCACGCGAGCTGACTGGTGCGATGCCGCCACTGTGCCGGGCCACCAATGCAGCCGGGGAGGCGTCAGCGGCGATAGTGGCCGAGGCGCTCGACGTGCTGACCGACGCCGCGGTGCGGGCCAGGCTGGCGAGGCAGCCGGGCTTCGCGCTGCTGCCGTCCGGCGGTGACGATCGCGAGGACGCGCCGCTGACCGACCGGTGGGTCGCGGCGCTGACCGGCGCCGACGGCCGACTTGCCGTGTCCGCCGGCGAGCGAGCTGGCGCCGCCCAGCTCGCGTTCGCGCTGTGGGCCTGGCAGGACGCTGCGCAGGAGCCGCCGGGACCGGTGCGCACTTGCTTCCGGCTGATCGAGCCCGATGCCACGGGCGACGACGACAGCTGGCAGGTCGAGCTGGCGCTACAGTCCACCGACGACCCGAGCCTGCTGCTGCCGGCCGCCGACATCTGGTCCGGCGAGGCAGCCGACGGCTGGGCAGCTGCTGGCGTCGGTTATCCAGAAGACGACCTGCTGGCCGGCCTCGGTAAGGCGTCCCGGCTGTTCCCCGAGCTGGATGGGGCGCTGCAGGGTGCCGCGCCGGAAACGGTACCGCTCGACGCCCGCGGCGCCCTGCGATTCCTGACGGAGACCGGCCCGCTGCTGGCTGGCGCGGGCTTCGGCGTGCTGCTGCCGGACTGGGTGCGTCGGTCGCGGCTGGGACTCAGGCTCACCACGCGCTCCCGCGGCTCTGGCCAGGGTCCGGTGACCGGGCCCGTGCTCGGCCTCGCTGACCTCGTGGACTTCAAGTACGAGCTGGCCATCGGCGACGAGACGCTGACTGCCGCCGAGCTGGCCGAGTTGGCCCGGCTCAAGGTGCCCCTCATCCGGCTGCGCGGACAGTGGGTCGAGCTGGACGAGCGGCACCTCAAGGCGGCGCTGAAATTCCTGGAGCGCCGCGGCTCGGGCGCGATGACCGCCGGTGACGCGCTCGCGGCCGGGCTCGGCCAGGACGTCGCTGAGCTGCCGGTCACCGAGGTCGATGCGGACGGCTGGCTCGGTGACCTGCTGTCAGGTACCGCCGACAGCCGGCTGACACCGATGATCACCCCGGCGTCGTTCCACGGCGCACTGCGCCCCTATCAGGAGCGAGGCCTCGCCTGGCTGTCCTTCCTCGGTGGTCTCGGTCTCGGCGCCGTGCTGGCCGACGACATGGGCCTCGGTAAAAGCCCGCAAACTCTGGCGCTGCTGCAGGCCGAGCGGGATGCTGGCACCGCCGACGGCCCGACGTTGCTGGTCTGCCCCATGTCGCTGGTGGGCAACTGGCAGCACGAGGCCGCCAAGTTCACCCCTGGCCTGTCGGTGCACGTCCACCACGGTGCGGACCGGCTGTCCGGGGCGGAGCTAGCGGCGAGAGTCTCCTCCGCAGACCTGGTCATCACTAGCTACGGCGTCGCATCGAGGGACCGGGCCGCGCTCGCTACCGTGCCGTGGTCAAGGGTCGTGTGCGACGAGGCGCAGAACATCAAGAACGCCCGAACCCGGCAGGCCGAGGCCGTCCGGGCAATTCCCGCGCGGTCGCGAATCGCCCTGACCGGCACGCCCGTCGAGAATCGTCTGACCGAGCTCTGGTCGATCATGGAGTTCACCTGCCCAGGCTTGCTCGGACCGGCGGAGCGGTTCCGGCAGCGGTTCGCCATCCCGATCGAACGCAACTCCGATGCCGAGGCGACCGAGAAGCTAAGGCGGCTGACCGGGCCGTTCATCTTGCGCAGGGTCAAAACTGACAAGAGCGTGATAGCTGATCTTCCCGACAAGCTTGAGATGAAGGTCTGGTGCAACCTAACGCCCGAGCAGGCGTCGCTGTACCAGGCGACCGTCGACGACATGATGGCGCGGATCGAGGCCGCCGAGCCGGGGATCGAGCGCCGCGGCCTGGTCCTGGCCACGATGGCGAAGCTCAAGCAGGTCTGCAACCACCCGGCTCACCTGCTCGGCGACGGGTCCAGGCTCGACGGCCGGTCCGGGAAGCTGGCCCGCCTGGAGGAGATCTGCGACGAGATCATCGAGGCCGGTGACCGGACGCTGTGCTTCACCCAGTACGCCGAGTTCGGCCGGATGCTGCAGCCGCACCTCGCTGGCCGGCTCGGCTGCCCTGTTCATTTCCTCCACGGCGGCACGCCCAAGAAGCGGCGCGATGAGATGGTCGCCGAGTTCCAGCAGGCAACAGGTCCATCGGTGTTCCTCCTGTCCCTCAAAGCAGGCGGCACGGGGCTGAATCTCACCGCCGCCAGTCACGTCATCCACGTGGACCGGTGGTGGAACCCTGCCGTCGAAGACCAGGCGACCGACCGCGCGTTCCGCATCGGCCAGCGCAGGGACGTGCAGGTCCGCAAGTTCGTCTGCGTGGGCACCGTCGAGGAGCGCATCGACCAGATGATCGAGGACAAGAAGGCTCTGGCCCAGGCGGTCGTGGGCACCGGCGAGAGCTGGCTGACTGAGCTGTCGGTTGCAGAGCTGCGCCAGGTCATCGAGCTCTCCCCAGAGGCGGTGTCCGAATGAGCGGCTGGGACGGCGAGCACTACCCGCCGTCGCGTCCGCGCAAGGCGGCCGGCGGGATCAAGGCGCGCAGCAAGCGCGGCCCTATCGGGGAGCAGTGGTGGTCTCGCCGGTTCATCGAGGTGCTGGAGTCGCTCGGGCTCGCGAGCAGGATGAGCCGGGGCCGTAGCTACGCCCGCTCCGGGCAGGTTCTCGGGCTGGACATCGGAACCGGACACGTGACCGCCGGGGTCCAGGGCTCCCGGCCCAAGCCGTACAAGGTGCGGCTGACGGTCGTGCCACTGACAACCGCGCAGTGGGCGGCGGTCGAGGAGGCGCTCGCGGCGCGCGCGGTCTTCCGCGCCCGGCTGCTGGCAGGCGAGATGCCAGCCGAGATCGAGGAGGTGTTCGCCGGCTGCGGCACGCCGCTGTTCCCGCGGACGGCCAGGGACCTGGAGATGAGCTGCTCCTGCCCGGACTGGGAAGTGCCCTGCAAGCACCTGGCGGCGGTCTGCTACGTGCTGGCCGAGGCGTTCGACGACGACCCGTTTGCGATGCTCGCCTGGCGGGGCAAGGGCAGGGACGATCTGCTCGCGGCGCTTCGCCGCCTGACGGGCGGGCGTGACGATGGCGGCACGCTGCCGGTCATCGACGTCTCGGACCGCCCACTGGCTGATTTCGTCTCCGGGGGACTTCGGGGGGCCGCGTCTCCTGGCCAGCACGGCAGCTTCTGGGAGCCGTCACTGAGCCCGGCGCGGCTGCGCTGGCTGCCGCCGGCGGTACCCGCGCCACCTGACTTGCTGCTGCGCAGCGTGCCGCCGCCGCTGCTGACGGCCGGCGGGCAGGATCTGCCGACGCTCCTGCGGCCTGCCTACGATGCGATGGCCAGCAGTGACGCGGACGATCCGGACCCGGTTGCGGGCCCGGCTGCGGGCCCGCAGCCTGGTTGAATGTGCACATGCACATCAGGGATGCATATCCGGGCGAACTGGCGGAGATAGGTGAGCTCCGGCTCGCGGCCTACCGGGCCGACGGATTCCTGGCGCCGGATTCGGCTTACGCGCCGAGGCTGCGAGAGCTCGGCAGCGACGGGCTCGGCGTCGTGCTCGTCGCCGTCGGCCCGGATGGCGGTCTGCCCCTCGGCACCGTGATGCTGCAGTCCTGGCCCGACGCGGGTCACGTGGTGCGGGGAGCCGGTGAGGGGGAGATCCGTGCCCTCGCCGTGCGGCCCGAGGCGCAAGGGGCCGGTGTCGGCCGGGCACTGCTGACCGCGGTGATCGACCGCGCCAGCCGGGAGGGGATCCGCCGCCTGCTGCTATCGACCCAGGTCGACATGAAAGCCGCCCATCACCTCTACGAGGAGGCAGGGTTCAGCCGACTGCCGGAGCGGGACTGGTCGCCGGAACCAGATGAGCCGCTGCTGGCGTACGGCCTGCTGCTCGGCGCCGGTGAGGCCGGCGAGGCGGCCGTTTAAGGTTGAGTGCAGCGACGCGAGCGCACCCGGTGAAAGTGAGGAGCCGTTATGGCTAACGGGCTACCCGAGGTTCCGGCCGCGACCGTGCCCGACGGGGCATGGCTGCTCGACGTGCGCGAGATCGATGAGTGGGAAGCCGGCCACGTTCCGGAGGCGACGCACATTCCGCTCGGCCAGCTCGGGGCGCGGACGGATGAACTGCCGGTCGACCAGCAGATCTACGTGATCTGCCGGTCCGGCGTCCGCTCGGCGAGGGCGGCGCAGGCACTCAACGGGGCCGGCTGGCAGGCCGTCAACGTGAGCGGTGGCATGCAGGACTGGGCAGCCGCTGGCAGGCCGATGACGGCGGATTCCGGCGCCGTGCCGTTCGTCGCCTAGCGGCCGGCCGCCTGAATGCCGCCAGTTGCCCGGCGTGCCAGCGGATACTGCAGCCCGAGCATGGACGCGAGGTCGGTCAGCATGAGCTCGAACATGGGCGCGGGATCATCGAGGGCGAACTTGAGGTGGCCGAACGCCTCGAGGCTCACGGCTCCGTAGAGCCGTACCCAGCAACGCAGGAAAGTCTGGAGTGCCCCGAGCGGCAGGTCCGAGCCCACCATGTCGCGGTACCGCGCCAGCTGATTCCGCAGCGCCGGCTGGATATCCTCGTCCGCCGGAATTGCGAACGGGTGTCGGCGGTACAGGTCACCAAAGAGGTCGAGGAAGATCTGGCCAAACTGGTAGCCGCAGTCCACGGTGGGGTCGGCATGGATCTCGTGCAGCACCTCAAGGCCGGGCAGCGGGCTGCCGAAGACGAGGCTGAACTCCGGCACATGCTCGAGCGTCCAGGCGCGGAACGCCCGGCATCCGGCGGTCAGCTTGAGCGCCATGATCTCGTCGCTGCTGAAGCCCGCCGGAGATTCGTCCGCGGCGCTATTGATCGCCACGCGAACGTGGTCCGCGAGGTCCATGAAGATGCTGCCCACGACGTGCCGGAGTAGCTCCTCGTGGCTGCCGAAGTACCGATAGAGAGCTGGCGCCGTCATGCCCATCTCCCGCGCGATCGCGCGCAGGGACGCTCCCTCAGGCCCCTCCGTCACCAGCAGCCTGCGCGCGGTCTCGATGATCTCCTGCGTCGTCGCGGCCCGGAGACGATCGCGCCTGCTCGGCGCCTGCACCACCATCGTCTTCCTCCTCTTGTCCGACTGACGCAAGCGCGGGGACCCATCTAGTCCACGGTCCGCGCTGCTCAGCTGCTCGGGCTTGACAACGGTTAACTCTGTATGCCAAGTTTACAACGTAAATGCTTTACGGCGTTAACTCAAGTGCAAGCCACTCGCAGTGTTAACCACAGCAAATTTTGCTAACCACCATAGCCGCGGAGTATCTCATGTTCGAGTCCTGGGGAAGATTCGTATTCAGGCGCCGACGGCTGGTCCTTCTCGTCGCGCTGCTGGTGATCGCGGCGGGCGCGGCCTGGGGGACGGGTGTCTTCCGGGCGCTCCAGTCGAGCGGCGGGTTCACCCCGCCGACCAGCGAGAGCCAGCAGGAATCCAATATTGCCAGCCACGCCTTCGGCCGGGAATCGGCCGACGTCGTGGTGCTGTACACCGGTGAAGGCCACCTCACCGTCCGCTCGGCCGCCTACCGCTCGGCCGTTACTGACAGCCTGGCCAGGCTGCCCGCCAGCCGGGTCGCGGCGGTGCAGACGTACTGGTCCACTGGCAACCCGAGATTCGTGAGCGCGGACGGCCGGGTGACCTACGCCGCTATCGAGCTCGCGGGCAGCAGCGACTCGGCTCGCACCACGAACTATGACGCGATCAAGAACGACTTCTCGGCGCCTGGCCTCACGGTGGGGGTAGGCGGGCAGATCCCGACCGAGGCGGCGATCAACAAGGAGGTCAACAGCGACATCGGCCGCGCGGAGGGCATCTCGCTGCCGGTGCTGCTGATCCTGCTGGCGGTCATCTTCGGCAGCCTGGTGGCCGCGAGCCTGCCGGTCGCGATCGGTGGCATCGGCATCATTGGCTCGTTTGCTGTGCTCCGGCTGCTGACCCTGGCGACGCCGGTGTCCATCTACTCGATCAACATCACCACGATCCTGGGGCTTGGGCTCGCGATCGACTACGGCTTGTTCATGGTGGGCCGGTTCCGAGAGGAGCTGCGCAGACAGCCGTCGGTGGAAGACGCCGTGGCGAGGACGGTAGCGACGGCAGGCCGCACGGTGGCGGTGTCCGGCATCACGGTGGCGGCGGCGCTGGCGAGCCTGCTGCTGTTCCAGGAGACCTTCCTGCGCTCGATGGGCTACGGCGGAGTTGCAACAGTTCTCGTGGACATGATTGCGGCGCTGACCGTCATGCCGGCTCTGCTGGCCCTGCTGGGCAGGCGGGTCAACGCGCTGCGGGTGCGCCGGGCCGTCGTGGCGCCGCGGACGGCAGCGGCGGCAGGAGGCTGGTACCGGCTCGCGGGCGCCGTGATGCGCAGGCCAGTGGCCTTCGCCGCTGTTATCGTCGTGGTCCTGCTCGCACTCGCCTCGCCGTTCCTGCGGATCTCCTGGGGCAGTGTCGACGCGCGGGACCTGCCTGCCGCTGCACAGCCGCGGGTGGTGAGCGAGCAACTGGCCCATGCCTTCCCTGGCAACGTCACCGCGCCGATCGAGGCGGTCGTCTCGTTCCCCGCGCCGGTCGCAGCCTCGCCCGCTGAGCACCAGGAACTTGCCGCCTACGCTGGCCGGCTCGGTCAGGTGCCGGGCGTGACCGGCGCCCAGGTGACCGGCGTGCGGGGCGACATTGGCCGGATTGATCTTCGTTACGGTCCTGACACGCAGTCGGCGCAAGCCAGGCAGATCGTGCAGCACGTTCGTGACGTAGCCCCGCCCGCGGGGGCGCGGGCCTACATCGGCGGGCAGACGGCGGGGACCGTCGACGAGCTGGCCAGCCTGTCAGCGACGGTGCCGTGGATGGCGCTGGTCATGGCGGCCGCGACGTTCGTGCTGCTGTTCCTCGCGTTCGGCTCGGTGGTGCTGCCACTGAAGGCCATCGTGATGAACCTGCTGTCGCTGTCCGCCACGTTCGGCGTCGTGGTGTGGATCTTCCAGCAGGGCCACCTGTCTGGTCTGCTCCAGTTCACGCCGACCGGCACCATCGACCCGACCATGCCGATTCTTATGCTCGCGATTATCTTCGGTTTGTCCACGGACTACGAGGTGTTCCTGCTGTCCCGGGTGCGGGAGCGGTATGACCAGACCGGTGACAATGCGGACGCCGTCGCCACCGGGCTACAGCGCACCGGCGGGATCATTACGAGCGCGGCACTGCTGCTGGTGATCGTGATCGGCGCGTTCTCGGCGTCGGGCATCACGTTCATTAAGCTGCTCGGCGTCGGGATGATCGTGGCCCTGGTGATCGACGCTTCGATCGTCCGGGTCCTGCTGGTCCCGGCCACCATGCGGCTCCTCGGCCGCGCCAACTGGTGGGCGCCGGGGCCGCTGCGCCGACTCTACGCGCGGTACGGCATCCGCGAGCAGGAGATCGACGCCGGCGTCGCAGTCCGGGGGCCCGTTGTGGAAGGCTCGGTGCACTAGCCACTCACGTTGACGGAGGCACTCGGTGCAGTACGTGAACCTCGGCTCCACCGGAATGCGCGTATCCCGCGTGTGCCTCGGCATGATGAGCTACGGCGACAACAGCGAGCGGCCATGGGTGCTCGATGAGGCGGCGACAGAGCCGATCGTCCAGGCCGCAGTCGAGGGCGGGATCACCTTCTTCGACACCGCTGACGCCTACTCGGACGGTGCAAGCGAGGTGGCGACCGGCCGCCTGCTGCCCAAGTTCCTTGACCGGGACGAGTTCGTCGTGGCGACGAAGGTTTATATGCCCATGGGGCGCGGCGAGAACGAACGGGGCCTGTCGCGCAAGCACATTCTGTCCGGCATTGACGCCTCGCTGCGCCGGCTGAACATGGACTACGTCGACCTCTACCAGATCCACCGGTGGGACTACAACACGCCGATCGAGGAGTCGATGCAGGCGCTGCACGACGTGGTCCGCGCAGGCAAGGCGCGCTATATCGGTGCCAGCAGCATGCACGCGTGGCAGTTTGCCAAGGCGCAGTACACGGCCGACGCGCATGGCTGGACCAGGTTCGTGTCTATGCAGAACCACTACAACCTGGTCTACCGGGAGGAGGAGCGGGAGATGATCCCGCAGTGCATCGACCAGGGTGTGGCCGTGATTCCCTGGAGCCCGCTCGCCCGCGGCCTGCTCGCGGGCACCAGGACCCGGTCGGGCGAGCGCCGTACGGTCCGGTCCGGCACTGACCCGTTCGGCGAGTCGCTGTACCGGCAGCCGACCGACTTCGACGTCGTCGACCGATGCGCAGAGGTGGCGGCCGAGCGTGGCGTGCCGTCCGCACGGGTTGCCCTCGCCTGGCTTCTGCAGCGGCCAGGCGTCACCGCGCCGATCGTGGGCGCGACCCGGCTGGGCCATCTCGAGGACGCGCTGGCTGCCGAGCAACTGTCGCTGACGGCCGACGAGGTGAAGCGGCTTGAGGAGCTGTATGCGCCGCATCCCGTGCTGGGTCACCTCTGACAGCCGCACGAGTGACTCCCGCACCGAGGGGTGTCAGAGTTACCCTGACGCGCTAAGGGGCCACATCACGGCCAGCGGCACGGACGGGAGGTTGGCACATGGCGTTCGAGGGCTGGCCAGCTGAGGCGCTGGAGTTCTACGAGGGCCTCGCGGCCGACAACACGAAGTCCTACTGGCTGGCGCACAAGCAGGTCTATGACGAATGCGTCCTCGCCCCGATGCGCCAGCTAGTTGCCGAGCTTGAAGCGGAGCCAGGCGAGTCCAAGATCTTCCGGCCCTACCGCGACGTCAGGTTCAGCAAGGACAAGTCGCCGTACAAGACCGAGATCGCCGCCGCCTTCCGCGACGGCTACGTGCGCCTGTCAGCCGAGGGGCTCGGCGCCGGCCGCGGCATGCATGAGATGGTCCCTGAGCAGCTCGACCGGTACCGCAGCGCAGTCGCCGCCGATGTGACCGGCGAGGCGCTCGCGAGGATCGTCGTGACGCTCCGGGAGCAGGACATCGGCGTGCAGGGCCACGAGTCGCTGAAGAAGGTGCCGCGCGGCTATCCCGCCGAGCACCCACGGGCCGAGCTGCTACGCCAGAAGGGTCTGTATGCCTGGAAGCACTGGCCGGTCGAGCCCTGGCTCGGCACGCCGGCCGCACGGACGAAGGTGACCGGCTTCCTCGCTGCGGTCGAGCCGCTCAGCGACTGGCTCGAGCACAACGTCGGCCCTGACACCTCAGCCGCCAGTTCATGACGATGAAGGCCTGTCCGGGGGGCCGATAACCCACCGGGCCACCGGACATGCACACTCACCGCGCCGACAATCCCGCTACTGCGGCGGCAGCTCGGTCATCAGGTCGGGAGAGGTCTCCATGCCGGCCCGCCACACCGACCGTGCGATGATCTTGCGCGGATCGACGCGGTGGCGGTACCTCCCGGCGACGTCGGTGATCTCCTCGAGGAGGCCCTCCGACAGCGTGGTGGGCTCGAGCCCCAGCGCCAGGAACTGGTCATTCCGCACGATCAGCTCGTTTTCGTCAGCCTCGCGGCGCGGGTTGGGCAAGTACGCGATCTCGGCGCCAGTCATGTCGCCGATCAGCTTCGCCAGATCGAGGAGACGGTGGGACTCGGTGACCTGATTGCGGACCAGCACCTTGGAACCGGTCTCCGGCGGATTGTTGAGCGCGATCTCGATGCAGCGGACGGTGTCGCGGATGTGAATGAACGCCCTGGTCTGGCCGCCGGTGCCATGCACAGTCAGCGGGTGCCCGATGGCCGCCTGCATGAGGAACCGGTTGAGCACGGTGCCGTAGTCACCGTCGTAGTCGAACCGGTTGATGAGTCGCTCGTCCTGGGCGGTCTGGTCGGTCTGAGTGCCCCACACGATGCCCTGGTGCAAGTCGGTGATGCGCAGCCCGTCGTTCTTTGCGTAGAACGAGAACAGCAGCTGATCGAGCGTCTTGGTCAGGTGGTAGACCGAGCCCGGGTTAGCCGGGTGCAGGATCTCCCGCTCCAGCTCTCCCTCCGGGGTCGGTACCTTGACGGCCAGGTAGCCCTCAGGGATCGGCGCGCTGCCCGACCAGCCGTACCCGTAGACGCCCATCGTCCCGAGGTGCACCAGCGAGGCGTCCACGCCGGTCGCGACCAGCGCGGTGAGCAGGTTGTGAGTGCCCCGGACGTTGTTGTCCACTGTGTAGCGCTTGGCCTTCTCGTTCCGCATCGAGTACGGCGCGGCGCGCTGCTCGGCAAAATGCACGATCGCATCCGGCCGCAGGTCGACCAGCAGGTCGGCCAGTCGGTCATACTCCGTCGCCAGGTCCACATTCACGAACCCGATCTCGCGCCCGGACACCTCGCGCCAGGCGGCCAGCCGATCCCGGACCGGACGGATCGGGGTGAGTGAGTCGACCTCCAGCTCGACGTCGATCTTCCGCCGGCTCAGGTTGTCGGCGATCGTGATCTCGTGACCCTGGTCAGATAGGTACAGCGAGGTAGGCCAGCCGCAGAAACCGTCACCGCCGAGGACCAGAACG
The DNA here is from genome assembly GCA_035631375.1 of Streptosporangiaceae bacterium. GTDB lineage: Bacteria > Actinomycetota > Actinomycetes > Streptosporangiales > Streptosporangiaceae > JAJYUU01. Next base: position 93,476 of record DASQIW010000080.1, read on the forward strand.
CGCATCAGTGCTCCAACCGTTGTGCTCTACCGCTCAGGCGACGGCAGTAGTTCGGCGCAATCGTGGCAGTTTACCGACCTTATCCGCCGCGATGGCACATTCCCTACCGCTATGTGACGGGTCCGACACCAGGCGCTCGCCGGCGTCCCGGCCGCCTGACCCGTGCCATGACGTTTCCCACCAGCATGGACCCCGAAGCGAGTGCTCGCCAGCGCGACAGGCGATTGTCAGCTAATGGCCAGGTTCAGTACAGAAGGGAACGGGCTGGCGCCGGCTGATCCCACGGCGAAGGACCGCGGCGGCGGGCCGCAGGCAATGATGGAGTCATGGCAGAGCGGCTTCGCGGCGCGACCAGCCCGTATCTCCTCCAGCACGCCGACAACCCAGTCGACTGGTGGCCGTGGTCCGACGAGGCCTTCGCCGCCGCGGCAGAGCGGGACGTGCCGGTGCTGCTCTCGGTCGGCTACTCGGCATGCCACTGGTGCCACGTGATGGCTCACGAGTCGTTTGAGGACCCGGACACTGCTGCACTCATGAACGAGCACGTGCTCGCCATCAAGGTGGATCGCGAGGAACGGCCTGATGTCGACAGCGTCTATATGGCCGCCACCCAGGCAATGACGGGGCAGGGCGGCTGGCCGATGACGGTCTTCATGACGCCGGAACGCGAACCGTTCTTCTGCGGCACCTATATTCCGCGCGCCCAGTTCCAGCGGCTTGTCCTCGGCGTTGCCCAGGCGTGGCGTGAGGATCGCGCGCATGTGGCCGCGCAGGCCGGCCAGATCGCCGCCGCGCTGGCCGAGCGAGCCCGCCCGTCCGGGGCTGATGCCCTGGCCGCCGAGCTCGTGGCCGGCGAGGACGAGGCACCCGGACTGACGGCAACCACCGCTCAGGCCCCTGGGGAGGGTCGGCTCGCCGATGCGTGCGAGGCTGCGGTGACGGCGCTCGCGCGCGAGTTCGACGCGAGGAGCGGCGGGTTCGGCGGCGCGCCGAAGTTCCCGCCATCCATGGTGCTGGAGTTTCTGCTCCGGCATGGCGAGCGGGTGACGGGAACAAGCGCGGATCAGGCACTGGCCATGACGAGGGTCACGGCGGATGGTATGGCCAGGGGCGGCATGTACGACCAGCTAGCCGGCGGATTCGCCCGCTACAGCGTCGACGCTCAGTGGGTCGTTCCGCACTTCGAGAAGATGCTCTACGACAACGCACTCCTCGCCCGCGTTTATGCGCACCTCTGGCGGCGCACGGGCAGCGCCCTCGCCCGGCGAGTGGCGACCCAGACCTGCGACTGGATGCTCGCCGAGATGCGGACGGCGGAGGGCGGCCTGGCAGCCGCGCTCGACGCTGACAGCGAAGGTGGTGAGGGCGCGTTCTACGTCTGGACGCCGGCGCAGCTCGCGAGCGCGCTCGGCGCCGACGACGGCGGCTACGCCGCGGCCGTGTTCGGCGTCACTGAGGACGGCACGTTCGAGCACGGCGCCTCGGTCCTGCAGCTTCGTGCAGACCCGCCAGACCCAGGCCGGTTCAGCCGGGTGCAGGCAGGCCTGCTGGCGGCCCGCGCGGTGCGTCCACGGCCAGCCAGGGACGACAAGGTCGTGGCTGCGTGGAACGGCCTGGCCATCGCGGCGCTGGCGGAAGCAGGGCTGCTGTTCGGCAGGCCCGACCTGGTGTCGGCGGCAGGTGATGCAGCGGAACTGCTGGTCGGCTTGCACCTGCAGAGAGGCAGGCTAACCCGGACCTCGAGGGGCGGGCTCGTGTCAGCGACCACCGGTGTGCTGGACGACTATGGCTGCGTTGCGGGCGGCCTGATCGCGTTGGCGGGCGTCACGACGGCAACCGGAGCGGCGGCCCGGTGGCTCGGGATCGCGGGACAGTTGCTCGACACGGTGCTGGCCAGGTTCGGGAACGGAGCCGGCGGGTTCTACGACACTGCGGACGACGGCGAGCGGCTCATCTACCGGCCATCCGACGTGGCTGACGGCCCGAGTCCGTCGGGCACGTTCGCCGTCGCGGACGCGCTGCTGAGTTACTCAGCACTGACCGGCTCGGCGGCGCACAGGGACGCGGCGCTCGCGGCGCTCGCGGCAGTCCCGGCGCTGGCCGGCCGGTTTCCCCGGGCAGCAGGGGCCGGGCTCGCCGTCGCCGAGGCGGTGCTATCCGGTCCGGTGGAGATCGCGGTCGTCGGACCGGCCACGGCTACGCGCGACGAACTGCACCGCACGGCGCTCGCCGCCGCACCGCCCGGCGCGGTGATCGCCTGCGGCGACGGCGCCAGTGTCGGCGCGCCCGCCGACATCGCCGACTCAGCCAGCGCGATGGCGATCCCCCTCCTCGAAGGTCGCGGTCCCGTGGACGGAAAGGCCGCCGCCTACGTCTGCCGTGGGTTCACCTGCCGCGCGCCGGTGACCGGTACAGCCGAACTGCTCGCGGCGCTTCAGTAACGGGCACGGTGCAGAAGACACCGCAGTGGCCGCGCACGCCGAACAGACACGGCATCCACGCGCAGATTGGGCGGCGTTTAGGAGAAGTTCGCAGAGGCTTTGCCGACTAGGTCACCCTGTTCGCCGTGCACGTGGCGGATGATCGGGGTTTGCTGGGTATGGACGCGTCGGGGATGCGCGTGCATCGTGGGTGGCGGGCTAGCCAATTCCGGACGCCGAGGGGAGTGACGGGTGCGCGACGGACTTCGTCGCCTCAACACTGCCATGCGGGCAGGTGTCGGCTCGGTGGCGAGCGCACCCGGTCGCCGTCGGCTGCGTGCTGGCCTCGGGATGACAGCGGCCGTCGGTGCTGCCGTCGCCGTGACTCTGGCGGTGACAGCGACCTCGACCCCGGCGCCCCGGCGAGCGCCTGAGCACCGGAACGCGACCGCGGTTGGCGGCGCGCCCGGCGTGCGGCAATACGTGGGCCTGCTCAATGCCATCGGCACCAGGTCCACCGGAAGCGCCGTCGCGCAGGCCGCAGCGCAGCGGGCACTGCTGGGCGAGACCGAGGCGGTCGCGGCGCAGAAAGCCGGCCTGAATCTGCCGTCCGGCGGAGTGCTCGTGCCGTCAGCCACCACGCCCGCCAGCCCGGCTGGCGCCGTAACCGGGCGAGCGGAACAGCCACTGCCGCGGGTCGGGCCCGCGCACGAGGCCGACCTGTTCATCGTCGCACCGCAGACCTTGCAGCCTGCCGTGGTGCAGGCGATCGGCAAGCTGCCCGGCGTCGGCGCGATCAACCAGCTTGACGCCGCGCGAATCCGGCTGGACGGCAGCTATGTCGCCACGCTCGGCGTCGATCCGGTCGCCTTCCGGCAGTTCGCCGCGGCACCGACGGCAACGTCCACCGCGCTATGGCAGAACGTCGCGGCCGGCGACATCGCCGTTTCTTATCTCATGGGCGAGCAGCAAGGCCTGCCGCTCGGCGGCCTCGTCACCGTCACTGCGTCGAAGACGGAGCGGCTGCCCGTCGGCGGTTTCGGCACCATCGGAATCACCGGCGTGGACGCGGTGGTCTCCGATTCCGTGGCCCGCTCGCTCGGCATGCCGGCCGGGAACGGACTCGTGGTCAGCGCACCGCACGCGCGGCTCAGCGAGCTCATCAGCTCGATTAAGAAGCTGCTGCCCTCCGGCGACACGGTGGCCCCGCTGGTCGCGCAGGCGGCACAGAAAGAAAGTCCGTCCGCAGCCGGGCTGGCGGGCGTCGCCGGGATCTCCGCCAGTAGCGGTAACACCCTTTCAGTTGGCCAGACCAGGACGTTCGTTGAGGCCGCGCTCAGTCGGCTTGGCTTTCCGTACATCTGGGGCGGGAGCGGGCCTACCGTGTTCGACTGCTCCGGGCTGGTCCAGTGGTCAATGCGGCAGGCCGGAGTCGTCATGCCTCGGGTGGCCGCCCAGCAGGCGCTGACCGGCCCCCTGATCCCGCCAGCCCAGCTCCAGCCTGGCGACCTGCTCTTCTACCACACCGACCCGACGGCGCCCTACTACATCTCGCACGTGGCCATCTACCTCGGGAGCGGCCTCATGGTGCAGGCGCCCGAGCCGGGTAAGACCGTGGAGGTCGTGCCAGCCGACTTCGGGAGCGGCTTCGCTGGCGCGGTTCGGGTGGACCCGCAGCTGGCCGCCGCCGTGGCGGGTGAAACAGGCTGACGGCCCGCCGTTGCGCGGAGGCGTGCAACGGTGTAATCATGATTACATGAGTACTGAGACATCGTCGCCGAGCTCCGGCTCGGCACAGGAGACGCTGCGCGCTTGGTTCACCGGCCGTCTGCCGGACGGCTGGTTCACTGGTCCACCGGCGGTCAGTGTGGACCGCGAGGAGATCACGGTAGTCGGGACGCTCGCCGCCCCGGATCTCGAGGGCGCGCCTGCGGGTGACGCGGCGGCTGCGGCCGCAGCCGAGGGCCGTGGCCGCCGTTTCCGCGAGGAGACTCGCGACCACCGGATCGAGATTGCCAGGGAGGCCGAGCACAAGTTCGGCCGAAAGGTCTCCTGGGGCGTCGAAGTCGGCGGCAGCAGAGTGATGTTCACCACTTTTTCCGTTCCGGTTATGACCAGGCTGCGGCAGTCGGAGCGGCAGGTTCTCGACACGCTTGTGGATGGCGGAGTAGCCCGCAGCCGCAGCGACGCGCTCGCCTGGTGCGTGCGCCTCGTCGGCGCGAACTCCGGCACCTGGCTGGGCGACCTGAGGGATGCACTGCGCAAGGTTGAGCAGGTCAGGGCCGAGGGGCCAGAGTCGTAGCCGCTCGCTGAGCCACCCGTGAGGGAAAACCCGGGTTGCCCGTGGCCGGTGCGGCCGTCGCGACGCGGCGCGGTACGGCAACCCCGTTCCCTTGTGGGCGGGAAGTGTCGCCAATCGGAAACGGTACGGAAATGATTGCCCGGGTCAGCCCCATTTGAACCTCTCGTGCCGGGGTATGCTCCCCCAATCCCGGGAGCGCACGGCGAGGGCGGTGGCGGCACGATGATAAAGACCCGAGCGGACTCGGCTGACCTGGAATCAACGCTCGACAGAGCCGGCCTCATTAATCCGGCGGTGCGCGATTTCGTCCGTTACTGGGCTCATCACACCGGTGCCAGCCAGGTCGAGGTGGTCGGCGCAGCAGACGACGCCAGGCTGGTGCGCGAGTCGCTCGCCGCGGGCGAGATCCTGCCAGCGGGCGACGGCCGCTATTACGCCCGCAGTTATGTCAAGGACACCGCCCGCTCCGAGGAGCGCACCATCGTCGCGACCGCGCGGCCGGGCGACAAGGGCCTGTACAACAACTGGCGCTCGTCCGGCGAGATGCGTCCGCTCGTGACCGGGCTCATGCGCGACGCCTCCGCCGACAAGACCATGTACGTTGTCCCGTACCTCATGGCGCCGCCAGGCTCGCCGCTGGCGCCGTACGCCGCTGGCGTCGAGCTGACCGATCACCGCACGGTCGCCCTGCACATGATCCGGATGGCGCGTTGCGGCGTCGAGTACGTGAACAGCCTTCCCGAGCCGGGCAGGTTCGTCCGGGGCGTGCACGTCACGGGCGACCTGCCGAACCTCGGCCAGGGCACCCAGGACGACCAGCGCTACTTCGTGACGGTTGCCGACGAACGGACGATCCTGCACTACGGTTCCTCCTACGGCGGGAACGCGCTGCTCGGCAAGATCGCGCACGGGCTGCGGCAGGCCTCCTATGACGGCTGGGTATCGCAGGAGTTCCTGGCCGAGCAGTTCATGCTCATCGGCATCACCGACAAGCAGACTGGCCGCACGTGGCACATCTGCGGCGGTTTCCCTAGCGCGTCAGGGAAGACCAACCTTGCGATGATGCTCGCGCCGGACAGCCTGGGCGACCGCTATCACGTCTCCTTCTACGGCGACGACATCGCCTGGCTGCAGGTCGATCCTTCTGACGGCAGGATCTACGCGATCAATCCAGAGTTCGGCGTGTTCGGAGTTGCCAAGGACACCAACGAGGTGACGAACCCCACAGCGCTGGGCTCGGTGGCTCCCGGCACGGGCGTGCTGTTTACGAACGTCGCCTACAACGACCTGACCCAGGATGTCTGGTGGGAGGGACGCACGCCAGCACCGCCCGCCGATGTGACTGGGTGGCGGGACTGGACCGGGCAGCTGATCTCCGAGCGATCGGCGGATGACGCGGGCAAGCCGTGGGCACACCCCAACAGCCGGTTCACCACGACGCTGGCCAACGTGCCCAACATCGCCGCGGACTTCGAGAATCCGCGCGGGGTGCCGATTGACGCGATCATCTTCGGCGGCCGGACCCGCGACCGGGAACCGCTCATCCGCGCTATCACCGACCTCGCCGAGGGCGTTTACGACGGCCTCACGCTCGGTGCGGAGGCGACGTTCGCGGCTGAGGGGGTGGACGGTCAGCTCCGGTACGACCCGATGTCGATGCGGCCGTTCATGTCGTACCCGGAGGGGGCGTACGCGGCGCACTGGCTGCGAATCATCGGATCGGCCTCTGACGCGGGGCGGCCGATCTTCGCGCACGTCAACTGGTTCCAGCGGGATCCCGAGGACGGGCATTTCCTGTGGCCAGGCTACCGCGACAATCTGCGCGCCTTGCTGTGGCTGATGCAGCTCAAGGAGGGCTCGGTGCAAGGCGTACGGACACCGGTGGGCATCGTCCCCGCTGCAGCTGAGCTCGACCTCGAGGGCATGTCGATCAGCCCGGCGGAGCTGGAGAAGGTGCTGAGCATCGACGCGCCGCGCTGGCGGGCGGAGATGGCTCACCGCGAGCGGCACCTGGCCCAGTTCGACGGGCTGCCGGAGGAGATCTGGGCGGCGCACCGCCGGGTCGCTGCGGCCATCGAGGCGCTGCCGGAGTAACTGCCTGGGGCGTGAGGGGATCCATGCTGCCCCTAGAGGGGCAGCAAAGTTGCCTTTGAGGCCCCTCAGGAGTGGGCGCCTCACCCGCGGCGGCTGATGCAGCCGTCCAACGGCCCGATGTTAGCGTTCCGTTATGGGGGAACTACGTTGCGTCGATGGCTCTGTGCTGTCTGTCGAGCCTGTGAGCTGCCATGATCGCGCGGGCCAGCCGTATGAGATCACGCTGAGCCTCACGAGGGACTCGGAGCCATTCGCCGCCGTCGGGCAGCGGTGCGGCTACGAACTGGCCCAGCTCGCCGAGCAGGTCGGCGCGGCTCGCAGCGACCCCTCGCAGGCCGATGCCTGGCCAGACCCCGACGACCGGTTCCCGGTCCCCGGCGCCGGCGAAAGCGCTGTCGCCAGCAGCCGAGTGCGTCGGACCTCGTCGGCCGGTACCGCGCGCCCTGCAGGCGAGGTGCCCGGCGATCACGAATACTTCGCGCTGCGCTCCCGTGACCGCGTAGACCCGCCGGGAACGGGCGAGCTGCGCTGCGTGCTGCGGTCGAGCGCCGTCTGGCTGGGCGAGTGCGCAGGAATCGGCCAGCGCACGCCGCCGCGCCCGCGGGCAGGTCAGCGGCAATCGGCACGGGCGTCGGCCAGCGGTCACGGCGGCTGGCAATTGACCAGACGCGCGGTGATCGAAGCCTGGGGACCTGGCGGGGTTGGCGTGCGAGCTGTCCTGACTTCTGCCGAACTGATGGCATTCTTGGATACGGTTCTGACGGGCCTGGCCGCCATCTCGGCGGCCGACGGCGCGCCGGCGAGGCAGCCGTCACCCAGCGATCTGTCAGCCGGGCAAGAACCCGGCCGCACGGCGATGCCGCGCTGGCAGCAGCAAGGAAGGGTGCCGGATGCGATTCCGCAGTCTCGTCTACCGGCTGTACGAGCACAGGCTCGGGGCGGCCCTGTCGCCTCAGGCGATTCCCCGGCACGTGGGGGTCATGTGCGACGGTAACCGGCGGTGGGCG